>UQMY01000017.1 GCA_900542325.1 uncultured Collinsella sp. | reverse complement strand
GATTTGAATCTATGCCCAATTAACAACCGTCAGGGAATTGTAATTGATGGTGAAGGTTCAAAGGTTATTTGCAAAGACTAATTTAAAATTCCAGTTTGCTGTACTCGTTCCTAGCAGGGTTTGGGGCAGACACGCCCCAACAAGAAGCCGTCCCAAAGGGGCAAGAATGGGGACTGCGGACGATTTCTTGGACCGTTACGCGGCCCTTCCCAGCGCGGAGCGGAGCTCGGCCGGCGTGCGGCCACCGAGCGCATCGCTGCACCTCTCCGTATTGTATCGGCCGATCCAGCCCCCGAGCTCCTCGATGAAGCGGGCGGGGGTCCAGTCCGACCAGTCCCTGCCGTGCCAGAACTCCTTCTTGAGCAGGCCGAAGAAGCCCTCCATCGCCGCGTTGTCCGAGCTGCAGCCCTTGGCGGACTGGATTGGCTACACTGATGTGGACAGTTCCGGGAGGGGCGCAAGAGACGGGAGGGCCGTGTACGCGTTCCTGCGCGAGAGCCGCGGGGAGGGGCTGCCTGGGTACGTGCCTGTCAACTCGGTCTACGTCTTTGATGACCGGGTCGTACTCAATATAAACTTCACGGATGATGCCAAAACGGTCACCCGTGAGGAAGTGTTGGGTTCGAGTGCTATGGACAATGTTCCAGTATGCTGGGGTTGAACTCACTTGCGGGAATCACACGATACCCGTGGTGCAGCAGTAGGTCGACAAAAACACCGTTGCCCGCAGTGAGCGTACCGCTGAACGTTCCGTCGTAGATGCGACCCGCGCCGCACGAGGGACTACGATCTTGAAGGATGCACGCAACGATCTCGGACGGCCCGCCCGCCTGCTCGCACATATCGAGCGCACGTTGAGCACCCAGGCGAAACTCGCGATCGACTGAGATGCCCTCGCGGGTGCGGACCTCACCATCCACAATCTCGGACGGCCTGCGCGGCGTGGGCAGGCCGCCAAAGACCTCGGGACACACTAGCAGGACCTCGGTCCCCGTACGTTCGCAAGCCTCGACCAACTCGCGATGGTAATTATCGAGCCCGTTATATTTACAGCTCTCGCCCATCAAACAGGCGCTCACCACGATCTTCATATACATCATCCCCAAACCAAACGCCCCATTTGAGATGGACACTCAAATGGGGCGTTCGACACTGCGCAGCCAGCCTTACTGCTGCTTTGGCATCAGCGGATTCTCGCGCGTGAGAAGATTCATGAACTCCTCGCCCGTGATCGTCTCCTTCTTGTACAGATAACGAGCCAGCTCGTGAAGCTTAAACTTGTTCTCCTTCAGGATCTGCAGAGCGCGATCGTGCGCATCCTCGATCAGCTTGGCCACGATCGCATCCACGCGCTCGGCCGTACCGGGGGCGCAGGTGAGCGACGTGTCCTGGTTGAGGTACGCGTTTTGGACGGTGCCGAGTGCCATCATGCCAAACTCATCGGACATACCAAAGCGCGTCACCATGTTGCGAGCGAGCTTGGTGGCCTGCTCGATATCGTTGGCAGCGCCGGTCGTCATCTCACCAAAGATGAGCTCCTCGGCAGCACGTCCGCCGCAATAGACGGCGAGCTTGTCCAAGACCTCCTGGCGCGTGGTCAGGAAGCGCTCGTCCTCCTCGACCTGCATGGTGTAGCCCAGAGCGCCGCTCGTACGGGGAACGATCGTGATCTTGGTAACCGGTGCCGAGCCCTTCTGGCGTGCGGCAACGATGGCGTGGCCGATCTCGTGGTAGGAGACGACCTGCTTCTCGTGGTCGGACAGCACCGTGGACTTACGCTGCTGGCCGGCGATGACGACCTCCACCGACTCCTCAAAGTCATCCTGAGTCGCGCGTTTGCGACCCTCGCGGACGGCGCGCAGGGCGCCCTCGTTGATGATGTTGGCCAGATCGGCACCCGAAGCACCAGGCGTGGCGCGGGCGATCGCGGTCAGATCGATCGGGGGCTGCGTCTTAACGCTCTTGGCGTGCAGCTCGAGGATGTTCTTGCGGCCGGTCAGGTCGGGCAGCTCAACGGGGATGCGGCGGTCAAAGCGGCCGGGGCGCAGCAGGGCCGGATCAAGGCTGTCGGGACGGTTGGTCGCAGCGAGGACGACGATACCCTTGTGGTTATCGAATCCATCCATCTCGGTCAGCAGCTGATTGAGCGTCTGCTCGCGCTCGTCGTTGCCACTAAAGCCGCCGCCATCGCGCTTCTTACCGATGGTATCGATCTCGTCGATAAAGACGATGCACGGGGCCTTTTCCTTGGCCTGCTTAAACAGGTCGCGAACCTTAGCGGCGCCGCGGCCGACAAACATCTCAACAAACTCAGAACCAGAAATACTAAAGAACGGCACGCCCGCCTCGCCGGCCACAGCCTTGGCGAGCAGGGTTTTACCGGTACCCGGAGGGCCGACAAGGAGAGCGCCGCGTGGCAGTTTGGCGCCGATCTCCTCGTAGCGCTGCGGCTTCTCCAGAAAGTCGACGACCTCCTTGAGGGACTCCTTGGCCTCTTCCTGGCCGGCGACATCCTTAAAGGTCACGCCCACGTCCTTGGAGGCGATCACGCGCGCGCCGGACTTGCCCAGTCCACCGCCGCCAAAACCACCGCCGCCAAAGTTCATCGACGGACCGTCATCACCCATGGCCTTCTTCATGCGGCGGTTGAGCCACCAGCCAATCAGGAAGAAAATCACCATGGGAAGAATGAGGGTGAGCAGGTAGTAGGTCATCAGGCCCGAGTTCTTATCGGGAACGACCGACTCAAGCGAAGCACCGGACTCAAGCACGCGATCGGTAAAGCCCGCGTCATTCGGCACACCGGTCGTCTTGTAGGCGATATTCTCGTCCTCGCCCTTCTTGGTGTAATAAATCGTGTAATCGTCCGTGTTGTACTCGACCTTGTCGACGCTCTTCTTATCGAGCGCTTTGACAAACGTCGAATAATCGGTCTTCGTAATCTGCTGCGTGTGACCGATGTTGGGGAACAGAACGGTCGAGAGCACGAGGTAGACGACGAAGGCGATGAGCACGTAGAGGATCATATTCCGTCTACGTTTATTGTCATCCATCTCCATCTGCTTGAACTCCATCTACTGGGGTTGATAATGTTTTCTAGAATACCCAACCCGGACGGCGATAAACCGACGCCGGGCACGAAAGGACAGAGATGGCATCACTGGGAGTCGGCAAGGTTCAAATCTATACGGGCGACGGCAAGGGTAAAACCACGGCCGCGCTGGGACTGGCGATGCGCGCCACGGGATATGGGCTCGACGTACTCATGCTGCAGTTTGCCAAGAAGCTGCACTGCGCCGAACATGACGCAGCACCTCGATTGGAGCTACGCATCGTACAGGCCGACCGCGACACGCCCGAAGCCTGTGCCACACAGATCATGGAGCTGGCGCGGGAGCAGATTGGCCAGGTCGACGTGCTGATCTTGGATGAGCTGGGAGAAGCCATGCGACGGGGCTTCGTGACGCGCGAAGATGCCGAAGCGTTGATCGCGATGAAACCGACCACCACGGAGCTCGTGCTCACCGGCCGCGGATTGCTGCCCCTCGCCGACCTTGCCGACCTAGTAACCGAAATGCGCCCCGTCAAACACTACTTCGACGAAGGCCTCCTAGCCCGCCAAGGCATCGAATACTAGCCATTGCGGACGTCCCCAATGGCTAGGCAGTGGCGCGGCCTAGCCAGTTGCCGCTGTGATGGTAGACGGTGAACATCGTGGCGGTGATTACCCAGGTTACGGGGTAGACCAGCAGCAGATGCTCGAGCGAGGGGTCGAGCGGCATAATCGCGAACACCCACGCCACGCGGAGCACGACCGTGCCGAATATCGTGAGCATCATAGGCTGGAAGCTCACGCCAGCGCCGCGGATGGAGCCGGACGCGTTTTCGATAATCGAGAAGATCGCGTAGAACGGCGCGATGAAATGAAGAATCGTCGTGGTGTAGGCCGAAATTGCGGCATCGTCGATAAACAGACGCGAAAGCGGGCCCGAGAATACCAGCAGCACGGCAGACAGGCCACCGATAAGCACAAATGAAAGCACGAGCGACGTGTGGTATCCCTTTCGCATGCGATCGTAATTGCGCGCACCAAAGTTCTGCGCCGAGAACGTAGTAATAGACACACCAAGCGCCTCGGTCACCATCCAGATAATGCCGTCCAGGCGACCGGAAAGACCCCAAGCGGTCGTGACATCGGCTCCAAACGAGTTGACCGACACCTGAATCAAAACGTTGGAGATCGAATACGCCGCAGACTGAACGCCCAGCGGCAAACCGCACGAAAGCATGCTCTTGCAAATGCCGCGATCGATACCGAGTTTGGATAGCGACAACCGCCACGCCCCCGGAGCGCGCATCATGCGGATCACAATCATCGTGGCATTGGTGCAGATAGTCAGCGCCACCGCGATGCCGCAGCCCAGCGCTTCCATGTGCAGCACGGCGACAAAGAGAATGTCGAGTGCCACGTTGACGAAGCAGCCGGAGGCAATAATGACCGCCGGACCGCGCGTGTCGCCCACGGCGCGCAACAACGCCGTCCCCATATTGAGCAGCAGCGCCGCAAACATGGCGGCAAAGTAGCAACGGGCATACGCCACACCCTCGGCCAGCAGCTCATGCGGCGTATTCATCAGCACAAGCATCGGCTCGACAAATACCATGCCCAGAATGGAAATGACAATGCCGCCCACCAGCGCGAGCGTCATGGCCGTATGGACCGATCGGCTCAAGCGCTCGTCATCGTGCTGACCAAAAAACTGGCCGGTAATAACGGCACATCCAGCACCAACACCGACGCAAAAACCAATGCAGAGCTCCGTAAGCACCATCGTGGCCTGAATGCCACCCAGCGCGAGCTTGCCGCCAAACTGACCGACGATATAGGTACCGATAAGCGTGTAGGCCTGCTGAAAAAACGAACTAAAAAAGATGGGAACGCACAGCGACAGCAGCTGCTGCCAAATAACGCCCTGCGTTACATCGATAGCCGTAGATTTCTTAGCCACACGCCCTCCCCACTAGCGTACGTCAAACAACAAAACGGCACTTTAAGACCAAAGCCAATACCAGCTTAGCACCGACCGACGTCGGCCGAAACGCCCCGAACCATAGCCCGGTGCGAACTATCTGCCTAGTGATACAGACCCGGCTGGTAGTGGTACTCGTTGCTCACGTGCGGGCACAGCTGCCAAAAGGCGACGGCACTTGCCGCGGCCACGTTGAGTGAATCGACCCCATGCGCCATCGGAATACGCACGGCGCGGTCGCAGCCTGCAATGGTCTTGGCGCCCAAGCCAGCACCCTCGGTGCCCATAAAGATTGCCAGGCGGTCAATCTCCTGGAGCGCGGGATCGTCCAGCGACACCGAATCATCCGTCAACGCCATAGCAGCACACGAAAAGCCGGCATCGTGCAGCGCCGCCAGCCCATCATGCGGCCATACGCGCGCCTCGCTGCCAATGCGCGTCCAGGGCACCTGAAACACCGTGCCCATGCTCACGCGGGCCGAGCGACGGTACAGCGGGTCACAGCAAGTGGGGCTCACCAAAATGCCATCGATGTTCAGAGCGGCCGCCGAGCGGAAAATCGCGCCGACGTTGGTGTGGTCGACAATGCCCTCGAGCACGCACACGCGCACCGGGCGCTCCCCCGCTGCCTCGACGACGCCACCCAGGAACTCGGCTACTGGAATCTGTCGCGGACGACGGAATGCCGCGAGCGCACCGCGCGTCACGTTAAAACCCGTCAGCTGCTCCATGAGCTCCATGGAGGCAACGAACACAGGAACCGGACCCGCGCCCTCACGCACAACCAGGCGCTCAAACAGTGGCATCATCTGATCGAGCCAGCGTTCGCCCAAAAGAAAGCTCACCGGCTGGTATCCGGCGCGCACCGCGCGCTCGATAACCTTGGCACTCTCGGCGATAAAGATGCCCTTCTGCGGCTCCAGCACGCAGCGCAGCTCGCGCTCGGTCAGTCGCACGTAGGCATCGAGCCGCTCGTCCTCGAGCGAATCAATTCGCAGCACCTCAACGGCATCAGTCATAGCAGCCAGCCCGCACCCTTCTTTACAGCACATCTATACCAAACGAGGCGACGCTAAGCGCCGCCCCATGCATTCAAACAACCCGATGATACCGTTCACGCCAGACGATTTACGCATCAACGCGACGATACGTCACGAACTCATAATCGATACCTTCGTCGCCCTCGCCCGAGGCAATCGTGGCCACCCCAGCGGCCTGGGCAACTTCCCACGCCGGATCGGCATCCAAATTGGGAAAATACGTATCCACCGCATGGACGCAATGGTTGTGCGTGACCTCGGCCTCCGCGCAATACGGCAAAAACTGCCGATAGACATCGCCGCCACCAATCACCCACGCAACGGGCTCATCGGCAACCGCGGCGAGCGCTTCGTCAATACTATGCACCACATCGACGCCCTCGGGGGCAAAGTTCTCGTCGCGCGTGAGCACGATATTGCGGCGGTTCTTGAGCGGACGCCCACCGGGAAAACTCAGCAGGGTCTTGCGTCCCATAATAACCGGGCACCCTTTGGTGCACGCCACAAAATGGCGCATGTCGGCGCGATTGGACACCACCATGTCGCCCTCGCACCCAATGCCCCAGTCATCGCACACGGCGACAATGGCAGAAAGCTTACACGTCATGCGCGTCACCTACACCGCAATGGGGATGTTCTTGACCTGCGGGCCGTGCTCATAACCCTCGACGATCAGGTCGTCGGTCGTAAACGCATAGAAGTCATGCGCATCGGGGTTAAGCGTTACCTTGGGCGCGGCAAACTGCGGACGCTCGATAAGCTCGCGGACGATATCGACATGACGGTCGTAAATGTGGGCATCGGCAATCACATGTAGCAGCTCGCCGGGAATCATATCGACCGATTGCGCGACCATCATCAGCAAGATGGCGTACTGGCACACATTCCAGTTGTTCGCGGCCAAAATGTCCTGGCTGCGCTGGTTGAGAATCATGTTGAGCGTCGGTTTGTCATCCTGCGGGCGCTGCGTCACGTTATACGTCACGCTGTAGGCGCACGGATACAGGTGCATCTCGGACAAATCGCTAAACACATAGGTATTCGTCATAATGCGGCGGCTGTACGGCGTGTTCTTAAGGTCGTACAGAACGCGGTCCATCTGGTCGAAATCGCCCTCGGCATAATGGCTCTTCTGCCCAATCTGATACCCGTAGGCCTTACCGATGGAGCCGGTCTCGTCAGCCCACTCATCCCAAATATGGCTGTTGAGGTCATGCACGTTATTGGACTTCTTTTGATAGATCCATAGGATCTCATCCATGGCAGATTTGAGGGCCGTACGACGCAGGGTAAGCGCCGGAAACTCCTCACGCAGGTCATAGCGTGCCGTAACGCCAAAGTTTTTAATGGTATAGGCAGGGGTGCCGTCCTCCCACACCGGACGGACCTTTTGGCCCTCGGTGGTGGTGCCATGGTCCAGAATATCGCGGCACATGGTTACAAACTGTTGATCAGCCTTGCTCATTGACCCTCCTGTCAGTCGCCTATAAGCGATTTTTATTGTAGACCAGGCGCGCAGTGTCGGATTGGACACTTGGGTCGGCACACGCAATGCACGGCAGCACGGCTTCGCATTCAGAAGCTGGCCACTTTTGCTTTTTCTGACATATGCCAAAAATACCTTGTGCTGTTCCGTATGCGCGGTATCCTATTACTGACATATGTCAGATTTGGAGAGTGTATGGCAGGAAGACGAGAAAAATTGCGCCGCGTTGGGATCATCCCCGAATATCGCGGCTTTACCCCCGACGGCCTTGCCAGCGGAGACGCCATCGATATGACGATCGACGAGCTCGAAGTCCTGCGTTTATGCGACCTAGAAGGCCTCAATCAAGAGGCCGTCGCCCAGCGAATGGGCATCGCTCGTGCCACCGTGGCGGCCATCTGCAGCCGCGCACATCGCAAGGTGGCAAACGCGCTGGTCAACGGTCGGGCACTCAGCATTGAGGGCGGCAATATCGCATACTCCCCCATCACCACGACGACGGCCGCATGGCCAGCAAAGGAGGTCGGCACCATGAGGGTGGCAACCACGTACGACAACGGCAACATCTTTATGCACTTTGGCCGCAGCGAGCAGTTCAAGATCTACGACATTCAGGACGGCAAGGTACTCAACGAGCAGGTCGTGGGCACCGGCGGCACCGGCCACGGCGCACTTGCGGGCCTGCTCGCCAACGGCGGCGTGGACGCGCTCATCTGCGGCGGCATCGGCGGAGGCGCTATCAACGCGCTTGCTCAAGCCGGCATCACGGTATACGCAGGTGCCCAGGGCAGCTGCGACGCTTGCGTCGAGGCCCTTATCGCCGGCACGCTCGCACAGAACGGCGAGGCCACGTGCGGCTGCCACAGCCACGACCACGAGCACACCCATGAGCATGGCGGGTCCTGCGGCTGCCACGGCCACCACGACCACGAAGGCCACGAGGGCTGCGGCTGCCACTAACGGCACGGCACCGCGAGCTCGGGGCGCGAAGCCGAACGCAACCCAACAATCAAAGCCAACAACAAAGGCCACCCGGTAGCATCCGAGTGGCCTTTGCCATATCAAGCTGGAATTACAGCTCTATTTCTTATTACGCATCTGCGCTTCCATCTGGCGCAGCAGCTCCATATCGGACTTGGGACCGCCCGTACCCAGGCCGCCCATGCCGCCCAGACCCATAGCGTCCAGCCCAGGGATATTGGGCATGCGCATCTTCTTGCCCTTCTTGCCCTTTTTGCCCTTCTTGCCGCCGGCCTGTGCCTGATTGGCCATCGTGCGCATGCGGCCCATCATCTTATTCATCTCGCCCCACTGCTTCATAAGGCTGTTGACCTCGGTGGGGGTTACGCCGGCGCCCTTGGCAATACGCGCGCGACGCTGACCGTTGATGATGGAGGGACGCAGGCGCTCCTCCTTGGTCATCGACATGATGATGGCCTCGTTCTTATCGAAGATGCCCTCGTCCAGGTTGCCGCCCATCTGGTTGAGTGCACGCTGACCACCGGGGAGCATGCCCAGGATACCCTTCATGCCGCCCATCTTTTTGACGGCTTTCATCTGGTCGAGCATGTCGTTCATGGTGAAGCCCTCGCGCAGCATACGCTCGGCAGCCTCGAGCTGCTCTGCATCGGCTGCCTCCTGGGCCTTCTCGATGATGCCGACGACGTCGCCCATGCCCAAGATTCGCTTGGCCATGCGATCGGGATAGAACGGCTCAAGAGAATCGGGTTTCTCGCCCATGCTCACGAACTTGATGGGCTTGCCGGTCACCTGACGCACCGAAAGTGCGCCACCGCCACGGGCGTCACCGTCGAGCTTGGAGATGATCACGCCGTCAAAGTCGGTGCGATCGGCGAAGGTCGAGACGACGTTAACGATATCCTGGCCGGTCATGGCATCGACGACCATCAGCACCTGGTCGGGCTTGACGGCCTTCTTGATGTCGACGGCCTCCTGCATCATCTGCTCGTCGATCTGAAGACGACCGGCGGTATCGACAATGACCACGTCACGCAGGTGGTCGACGGCCTCCTGAATGGCACCCTTGGCGATGTCGACCGGGTGCGCGCCGTCGCCGCGGAAGACCGGAACGCCGATCTCTCCACCGAGCGTGGCCAGCTGGTCGGCAGCGGCGGGACGGTAGACGTCGCACGCGGCGAGCAACGGCGAGCGGCCCTGCTTCTTGAGCAGGTAGGCAAGCTTTACGGCAGCCGTGGTCTTACCGGAGCCCTGCAGGCCCACGAGCATGATGACATTGGGAATGCGGTTGCTAAAGACGAGCTTGCTCTCGGTGGAGCCGAGCATCTCGGTGAGCTCGTCGAGCACGATCTTGACGACGTTTTGCGCCGGCGACAACGACTCCATGACCTCGGCGGTCATGCAGCGCTCCTTGGTCTTGGCAACGAACTCCTTGACAACCTTAAAGTTAACGTCGGCCTCGAGCAGCGCCATGCGAATATCGCGCATGGCCGAAGTGATATCGGCCTCGGTCAGTTTACCCTTGCCGCGCAAGCGGTCAAATGTGTCGTTGAGGCGATCGCTCAGAGAATCAAACACTAGTCACTCCTTAATTGGACTCGCCCACCAGGGCGCGGCAGAAATCTTTGGCGTTAAACTCCTGCAGGTCATCGACCTGCTCGCCCACGCCGATGCGCAGGATCGGGAGCTTGAGCTTCTCGGCCACGGCCATGGCAATACCGCCCTTAGCCGTGCCGTCGAGCTTAGTCATGATAATACCGTCCAGGCCCAGCGCCTCGTTAAACTCGAGCGCCTGGTTCAGACCGTTCTGGCCAGTGGCGGCATCGATCACAAGCACGACCGAGACCGGCATGGGACCGGCGGCCATATTTGCGGCGCGCTTACGCGTCACGTTGACCACCTTGGCGAGCTCGCGCATGAGCTCGGGGCTCGTGTGCAGACGACCGGCGGTATCAATGAGCACCAGGTCGCTGCCGCGCTTATCGGCCTCGTCGAGCACGTCATAGCACACGCTCGCCGGATCGGAGCCGCGGTCACGCTTGATGACGGGCACGCCGGCACGCTGGCCCCACACATCGAGCTGCTCGATGGCGGCGGCGCGGAAGGTGTCGGCCGAACCGATCACCACGTTCTTGCCACGGGCGGCCATGGCGCTCGCAATCTTGCCGACCGTCGTGGTCTTGCCGGCACCGTTGATGCCGACAAACAGCACGCAGCTCGGCGTGTCGGAAAACGGATCGCGCTCAACAGGCACAAAATGGCCCTCGAGCTGCTCGGCCAGGGCGCGGCGAAGCTGCGGGGCGGTCTTGAGGTTCTTCTTGGCGGCGGCGTCGCGCAGGTCATCGGAGACCTGAATAGCGACCTCGGCACCCATGTCACCCATGACGAGGGTGTCCTCAAGGTCCTCCCAAAAATCCTCGTCGACCTCGCCACCAAAGTAGAAGACCTCGTTGAGGGCCTCGCGACTGCGCTCAAGTCCGCGCGAGAGAGCGTCAAAGAATCCCATTATGCATTCACGACCTTTCCGGTTTCGCGATCGAGTTTTTGCGAGACGACGCGGCTGACGCCGTCGGCTTGCATCGAGACGCCATAGAGAACGTCAGCGTCCTCCATAGTACGGCGCTGATGCGAAATGACCAAGAGCTGTGTATCGGAACGCAGCACATCGAGGGCTCCGATGAGCTTGGACAGGTTGGCGTCATCAAGCGCCGCCTCGACCTCGTCCAGCACATAGAACGGCACCGTGCGCGTGCGGTACACGGCAAAGAGCAGGGCGAGCGCCGTCAGACTCTTCTCGCCACCCGACATGAGCATCATCTTGGTAATGCGCTTGCCGCGCGGCTGCGCCACAACCTCAATGCCCGTCTCGGCAGGATGCTCGGGATCGGTCATCTCAAGATGAGCCTGGCCACCCGGGAACAGCATGGCGAAGATCTCGCGGAAGTTCGCGTCGACCTTCTCAAACGTCACCAGAAACGCCTTGCGCATCTTGCGATCAATGGCCACCGTGATCTTGGTGAGCGCCTTGCGCGCGCTCTCCAGATCGGCCAGCTGCTCCTCGATGTAGTCGGCGCGGCGCTTGAGCTGCTCGTACTCCTCCATGGCAACCTGGTTCACGGGGCCCAGATTGTTGATCTGGCGCACAAGCTGGTTGAGCTCGCGCTCGGCGGCATCGCGATCGGTGGGCGCCGGCAGCATGAGCGCTTCCTCGAGCACCGTGGTACCGTCGGCGGTAATGGCCTTGATGGCCGTCTCTACCTGCACCTCGAGCTTGCCGCGCGCAACCTTGAACTCATTTTGCGTCGCCGTGGCGGCATCAACCCGCTCCTTGGCACGGGAGACGTCGGCCTTGGCATCCTCGATGGTCTTCTTGAGCGAAGCGGAGTCCGCCTCTTCCAGAGAGGCCTGGTCACGCAGGCGCGCTGCCCAATCCGAAGCGCGTTCCAACAGGGCAGAATAGCGTTCGTGCATGGGGTCGACGCGCAGGCGCAGCAGCTCGAGCGAGCGCGAGGCCTGGCGTGTTCCGCGGATACGACGGTCGATACCCTCAAGGCGATGCTCAAGATCGGGCACGCGGCCCTTCAGCGAACGCAGGCGCTCGCTCGTCTGAGCCAGGCGCACCTTAGCGTCGGCGAGCTTACCGGCGGCCTCGGAGTCATCGCGCCGAACGCGATCGAGATCGTCGTTGGCCTCGGCAATCTGCAAGCCCAAGTCACTCGCCTGCGCACGGGCCTCGTCACGTGAACGGGTAAGTTCATCCACGCGCGGACGTGCGGCACGTACGGCCTCGGCAGCCTGCTCGCGGCGCTTGGAAATCCGTACCCGCTCGACCTCGGCATTGTTGGCACTCTGCTCCAGGCGGCCGATCTCGGACAGCAGGGAGCGACGCTCGCCCTCAAGGCGGGCAATCTCGCCGGCAGCATCGCCCTCGGCAGCATGGGCCTCCTCAACGGCAGTATTGGCCTCGACGACCTGATCCGAAACATGCTCAAACACGGCAGCGAGATCGGGCTCCAGGCCTTCCAGCTCGCGGATACGACGTTTACGCTCCAAGGCACCCGAAGCCTCGCCGGCATCAAGCCCCACGCGAACCAGGCCGCCACAGCTCACGCGGGCACCATCGGGCGTCACGTAGGTCACACCGTCAACGACGGGCGCGGCCAGCGCGGTGGCCAAATCATCGACCACGTAATAGCCGCCGAGCAGTGCCTCGACAACCGGACCATAACCGGCGCGCACGGACAGGCGGTCAACAAGACGGGTACCGGCGGCACCCTCGGCGGCCGCAGAGCCACTCACGCCGCGCGCCACCAGCAGCGCCTCGCCCGAGGCCTTCTTCTGATCCAGGGCAGCGCGACCGGCGCGCTCAAGCGTAGCGGCGTCATCAAACAAAAGGGCATCAATATCGCCGGCAAGCAGCTGCTCGACCAAGCCCTCGAGCTCACGCGGTGCCTCGAGCACATCGCCCAGACGGCCCGAAACATCGTCGCCCAGCGCGCCCACCAGACGGCTTACGAGCGGCGAGCTATCAGCCATGCGGGCATCGAGTTTCTTTTGGCTGGCAAGCTCCGAGCGAACCTCAGACAGCTTGTTGCGCGCCTCGCTCTCGCGGGCACGCAGGTCCTTGAGGGCAGCGCGCGCCGTCTCGGTGGCCTCGCGCGCATCAATCTGGGCCTGACGAGCCGCCTCAAGGGCGCTCTCAAGCTCCTCAGCACGGTCGCGACGGCTATCAAGCGATGCCGTGACTTCCTCGAGCTGCTCGTCGATCTGCTCCAGGCGTGAGGCGTACATGTTGTCCTCGACCTCGGCGTTGCTCAGCGAGTCCTTCACCTTGGCGAGTTCGAGCGCCGCGTTATCGGCCACACGCTGCACATCGCGTTGCTCACGCGTAAGCTGCGAAATCTGATTGTCGAGCGCCACGCGCCGCTCGTGGAGCTGAGCGGCGGCAGGACCAGCGGCGTCAACGTCCTCCTGGGCCTGCATGTGCGCGCCGGTCACTTCCTCAAGCTGCGCACGCGCGTCCTCGAGCTCCTCTACCACGCGACGACGCTGATGCTCGGAGCTCGAGATCTGGCCGCGCATGTCGGACAGGCGCGACACCATGTTGTGGCCCTTTTCCTCGAGCAGGCGCATATCGGAGTTAATGCGGCCGACCACGTCTTGCATATGGCGGCGCTGCTCGCCCAGATCGCCCACAAACAGGCCCTTTTCCTCGAGCATGACCTGGAGCTTCTCGAGCTCGCGTTCCTTTTCGCCCAAGCGGTACTGCGCAAGCTCCAGCTCGGCGGCACCTTCCTTGGAGCGGCTCTCCAAGTCGTTCCACTGCGACTGCAGCGAACGCAGCTCGTCGACGGCTAGCATCTGCGTAAGCTCGTTCGCGCGCGAGGACAGCTCTTTGTACTTGCGCGCACGATCGACCTGACGCTCCAGAGGTCGCAGCTGACGGGCGATTTCCTTATTGATGTCGCGGGCACGCGTCAGGTGCTCGTCCATCGACTTAATCTTTTTGAGCGCACGCTCCTTGCGGCGTTTGTGCTTGGAAATGCCGGCGGCCTCCTCGATGAGGGCGCGGCGCTCCTCGGGGCGGCTCTGCAAAATGGCGTCGAGCTTGCCCTGACTGATGATGGAATGCGTATCCTTGCCCAAGCCCGAATCGTGCAGGATGTCCTGAATGTCCATCAGGCGGCACGGACTCGAGTTGATGAGGTACTCGCTTTCGCCCGAGCGATACATACGACGGGTGATGGCGACCTCGTCAAAGTCGACGGGCAGCATATGGTCCGAGTTATCGAGCACCAGCGTGACCTCGGCGACACCCACCGGCTTGCGCGCTGACGAGCCCGAGAAGATGACATCCTCCATGGCCTGGCCGCGCAGCTGCTTGGCGCTCTGCTCGCCCAGGACCCACAGAATCGAGTCAGAGATGTTCGATTTTCCCGAGCCGTTGGGACCGACGATGACGGTCAGGCCCGGCTCAAACGTCATATGGGCGCGGTCGGCAAACGACTTGAACCCTTTGAGCGTGAGGGACTTGAGATACACGGTTCCTCGCTTAAACAGGCTTCTTGTTGAGAATCACGCCGTTGGTGGTGTAGCCCATGCGGTCAAGTGCCTCGAGTGCAGCGGCTCCCTCGGCTTCCTTCTTTGAGGAGCCGGAGCCGCGACCCTGGCGAATACCATCGATCAACACCACGGCGGTAAAGGTGGGCGCATGCGCAGGGCCCTCGGAGCCGACCAGCTTGTACGCGGGAGGCTCGTGGCCGTCGGCCTGCACGCACTCCTGCAAATACGACTTGGGGTTCGCAGGGTGCTCGGCACGCTCGGATGCCAAATGTGGCTTAAGCGTACGGTGGATAAACTCCGCCGCGGCATCCCAGCCGGCGTCCAGATACAGCGCGCCCACGAGCGACTCGTAGACGTTCTCGAGCGCCGAGTGCAGGCCGCGCGCGCCGGTACCGGTCTCGGAGGCACCAAAGATGATGATGTCATCGATACCCAGCTCGTGCGACACCTCGGACAGCGTGGCGCCCGAGACAAGGGACACCTTCAGGCGCGTGAGCTTGCCCTCGTCAAACTCCGGATAGGACACAAACAGGGAGCGTGCGACAACGGCGCCCAAAATGGAATCACCCAAGAACTCAAGGCGCTCGTAGCTTGCCGAGACTGGCTGGCCTTCGACGGCCGAAGGATGCGTAAGGGCCGCGCGCAGCAGCACCTTGTCATTGAACTCGTGGCCCAGAATCTCCTGGGCGCGCGCAAGTCGTTCGGATAAAGCCAAGACCTAAGCCTCCCTGGCGTTTTCGATCGCGTCGACGGCGTCGGCGACAGAGTTGAGCGAGAGCAGGGTCTCGTCATCGATCTCGAGATTGAACTCGTCCTCGATAGCCGTAACCAGTTGCAGGCGCTCGAGCGAGTTGGCATCGAGGTCGTCAAAGGTGGTCTCATCGCTAATTTCGGCAACATCGACGCCCAGAACGTCAGCAGCGACCTCGGCGATCTTGTCGAAGATTTCGGAGCGGTCCATAGCGCTTCCTCTCATAGTGCATGAATACCAAAAGAATGGTACCGCCCGGGCGGTACCAAGACACGGTTCTGATTCTACCCCACGAAGCAGGCCGCGAGGCACATAACAGCGCTCTAACTCGCTCTTACAAAACGATGCCGTCCATGGAGTTGGCGACGTTCTCGACCAGCCCCGCGCGCACGGCTTCGGCCGCCGCAAGCGTACCGTTTTTAACAGCCTCGACCGAGGTGGCGCCATGGCCGATCAGGACCACGCCACGCAGGCCCAAAAGAATCGCGCCGCCCTTGGCATCACCAGAGAGCTTGGCCTTAATCTCGCGCATCTGCTTTTTGATGAGCAGCGCGGCGATCTTGGTGCCGAGCGAGGCCATAAAGGCGCCCTTGAGCTCCTGCAGCAAAAACTTGGCAG
Organism: uncultured Collinsella sp.; assembly: GCA_900542325.1. Taxonomy (GTDB): domain Bacteria; phylum Actinomycetota; class Coriobacteriia; order Coriobacteriales; family Coriobacteriaceae; genus Collinsella. The sequence goes on along the minus strand of UQMY01000017.1, from coordinate 40,442 downwards.
CGCCCTCGGTAGCCTTGAGAGCGATATTGCCCGACATGCCGTCGGCAACAACGACATCGAAATTGCCCGAGGTGAGGTCGGTGCCTTCGCAGTTGCCCACAAAGCCCGGAACTGCGGCCTTCATAGCAGGGAAGCAGGCCTTGGTAAAGTTAGAACCCTTCTCGTCCTCGGTGCCGTTACCAAGCAGGCCCACGCGAGGATGTTCGATGCCCAGGACGACGCGGGCATAGGCGCTACCCATCTGGGCAAAACGCACCATGTCATCGACCTCGACATCGGGGTTGGCGCCCATATCGCACAGCACCGTCAGACCGCCGGCGCGATTGGGCAACGCATTGGTCAGACAGGGGCGCACCGGCTGCTTCTTGCCTTCGGCCTGATACCTAAACGGCGTCACGTATGCGGTAGCAGCGGCGGTCATGGCGCCGGTGGAGCCGGCGGAGAAGAACGCGTCCGCGTTGCCCTTTTTGATGGCGCGGCAGGCAAGCACGATCGAGGACTTGCGCTTGGTCATCACGGCGCGAATAGGATCGTCATCCATGGCGATGACGTCAGGGGCTTCCAGAGCCTCCACACGTGCATGGGCCGCGGCAAAGGGATTGACGATTTCGGCGGGGCCAACTGCCAAGACCTCGATATCGGGATCGGCGGCAAGTGCGGCCTCGATACCATCGAGAACAACCTGAGGCTTCTCGTCTCCGCCCACAACGTCTACACAAACGCGAACGTTACTCATATACATGCTCCTTATACAAAAATGGCCGACTCATTGAGCCGGCCATTGTGGTTCCATTTGGAACGGCATCGCATCCAGAGTATACCGTTACTCGGTAACGATAACCTCGCGGTCCTTGTAGAAACCGCAGCTGGGGCACACGTGGTGCGGAAGCTTGACAGCGCCGCAACGGGGGCACGTGGACTGAGCCGCAGCCGAGATCTTCATGTTGGCGGAACGACGGGTGTGAGTGCGGATACGACCCTGCTTTTGTTTAGGTACGGGCATAGTGACCTTCCTTATGAACTATCCAGTGTGGCGATTACGCGCAAGTAGCGATACTACCACAGTTTTACTCATCGAGCTTGAGATTCTTCAATGCTGCAAATGGATTTTCCGTGGCAGCAGCCCATTCTGCCTCTGCCTGGGCGGCGCAATCGCATTGCTCGACGTTGAGATTGCAACCGCAAGTGGGACACAGACCGCGGCAATCGGGCTTGCAGAGCACCACAAACGGCGTGTCCATAACGACCGCGTCATTGATGGGCTCACCCAGATCGACGATGCGGTCCTCACCCAGGAGCTCGTAGCCGTCCTCGTAGGCCTCGGGATCCTCGGGCTCCTCAAAGAGGTAGAACTCCTCGATCTCGCCGGCGATATCAAACGAGGCGGGCTCCAGGCAACGGTCGCACTCGCCGGTGGCGTGCGCGCGGACCATGCCCGTGAGCAAGACACCGGTACCGGCATTGGTAAAGACAACGTCGTAGTCGATGCCGTCCTGTAGCTGGTACTCCTTCTCGCCCACCATGTAGGTGGCGACATCGACCTTACCGGCCAGCGGATACGAATCACCAGGAAACTCGAGCTGCTCGGAAAGATCGACGGTAACGCTCGGGAACTCAGCCATTACCACTGACCATTCTGTTGGGCGGCACCCTCGTTGAGCTGCTGACGGCAACGGGTAACGGTGCCGGTCAGGCTCTTGAGGTTCTCCTCCAGGTGCGTAAAGACCTGCTCCGCGTAGTCCTCGGCAGCATAACGCGTCTCACGCTCGTACTGCTGGGCACGATCGCGGATGTCGTCGGCCTGCTGCTGTGCTAAGCGGACGATCTCCTGCTCACCAGCAATGGTGAGGGCCTGCTGCTGAGCGTCGGCGATGATGGAATCGGCCTGAGCGGCGGCGGAAGCCATAAGCTCCTCGCGCTCCTTAAGGATACGGCGGGACTTCTGCCACTCCTCGGGATAGCTCATGCGGATCTCGTCGAGGATGTTGAAGAACACGTCGGCGTCGATGACCTTGAACTGAGCGTTCTTGCCGAAAGGCGGCTTGGCTTCCTCGATCAGCCCTTCGAGCTCATCGACCAAGCTGACGATCCTATCGCCAGGAAAATTCTCGCCCGGCATCCGGTCTCCTTTCATAGGTAACATATCATCGTGCTAGTTTACCACATGCCACCAGGCAATAAAAAACGTCACGAAAAGCGATGTCTGAGCGCTTCGACCACGTTGGGCGGGACAAACGTCGATACATCGCTGCCGAGCGAGGCGATCTGGCGAACGACCGAGCTCGAGATATAGCCGTACTGCGGCGCACTCATGACAAAGATAGACTCCAGCTCGTTATCCAAGCGATAGTTGAGGTCGGCCTGCTGCAGCTCGTACTCAAAGTCGGTCATGGCGCGCAGGCCCTTGACCACGGCCCCCGCCCCCTGCTCGCGAGCGAAGTCGACCAAGAGGCCGGTAAAGGGCAGGACCTCGACGCCGTCGAGGTCACCGAGCGCCTCGCGGGCCAGCGCCACGCGCTCATCGAGCATAAACGTGGTGCCCACACCGTTTTTACCCTGCGACTCGGCAACAGCGACGATCACGCTGGGAAAGATGCGGCGGGCACGGCGGATGACGTCGATATGGCCAAATGTGATGGGATCGAAGGTGCCCGGGACAATCACGCGGTTGATAGTGTCATTCATGGGCGTCCTCCGTGGGTGCGTCGCTATCGATACCATCATCCTCGCCGTTGCCGACCCAACGAAGCAGGTCGACCGAGGTAATGCCGTAGCGCTTCTCGCGCACGATCTCAAAGCCTGCCGGATGCGCGCCCGCATCGGCGGCGGCATGCTCAAACAGGGCATAAGCGCCAGGTGCAAGCAGACCCTGCTGAGCCAGGTTCTGCAGCAGTTCCTCGACCGGCTCGGCACCAAAAGCATAGGGCGGGTCGAGCAGGACCAGATCAAAGGGGCCGCCCGGCACACGACCGCGCGAGGCGCTCGCCAGCATGTCGCCCGTTACCACGCGCCAACGCGCACGGTCACGGCAGAGCGACTCGATATTCTTGGTAATGAGCCGCGCGGCATTCCGATCGATCTCGAACGTCGTGAGTGAGCGGGCACCACGTGAGAGCATCTCTAACCCTAAGGCACCGGAGCCGCCAAAGGCGTCCAGCACGCGGACCTCGTCCAGATCGAAGTCAAATGCCGACATGACCATAGATGCGCATGCCTCGCGCACGCGATCGGTCGTGGGGCGGGTGACATCGCGACCACGGGGCTCCTCGATCTTACGACCGCGCCATTCGCCGCCGATGATTCTCATCCTCCGCTGACCTCCTTAAAAATGTGTCGATATCGCATGGCGACCGCATCGCGCAGGGGGCGCGTCGCCACGGAGTCAAGGGTGCAAGCATACCGCAAGAGCTCGACCGCGTCCAAATGGGCCCACTCGATCAGCTCCTCGTCGGCATCCAGGTCGACAAAGCGCAGAGTCACACCGCCATGCTGGCGGTACCCCAGGATTTCACCCTCGTGGCGCAGACGAAGGTCCATCTGGGCGAGCGTAAAGCCGTCCGAGGTCTTTTCGAGCGATTGCAGGCGATCTTGTGCTGCCGAAGCGCCGCCGTTGCCCTTGGAGTGCGTCATGACCAGGCACGTGCCCGACACGCTGCCGCGGCCCACGCGGCCGCGCAGCTGGTGCAGGGCCGCCAAGCCAAAGCGCTCACCGTTCTCGATGACCATGATGGTGGCGTTAGGCACGTCGACGCCCACCTCGACCACCGTAGTCGAGACGAGCACGTCAATCTCACCACGCTTGAAGGCATCGATAACCTGGTCCTTCTCCCCCGCTGGCATACGGCCGTGAAGGCGCTCGATGGCAAGACCCGGCAATGCCAGACGCAGGCGATCGAGCTCGGTCGCCGTATCGTGCAGCGGCACGGGGACCGTCACGCGGCCCTCGTCGTCGCGGGCGATACCGGGCACGTCCTCCAGATCATCGACCGAGTCACTCGGCTCCACGAGCGGGCAAATCACGTAGGCCTGCTGACCCTTTTCATGCGCCTCGCGGATGACGCCATAGGCAAGGTCGCGGCTCGACTCGGTAAGCACGCGTGTCGTCACGCCAGCGCCAGGGACGGGCCGATGGCGGATGATACTCGTGTCCAGATCGCCGTAGACCGAAAGCGCCAGGGTACGCGGGATGGGCGTTGCCGTCATAACGAGCAGATCGGCACCGGGGCCCTTCGCGCGCAAGGCATTGCGTTGGCCGACGCCAAACCGGTGCTGCTCATCGATGACTACGAGCGACAGATACTTAAACGCCACGTTATCCGAAAGGACCGCGTGGGTTCCAAAGAGGACGTCGAGCTCTCCCGATTCCAGCTGTGCATGGATGCGCTCGCGCTCTGCGGCCGGCGTGGCACCCGTCAGAAGCGCCCAAGACATGCCGGCCTGCGAGAGCAGAGGGCCGGTCTTATCGGCAAATTGACGCGCCAGCACGCCCGTGGGCGCCATAACGCAGGCCTGTGTGCCGCTATCGGCAGCCACAGCCAGCGCGCAGGCGGCAACGGCGGTCTTACCGGTACCGACATCGCCCAGCAGCAGGCGGTTCATCACGCGCCCGCCATCGCACATATCGCGCAGGATGTCTTGGAACGCGGCCTCCTGCTCGTCGCTCAGCGAAAACGGCAGGGCCTGCTTGAGCGCGGCCAGGTGCTCGCCCGCGGCGTGGGCGTAGGGAGCGACTTCGACCAAGCCGCCGTCGTTGCGCAGGCGCAGCGCCAGCTGCAGGTAGAGGCACTCCTCGTAGGCAAGCCGTGCGCGCGCGATATCGCGCTCAGCCATGCTCGAGGGAAAGTGGATCGATCGAAGGGCACGGGCATGGCTCATCAGGCGACGTTTAACGCGTAAGCGTGCCGGAATGGGATCAAAGGGATTGCCGACGACCTCGAGCGCGCCACTTACGATACGGCGCATCCATGCCTGACTCACGCCGTCACTCACGTAATGGACCGGCAGGATAGTGCCCGCGGCGCGCCCTTCCTCAAGCTTTTCAAAGTGCGGCGAGGCCATCTGCTTAAAGCCGTAGGCAAACTCGACCTTACCCATTACGGCCAGGCGGTCGCCCTGCTTAAGCTGCTGGGCAATCCAGGGCTGGCGGAAAAAGGCGACCTGCAGCACGCCCGTCTCGTCAACGAGTGAGACCTCGGTCACCTGCATGCGCGGACGCGGCTGCTTTTGGACGATACGATCGACCGTGGCGATGATGGTGCACACGGTACCGATGGGCGCCATCTCGATGGACCAGGAGCGCGTAAAGTCCAGGTATCGATAAGGGATATGGAGAAGGAGGTCCCCCACCGTCCGAATTCCCAGACGGCGAAGGGCCTCCTCACGTTTACCCGAAACATATTTAAGTCGCGCGATATCCTCGTCGAGCGCATTGCTCTGGGCAAAGCGCTCCGAGACGCGCGGCACGGAGCACAGTTCGGACATAGGCAGTTGCCTACTCGATCGAGAAGATCACGGGATAGAGCGGCTGCTCGCCACGATGGGCGTCGATCTCCAGATCGGGCTGAGCCTCCTCGATAGCGTCGACGATCTCCTGGAAGGCCTCATCGGACAGTTCCTCGCCGGCCAGAATCGTCAGCGCGTCGCCCTCCTCTTCCTCCTGCATACGGTTGATGCAATCGAGCGTGACCTGCTTCACGTCGGAGCCGACCACGTCGATGGAGCCGGCGATGATACCCATGACGTCACCGGAGTGAATCGGAGAGCCGTCAGAGGCGCTGGAATCGCGCACGGCGCGGGTGACCTCGCCATCGCGGACCTCGCTGATGGCGTCGACCATAGCGGCGACGGCATCCTCAAGCTCGGAATCGGGTAGGACCGCGAACAGCGCGGAGAAGGCCTGCGGAACGGTCTTGGTGGGAACGACGGCGACCTTCTTGTCGGTGCAGGCTGAGGCAGCGGCCTCGGCGGCCATGCGGATGTTACCGTTGTTGGGCAGAATGATGACCGAGGTCGCGTTGACCTGGTCGACGGCGCCCAGCAGGTCTGCAGTCGAGGGATTCATGGTCTGGCCACCGGACACGATCACGTCAACGCCGAGGGACTTGAGGATGTCTGCCTCGCCGGAACCGGCGGCAACGGCGACAAAGCCCAGGGCCTTCGCGGGCTCGGCGGCCTTCTCCTGGTCCTCGTGGATCTTGGCGGTACGGTCGTGGGCCTCCATCTCCATGTTGTGGATAAAGACCTCGTAGATCTGGCCAAGCTGCAGCATGTGCTCGAGCACCAGGTTCGGGGTGTTGGAGTGCACGTGGATCTTGTAGTCGGGATATGCGCCCACGAGCAGCTCACAGTCGCCCATGGAACCCAGGAACTTAAGGCACTCGTCCTCGTCAAACGGGGCGTCGGCCTTAAACAGGAACTCATTGCAGTAACGGAATTCCGAGCCCTCCCAGTCGTCGTTAGCCTCGATCTCAACGCGGCCAAGAGCGGCATCACGGGCAGAGCCGGCGGAGTCAAACGTAGCGGAGAAATCCTCGACAACGGTGCTGCGGCCAAGAGCGGCAGCTACGAAGTTCTCGAGGAAGATGGCAAAGCCAAAGGCGCCGGAGTCGACCACGCCGTTCTCCTTCAGAACGGGCAGCAGGTCGGGCGTGCGAGCGACGGACTGGTAGGCCTCGACGACGATGGCATCGAGCGCGTCCTCGGCCGAGAACTTCTTCTTTTCGCACTCGTCGGCCTTGGTCGAGACATCGCGCAGCACCGTGAGAATCGTGCCCTCGATGGGCTTACGGACGGCCTGGAAGGCGACCTTGACGGCGCGGCGGAACGCATAGGCGATGTTGGCGGACGTGATGGGCTCATCAGCAGAGACGAGACCCTCGGCCACGCCGCGCAGGATCTGAGAGGTGATGACGCCGGAGTTGCCGCGGGCACCCATCAGGGAGCCGTGGGTGATGGCGCCGGCGATGGCCTCCATATCGGCATCGGCGGGAAGGGCGGAAAGCTCCTTGGTCACCGAGGCGAGCGTGAGCGACATGTTGGTACCGGTGTCGCCGTCGGGTACGGGGAAGACATTGAGCTTGTTGATCTCCTCGGCCTTGTCGGAAACAGCAGCCGCAGCGATCGGAAAACAGGTGCGAATGGTCTTTGCAATCATGGGTATTTGAATCTCCGTTTTCGGATGCTAGTTCAGACGGCTCTTGAGCGCGTCGATGTGAATGCCGATCTTAAGGCTGGCGGGATCGATCTGGGCGATCTCCTGCAGGGTGAAGGCAACGGAGCTCGAAAGATTGTGGCAGACGGACTTCATGTTGACGCCGTTCTCGAGCACGACGTGAAGATCGACCGTAAGGCCGTTCTCGTCGGCGGAGACAAGCACGCCCTTGCGGAGGCGCTGACCGGCAAGCAGGCGCACGCTCTCGGCGCCCTGGAGCTGCTCAGCCATACCGACGACGCCATAGCACGTCATCGCGGCATAACCGGCAATATCGGCAATAACGTCGTTCGAGACGCTCAGGCCGCCGTTGATGGTCTCAGACACAAGAATCTCCTTATCTGGTGCTCGCGGCACCATGTCGTGGGAGCAATCATTGCAATATTCTACAACGACCGCGCCATGTTGAGGTGATGGGTCGCGGGATTACATCCTCGACACGAAATGTTGATATGGCAACGTTCGAGTCAAGTGGTCGCGGCATGAAAAAACCCGCCGCATAAGCGACGGGTTTTACAACCTGGCTCCCCGGGTAGGACTCGAACCTACAACAGCGCGGTTAACAGCCGCGTGCTCTACCATTGAGCTACCGAGGAATAGGTGCGTGCTCTCAAGCAACGAAGTTTATTATACGGACGAATCAGCTCAGGGCAAGAACTTTTTTAAGAATTTTTCCGACCTAGTCATTGGGGAGGTCCCCAATGACCACATGAAAGCGCCCCCAAGCGGATGTGCTTGAGGGCGCTTCTTGCTTGCGAGGTTATGACTCGATGTAGTCCTTCAGCTTGCTGCTGCGGCTCGGGTGGCGGAGCTTGGCCAAGGTCTTGGACTCGATCTGGCGGATACGCTCGCGCGTGACGCCAAACTCGCGGCCGACTTCCTCGAGCGTGCGGGGATGCCCGTCGACAAGGCCAAAGCGCAGCTCGATAACCTTGCGCTCACGATCGGCAAGCGAGTCGAGCACCTGGGTGAGCTGCTCCTGCAGCATGGAGAAGCTGGCCGCATCGGGCGGAACGATAGCCTGGGAGTCCTCGATGAAGTCGCCCAGCTGGGAATCCTCTTCCTCGCCGATCGGGGTCTCCAACGACACGGGCTCCTGCGAAATCTTCTGGATCTCGCGGACGCGGTCGGCGCTCATGTCCATCTCGGCACCGATCTCCTCGGGGGTCGGGTCGCGGCCCAGATCCTGAAGGAGCTGGCGCTGCACGCGAACGAGCTTGTTGATGGTCTCGACCATGTGCACGGGGATACGGATGGTGCGGGCCTGGTCGGCGATAGCGCGCGTGATGGCCTGACGGATCCACCACGTGGCGTAGGTGGAGAACTTAAAGCCCTTCTGGTAGTCGAACTTCTCGACGGCGCGAATCAGTCCAAGGTTGCCCTCCTGGATCAGGTCCAGGAACAGCATGCCGCGACCGACGTAGCGCTTGGCGATGGAGACGACCAGACGCAGGTTGGCACTGATGAGCGCCTGCTTGGCCTCGAGGCCCACGTTCTCGATACGGGTCAGACGACGCATCTCGGCACGCGTGAGCTCGATCTCGCCCGCGTCGGCGGCCTCGAGCTTCTCGGTGGCCTCGAGACCGGCCTCGATCTTCATAGCCAGATCGACCTCTTCGGAGGCAGTCAGCAGGTCGACCTTGCCGATCTCCTTGAGGTACATACGAACCGGATCGCCGGTCAGCATCACCGTGGAGGCATCAATGCCGCGCACGCGCGAACGCGAACGGGACGTTCGCACGGTGCGCTTCTTCTTGCTCTTGGAAGAACCCATCTCGGCGTCGGCCTGACGGGCCATCTTAAGCTCGTGGTCGTCAAGCGAGCCGGAATCGTGCTCGTCGTCGTCATCGAAATCGTCGGTATCGTTATCGTCATCGTCGACGTCCATCGGGGCGTCGTCGTTTCCGCTCGCGGAGATAATCTGGATGCCGCTGTTGCGCAGCGCGGAATACACCGCGTTGAGCTGCTCATCAGAGACATCGATATCCTTCAGGGCGACCTGAATCTCGTCCTCGGTTACCGAAGTCCTGTTTGAGCCGTTGCCCATGAGCTTTGCAACGTAGGATTCCAGCCCAGTACCCGTGCTCTCAGTCTTTTTTGGCACAGATTCTCCCTTCGTAGTCCACAGGACTCAATACTTTAGCACACACATAGACGTCTATACCCAAAATAAAGACAGGATATAGGCGAGAATACGCTGGTTGACCACAACATCTAGGCCTGATCGGCACCTGCGGTCTCCAAACCGATCAAACGGAACGGGTCGGCCACGCCACCGATCGACTTTTGGAGCTCGCGCTGGCGCTGTGAATCTTGCACCGCCTGCATAGTCAGCACGCGACGGGCCTCATCGTCGAGTGAACGGTCCTGACGCAACTTGGCCTGCGCGGCTCGCATGCGACGTTTGATGGTGTAGAGCTCGAGCGTATCGAGCATGAACACGATGTTCGTCTCGGTGGGGTGCTTGCTCGTCGCGGAGATGCGCCCGGCACTCACAAGCGTTGCCGCCTCGGGACACACCGAGCGCGCCGCATCCATGCAGGCTGCAGGATCGGTTCTCGGCGGAGTTGCCAGAACGGCCCATGCGATGGACTCGTGACGTGGGTCAACCCACTCGATAGAGCAGATGCGGTCGGCATACGTGCGGAACAGGTCGGGGTAGCTCGTGAGCATGGTCAGCAGCTCACGCTCCCCTGCCAAGGACTTGCGCTCAAGATCAGTAAGAACCATCGGCGCCGCCGCAGCCGGAGCGCCCGAACCATCAGTCACAGGCACAGCACCCATACCATCAGGCACATCGATCGGCGGCAGGTCGTCGACGACCTCCACGGGCGCGGCACCGTAGGCATCGAGCGGGACGTAGTCATACGGCTCTTCTTCGACCGGCGCGGACACCGGCGGCGTCGCGCCCGATGCCCAAGCACCGCGAGATGCCCCCTGCGAACCAGACGTCCGACCGCCCGCGCTACCAGAGCGCTCGGCTTGCGCCCGCTGGCGTTCATAGTTCTGCTCACGACGTCGTTCCGCATCTTCGCGCTTGGCGACATCGCGAAACACGCGACCCGAGCTCGCGCGAACCGTCTCCAGATCCAAACCCAGCAGATCGGCAATCTGAATAAAGTATGTGTCGATCATATAGCTATCGCGCAGCGGATAGATAAGCGTCAGCGCATCTTCCAGCGCCTTGGCACGACCGCCCGGCGTGGTGATGTCACTCGACTCCTGCAGCGAACGGTAGACAAAGTCCATGAGCGGCTCGGCAGCGTCGATGCGCGCCTGAAGCTCCTGTCCACCATGCGCTGTGATGAACTCCATGGGGTCGTTGCCGTCGGGCAGCACCACGCAGCGCAGGTCCATCGAATCCTGCTCGATAAATTGAATCGCGCGACGGGCGGCCTTCTGGCCCGCGGCATCGCCATCGAACATATACACGATACGCTTGGCAAAGCGGGTGAGCGTCTTGACGTGATGCTCCGTGAGCGCGGTGCCCAGCGTGGCGACAACGTTTTTGATCCCCGCCTCCCAGCAGGCGATGCAATCGGTATAGCCCTCCACCACGATGGCCGTATCCTGCGCGACGATAAACTCCTTGGCCCAGTTAAAGCCATAGAGGTTTCGCTTTTTATGGAACACGCTCGTCTCGGCGGTGTTGAGGTACTTGGGTTGGCCGTCACCCATGATGCGCCCGCCAAAGGCAATGTTGTGACCCTGCTCGTCAAAGATGGGAAACATCACGCGGTCGTAGAAGCGGTCGGCAAGCTGCCCGCGCCCGCGGCTCACGGCAACGTTGGCGTCGATCATCTCCTGCGGGGTAAAACCCGCCTGGGACAGGTGCGACACCAGCGCGTTGCGGCCCGGTGCAAAGCCCAGGCAGTAGCGGCGGCAGACGTCGCCACCCATACCACGGCTGGCAAAGTACTCGCGTGGACGGCCGTCCTTACCGCGCATAAGCATGGTGTGGTAGAACTGGGCGGTCTCGGCACACAGATCGTAGATGCGGGCACGCTTGGTACCGCGCTCGCGACGATCTCCGGTGTCATGCAGCTCAATACCCGCACGATCGGCCAAATAGCGGATTGACTCGGGAAAGCTCAGGTTTTCGCGCTTCATGATATAGGTGAAGACGTCGCCGCCTTCGCCGCAGCCAAAGCAGTGCCAGACCTGCGTAGCGGGGATAATGTGGAAAGAAGGCGTCTTTTCGCCATGGAAGGGGCAGCAACCCCAAAACTCATGGCCGCGGGGCTTGAGCTCAACCGTTTCCTGCACGATGGCGACTAAGTCGGACGCAGCGCGTACCTGGTCTTTTTCCTCATCGCTAATCACGGATGCCCACCCCCTGCTCACCCAAGTTGTGACGAATGTCCTCGATGTTACCCTCGACGGTCGCAATCAACTCATCCAGCGAATCGAACACACGCGAGGGACGCAGCCAGCGCGTAAACGCCAGCGAAACGGAAGCGCCGTACAGGTCGCCCGTATAACCAATTAAGTTAGCCTCGAGATGCGATGAAGCGGCGTCGTCGGCATACGTCGGCGGCAGGCCGACGTTAACGGCAGCAGGCCACGCGGTGTCATCGACCAGCACCAGACCCTCATACACGCCATCGGCAGGCACCTGAATGCCGTCGGGAACCTGCAGGTTTGCCGTGGGAAAGCCCATGCCAGAACCCTCGTGACGGCCGCGAACAACACTGCCACGCACCATATACTGGCGGCCGAGCAACTCAGCAGCAAGCTCCACATGGCCCTGTCCCAGCTCATGACGAATGCGGGTGGCGCAAATGGCCTCACCGCCCTCGCAAAGCAGATCGTGACCATACACGTCAACGCCGTGCTCGGAACCCCAGACGCGCATCTCGGCAACACCAGAAGCACCGCCACGACCCAGCCTAAAGTCGCTGCCAACGCGAATCGAACGAATGCAGACCACGCGTGATAGCAGTGCGAAAAAACCGACATGGTCGAGTGCCGCAACCTCAGGCGTAAAGGGAACGGCCACCACCGCATCGACCCCGGTCTGAGCCAAGGCATGTAGACGGTCGGCCGTCGTCATCAATTTTTGAGCGGGCGAAGGACTCACCACAACGTCCGGGTCGGGATCGAAAGTGACCACGACAGCCTTGCAGTCATGGGCACGGGCATCACCGACAAGCGCTTCGATGAGTTCCCGGTGTCCACGGTGAACGCCATCGAACACGCCGATGGCGATCGAGGCAGCACCCAGGTGCTCACACTTATCAAACGCATCGGCAGTAACGATGTGAGCCTCGTCCGACTCGCCCGCGAAAAAAATACGCGCGAGCTCGTGAGCGGACAACATCATCGAACACCGCCGATGGCCTGCGGAAAGACATGCTCCATGACAAAGCGGCCACCCTCGATGCGGGCGAGCGCCTTGAGTCCCCCATCGAGCACCAACGCAAACGGCGCCTTCGAGGCATCAAAATCGGCAAGCGCACGCTCAACGGGAATGCGTCGGCCGCAGAGCAGGTCGTCGGCAAGATTGCCCGGCAAGTCAACACGCGTGGCGCCCAGGGCCGCAATGGGATCCAGGGCAAAGCCAGCCGCGGACTCGGGAGAAAGCTCCTCGACCGTATGACAAGCGCCAATGGAAACAACACCGGAGGCCGTGCGGCGCAGCGCGGAAATGTGCGCGGCGCTCTCGCAGGCGCGGCCCAAATCGCGAGCGAGCGCACGGATATAGGTACCCTTGCTCACTGAGAACGCCACGGTCCACACACACGTATCACCTTCGCCTCCCACGGCGATCAGGTCGGCGGCATAGACCTCGACGGGGCGCGGAGGTAGGTCCACCGCATTGCCCTCGCGAGCAGACTTGTAGGCGCGAACGCCATTGACCGAGATAGCCGAAAACGCCGGCGGCACCTGCATCTGCGGACCCAGCATAGCGGCCAAGCGCTCACGGGCATAGGCAGGATCGCGGAGCTCGTTGGCAACAGCCACCGTGCGGACCGCCTCGCCCTCCGCATCATCGGTATTGGTCTCGGCGCCAAACGAAATGTCGGCGACATAGCTTTTGGTATCGAGGGTTAGCATGCCCAGCAGACGGGTGGCCTGGCCCACACCCACCACCATGACACCCGATGCCATGGGGTCGAGCGTGCCGGCATGGCCGACGCGCCGCTCATGGAGGGCGCGTCGGCATTTCGAAACCACATCGTGGGACGTGCAGCCCACCGGCTTATCGACGGCGAGCAGCATATTCAGTTGAGAAGGCGTACGACGGGCCATGTACCATCCAAAAAGTTAAAGCTCGACGGTCACCGAAGCGGGATCCTCCCCCACCAGCTCGGCCAGCATGGGAAGTGCCACGGTAAGCGTCTCGAGAATCGTTCCGTTGTTGGAGAAACCGGCGGCAGCGGGATGTCCGCCTCCGCCAAAGGCAGCAGCGATCTCGGACACGTTGAGGTCGCCCTTGGAGCGCAGGTTGCCGCGCACCTTGGTATCGCCCTCAATGCCCTTCAGGAACAGACAGACCTCGACGCCCATCACCGAGCGCACCACGTCAACCAGACCGTCGCACTCGTCCGAGGTGACACCGCAGGCCTCAAGGTCACTCTGGTACGCGTAGCTATACGCGACGCGCCCGTGGGCCACCGTCTTAATGCGGCCCATAACGATGGACTTGAGGTGCAAAAACTCAACGCGCATGCTCTGGTAAACCTCGAGTGCCACACGCGCCGGATCGGCACCGTGGGCAACCAGACGCGAGGCTGCATGGAACGCGGCTGCATCGGCGTTTTGGTACTGAAAACGGCCGGTATCGGTAACCAAGCCACACAGCAGGCAGGTCGCAACGCCATCACGTGCGACAATGCCGCAATTGTCCAAGAAGCGGTCGATGATCATGGCGCAGGCTGCAGCTTCGACGCGCCTCAGGCTGAGCTCGGCAAACTCCTCGCGCGCCGGATGGTGATCGAAGCACACCACATGCTTGGAGCGACGAAGCACCTCGGCGGAATTATTGAGACGCTCGACGACCGGCACGTCCACCGAGATGAACAGGTCCGGATTGCCGGTATACGCAGATGCCGGTACCAGGCGATCGGAGCCTTCCATAAAGCGGTAAATGCGCGGAACCGGATCATCGTCTGCCAGCAGCAGGGCAATGTCCTTGTTAGGGAAAAACTTCATAAGCGAGAGGCCCAGACCCAACACGGAGCCCAGGGCGTCGCCATCGGGAGAAGTGTGTCCCGAAATCGCAATGGAGGACGCACCCTCGATGAGCTCGAGGATGCGTCGCTGAATATCTGCAGACTCGCACGAGGCGAGGTCGGCGGAATTAGTCATCTAAAGCTGCCTCCTGGGCGGCATCCGCTATCGGATAGCCGTCCTCGTCCTTTTCGATCGCAAGCGTGGCGGGAACGTTTTCCAGCGCACGCGTGATGCGCTCGGCCTCATCGGTCGAGCGATCGATGCGAAAATCGAGCTCGGGCGTAACACGCCAATCGAGCGAGCGAGCCAACAGGCTGCGAATACGGCCCTTAGCGCTTGCGAGCGCCTCCATGACCTCGTCGTAGCGGCTCGCATCGCACGACACGAACACACGCGCGAACGAACGGTCCACCGCGACCTCGACCGCGGTCAAAGTAACCAGGTCGAGACGCGGATCGGAAACCTCAAAGAGCAGGATATAACCGAGCTTCTCGCGAAGCTGCTCGCCCAAACGGCGGGTTGCCTGCGTTTGCTTCATAGCGCTACCCCCTACTCGGTACGGGCAACCTGGTCGATGCGGTAGCCCTCAATGGTGTCGCCAGGCTTGATGTCCTGGAAGTTCTCCAGGCCAATACCGCCCTCGGAGCCGCTCTTGAGGCTCTTGGCCTCGTCCTTGTAGTGGCGCATCGAGGCGATTTTACCGTTGAAGACCACGATGCCGTCGCGCACCAGGCGCACGGAATCGGTCGCGGCGATCTCGCCCTCTTCGACGCGGACACCGGCGGCGATACCGACCTTGGGCACCTTGAAGGTGTCCAGAACGGTCGCGGTACCCGTGGAAACCTCGACCTCGGTGGGCTTGAGCATGCCGATACGGGCTGCGTCGAGGTCCTCGAGGCACTTGTAGATGACGTCGTAGCAACGGATCTCGACGCCCTCGCGCTCGGCGGCGGAGCGGGCCTTGCCGTCGGGACGGACGCCAAAGCCGATGATGATGGCGTTGGAGGCGTCGGCCAGAACGACGTCGGTCTCGTTGATGGCGCCAACGGCGGAGTGGATCGTGTTGATGCGCACCTCGGACTGGTCCATCTTGTCGAGGGAGTCCTGAAGGGCCTCGATAGAACCCTGGACGTCGGCCTTGATGATCAGGTTGAGCTCCTTGACCTCGGCGTCGGCGATGGTCTCGAAGAGGTTCTCGAGCGTCACATGCTTCACGCGGCTCTGCTCCTCGATGCGGGCCTTGAGCGAACGCTCGTCGGCCAGGGCGCGAGCCTCGCGCTCGTCCTCGAACACGCGGAACTCATCGCCGGCGTTGGGGACGGACTGCAGGCCCAGAATCTCGACGGCGTCGGAGGGACCGGCCTCGGTGACGGCGTTGCCCTTGGGGTCGAGCATGGCGCGGACGCGGCCGTAGGTAAGGCCGGCGACCAGCGTATCGCCCACGTGCAGGGTACCGCGGGTCACGAGCACCGTGGCAACCGAGCCGCGGCCCTTGTCGAGCTTAGCCTCGAGGACGTTGCCCGAAGCGAACGTATCGGGGTTGGCCTTGAGCTCGAGCACGTCGGCCTGGAGCAGGACGGTCTCGAGCAGGTCGTCGATACCGATCTTCTGCTTGGCCGAGATGTTGACGAACATGTTCTGTCCGCCCCACTCCTCGGGGATGATGCCGTACTCGGTGAGCTCCTGGCGCACGCGGTCGGGGTTGGCGCCCGGCTTATCAATCTTGTTGACGGCGACGACGATGGGAACGCCGGCGGCCTTGGCGTGGTTGATCGACTCGATGGTCTGGGGCATGACGCCGTCGTCGGCAGCCACGATCAGGATGACGATGTCGGTCACCTTGGCGCCGCGGGCACGCATGGCCGTAAAGGTGGCGTGACCGGGGGTATCGATGAAGGTGATCTTGCGGTCGTTGATCATGACCTGCGAAGCGCCGATGGCCTGGGTAATGCCGCCCGCCTCGCCGGCAGCGACGCCGGTGTGACGGATGGCGTCGAGCAGGCTCGTCTTGCCGTGGTCGACGTGGCCCATGACGGTGACGACCGGGGCGCGCGGCTTAAGGTCGGCGGGATCGTCGTAGAACGAGAAGGTGTTCTCCTCCTCGGGGGTGATGATCTTGATCTGACGGCCCAAGTCGTCGGCAACGAGCTCGACAAGGTCGTCGGACATGGACTGCGTCATGGTAAGCGGCGTACCCAGCAGGAACAGGCGCTTGATGATGTCGTTGGCCGGAACGTCGAGCGCCTCGGCGAGCTCCTGGACGGTAACGCCCTGGGAGACCTTGATGGCGTCGAGGTCCTCGGGGTTCACGCCCTGGGCCAGCGCCTCCTCAATCTTGCGCTCTTCCTGAGCCTTTGCGGCCTCGCGCTCGCGCTTCTCCTTGCGCTTTTTGCGACGACCAGTGGACTCGCGAGAGGCCTCCTCGACGGCGGCACGAGCCTCCTCGAGCACCTTCTCGCGGCTGTACTCCTCGGCCTCGCGAGCCATGCGGCTGTAGTGGTCCTCTTCGTTGTTGTGACCGCCCTTGCGCTTCTTGCCCTTGCCCTGCTTGTCGGGGTTGGGGAAGTCCATACCGGCAGCGACGTTGTTGCTGGCATTGGTGCGATGGGTGTGCGGGCGGTTCTCGGAGGCGTTGCGCTCGGAGTTGTTGTCGGAGGCGTTGCGATCGTTACGACGGCCACCGCGACGGTCGCTGTTGCCGCCACGACGGTTGCCGCGCTCGGCAGCGCGCTCGGCCTTGGCCTTCTGCTCGGCGTCCTTCTTCTCCTTGAGCACGGTCTCCTGTGCGGCGATCTGGTCAAGCAGCGAACGGAAGCGCGAACCGGAGTCGGAAGCGGGAACGGCGCGGCGCTGGGCCTCGCGGGCGGCCTCCTCCTTCTCGCGGGCAAGGCGCTCCTGCTCGGCCTTCTTCTTGGCCTCGGCCTCGGCGCGGGCGGCCTCCTCGGCAGCCCGGGCGGCGGCGAACTGGCGGCGCTCCTCCTCGCGTGCCTTCTCGGCGGCGATGCGCTCGCGCTCTGCCTCGGCAGCACGTGCTGCCTCCTCGGCGGCAGCGGCCTGCTCCTCGGCCTGCTTGGCGGCCTCGACTTCCTGGGCGCGGGCCTCGATCACCGAGGCGAGCTGCTTGCGGACCATGGCGACGTAAGCGTCCTCCAGGGCGGAGGAAGCGGACTTAGCGGGAATCTTCATTTCGGCGAGATGACCCATCAGTTCCTTAGAGGTCATGCCGAACTCTTTGGCCAGGGTGGACACACGGACTTTTGCCATATGACTTCACCTACCCTTTCTGGCACCTTGGGTGCCTAGAGACTGAACGAGCGTGGGAGACGCGCCGGGACCCGCCCGGCGCGACCGCGCGCTAGATCAGGTCCTCCGCATCATCGAAGGCGTCGGTGTCGTGGACACCGCAGAAACGGGAGCCGGGACGAGCCTGGTTGCGGCACTGGACGCCGTCCTCGGACACGTACTCGCAGCGGCGGACGTCCTCGTCCTCCTCGTCACCGATCAGGTCGGCGGCGGGCTCCTCGTGAACGGGAACGTTCTTGAGGATGTCGGCGGCAAGCGTCTCGGACTTGATGTCGATGTGCCAGCCGGTCAGGCGCGCAGCGAGGCGGGCGTTCTGGCCCTCCTTGCCGATGGCGAGGGACAGCTGGTCATCGGGCACGATGACGCCGGCGTAGGCCTTCTCCTCGTCGATGAGGACGCGGGTGACCTTGGCAGGCGACAGGGCGTTGGCAACGTAGACGGCAGGATCGGCATCCCACAGGATGACGTCGACGCGCTCGCCACGGAGCTCGCCCACGACAGCGCGAACACGGCTGCCCTTGGGGCCGACGCAGGCGCCCACGGGATCCAGACGGTCGTCGAGCGAGTGGACGGCGACCTTGGAACGCTGGCCGGGCTCGCGGGCGATCGACTTGATCTGGACGGTGCCCTCATAGATCTCGGGCACCTCCTGCTCAAACAGACGACGCATGAGCTCGGGGTGGGTACGGGAGATGACAATCGGCGGACGGCTGTGCTCGCCACGAACCGGCTGCAGGTTGGAGTTGGGGTCGCGAACGTCGATGATCACGGCCTTGATGTGCTGGTTGTGCAGGTAACGCTCGCCCATCGGGCGCTCGTTGCGCTCGTTCTCGTAACGGCGCTGATCGAAGTGCGGCAGCTCGGCCTCGACGCCCTCGCGAATCTTGACGATCGTGAAGTCGGGCGTGGACTGCAGCACGGTACCGCTGATGAGGTCACCGATGCGGCCGGAGAACTCCTCGTAGATCTGCTCGCGGGCGGAGTTGCGCACGATGGCGTTGATCTCGGCCTTGGCGTGCTGGGCAGCGATGCGGCTCGTGTTCTTAGGGGTGACGTCGATCTCCTCGAACTCGGTGAAGTTGCCCTCCTCGTCCATGGAATCGTCGATCGGCTCCAGGCGGTAGACGTAGATCTTGCCGGTGGTGCGGTCGATGGTCACCTTGGCGCCCCACTCAAGATGCAGGATCTCGGCATAGCTCTTGGCGAGCGACTGCTCCAGGCGGTCGATCAGGTAGAGCTGGTCGATGTGCTTCTCCTGGCAAAGCTCCATCAGGGCGGACATCATGTCGGATGCTGCCATCTTACTTTCCTTCCTTCGCGGGCTTGAAGTCGTAGGTGGGCTTCAACTTGCACTTTTTAACATCAGAGAAATCGAGGGTGACGGACTCGCCGTTCTCGAGCTCGAGGGTCACGTCGGTCTCGGTCGCAGCGGCAATCTTGCCGGCGTACTTGCGACGGCCCTCGGTGGCGGTGGAGGTGAGCTCACAGTTCTCGCCCACAAAGCGGGCAAAGTCGCACGGGCGGCGCAGCGGGCGCGCCATACCCGGGCTCGACACCTCGAGCGTATAGCTCGAAGAGATGGGATCGAGCTCCTCAATCACATCGCCGACCCACTTGGTGTTGGCCGTGACGTCATTGAGCGACAGGCTCTGGCCCTCGGCACCCTCGATACGCACACGCACGCAGGGGGCCTTGGTGGCACCCACGAGCTCGACGTCAACGATGTCGACATCGTGCTGGGGAGCAACGGCCTCGAGCGCGTCGATGATCGCCTGCTCGGTCTTAGTTTTGACCATTGCGGCACCTCCATCCATACAAAAAAGAAGCGGGGCCGAAACCCCACTTCTTTCAATTGCAACTTCATTTGCAAGCAAACTATACCAATACCTGCGAAAACGTGCAAGCACAGTACGAATCTGCAGGTCAGCGTGCGCACAGCTTCTCCACAAGAATAGGACAATTGGTCGAGGAACCCCATGCGGCGCACCCTCAACAGTCCCAAAACGGGCCATGCGTCCCAATCCACAGGTCTGTTCGGACCCCAAGGGCATTCCTCCCCGAGCCCTTATCGATCAGACTTACGCTAAGGGACATTCCGCAACAAGCCGGCCAGCAAGTCGCGCAACGACGAACCTTTCCAAATCCTCTACGGCAAGGAGGCACCTATGAAATGCCTAGGCACCCTCTGCATGACTGCGCTCGCCATCGCAACGTGCTCGTTGGCCCTCTTAGGCTGCGGCAACACGAATGGCAAAACCGGAACATACGAACCGAACCCTGGCAGCACCAAAGCCATCGAGAAAAAGACGCCATCGGAAAGCTTCGACAAAATAAACGAAGACATCGTCGATCCCCAGAGCCTGAGTCCCGACCCCCAAGAACAGTTCCCCATCGACCTTGAGGCAGACGAGAACGTCCATGTTATCTGCGTGGGCAAGGACACGGATGGCTACAGCGACGCCGCGTTGGTCTTTGCGGTGACAAACAACACCGATGTCGACATGATGTTTGGAGATGTGGACTCCTATGCCCACGTCAACGGCGTGGTCCGCGATGTGCGCATGCGCCAGCAGGTCGCAGCGGGCGAGGAAACGCGCGCCATGCTCACCTTTGTAGGCACCTTCGACGACCCGGACTTTGATGTGAACAACGACCTCAACGACATCTACCTCAACATCTGGATGTTCGAAGAGGCAACGGGCAACGTTTACTTTAGGGACCTGGTACACATCCCGTAGAAGACGGTGCGACGCACTGACTAAGCAGGGCAGACAACACAAAACGAGGGACGACCCAACCGGACCGTCCCTCGTTTATTGCATGTCAGCTTTACGCGCAGAGCTTATTTGACCACCAGGTTGACCAGCTTGCCGGGCACGCAGATGGCCTTGACGACCGTCTTGCCCTCGAGCCACTTGGCGACGGCTTCCTCAGCGGCAGCCTGCATCTCCTCGTTGGAGGCGTCGCGGGCGACGTCGATGCGGCCGCGGACCTTGCCGAGCACCTGTACGACGATCTGCACCGTGTCCTCGATGGACTCGGCCAAGTCGAACTCGGGCCAGGCGGCGGTGTAGGCGTTGCCCTCGCAGCCGAGTGCCTCATGCCACAGTTCATCGGCCCAGAACGGGCAGATGGGGGCAAGGACGCTCACGATATCCTTGGCAACGCCGTAGCACAGCGCCTTGTCGCGGGTGGCACCCTCGGTGGCGTTGAGGTAGGCGCTCGCCGCATTGACGAGCTCCATGACGGCCGAGATCGCGGTGTTGAACTGGCCGCGGTCATAGTCCTCGGTGCACTTGGCAATGGTGCGGTGACGCTCGCGATAGAGCTTGAGCGCGACCTCGTCGAGCACGGACTTGTCGAAGGCCACGCTGGCGTCGCCGGACTGGACGAGCTGCCACACGATACGCCAGGCGCGCTTGATAAAGCGGTTCGCACCCTCGACGGCCTTAGGATCCCAGTCGAAGTCCTTCTCGGGCGGGGCGATAAACAGAATCGCCAGACGCATGGTGTCGGCGCCATAGGGCTCGATGACCGAGCTCGGGGGCACGACGTTGCCCTTGGACTTGGACATGGTCTCGCCGTTCTCGTCCTTGACCATGCCCTGGCACAGCAGGTTAGTGAAGGGCTCGTCCACACTCAGCAGACCCAGGTCGCGCAGTGCCTTGGTAAAGAAACGGCTGTAGAGCAGGTGCAAAATGGCGTGCTCGATACCGCCGATGTAGTTATCGACGGGCATCCAACGATCGGCAGCCTCGCGGGAGAAGGGCAGCTCGGTGTTGTGCGGATCGGTATAGCGCAGGTAATACCAGCTGGAGCAGGTGAAGGTGTCCATGGTATCGGTCTCACGCTTGGCCGGGCGGCCGCAGACCGGGCAGGTGGTCTCGTAGAACTCCTTGCACTCGGCGAGGGTTTCGCCGGCGCCCAGGTCCAGGTTCTCGGGCAGCGTCACCGGCAGTTGATCCTCGGGCACGGGCACGATGCCGCAGTGCTCGCAGTGGATGGCCGGGATGGGATTGCCCCAATAGCGTTGGCGGCTGATGAGCCAGTCGCGCAGGCGGAACTCGACCTTGCGACGACCGCAGCCCATGGCCTCGAGGTCGGCCACGATGGCAGCCTCGCCCTCGGAGTGCTTACCACCGCGCATGCCAGTGTACTTGCCGGACTGGACGAGCGTGCCCTCGGCAGCGTGGGCGCAATCCCAGTCGACAGTCTCGGCGTGGAAGGTATCGATGGTCTCGCCGCTGGCCTCGACGGCAGCGCGATCCTCATCGTCCAGGATGATCGGCACGATCGGCAGGTCGTACTTGCGGGCGAACTCAAAGTCGCGCTGGTCGCCGCAGGGAACGGCCATGACGGCACCGGTGCCGTAATCGGCTACGACGTAGTCGGCAACCCACACGGGGATCTTCTCGCCGTTGACGGGGTTCACCACGTAGCGGCCCGTAAAGGCGCCGTGCTTCTCGAGGGTGCCCTGGGCACGCTCGACGGCAGAGATATGCTTGGAGTCCTCGACAATCTTGGTGACGGCTTCCTCGTACTGAGTGCCCTCGACGAGCTCGTGCAGACGGGCGTACTCAGGAGCCAGGACAAAGAAGGAAACGCCAAAGAGCGTGTCGGCGCGCGTGGTGAAAACGGTGATCTTGCCCTCGTCGCCCTCGATGGGCTCGCCATCGGCATCGCACAGGGTAAAGTCGACCTCGGCGCCCTCGGAGCGGCCGATCCAGTTGGCCTGCATCTGCTTGACGCGCTCGGGCCAGCCGGGGAGCTTCTCCAGATCATCGAGCAGCTCCTGAGAGTACTCGGTAATCTTGAAGTACCACTGCTCCAGGTCGCGCTTCTCGGGCTCGGTGCCGCAGCGCCAGCACTTGCCCTCGGTGACCTGCTCGTTGGCCAGAACGGTCTTGCAGGTGGGGCACCAGTTGACCGGGTTCTTCTTGCGGTAGACCAGGCCCTTTTCCCACAACTTCTCAAAGATCCACTGACCCCAACGGTAATAATCGGGGCTGCAGGTCTTGACCATGCGATCCAGATCGTAGGAGAAGCCCATGCGCTTCATCGTGGCGAGAGCCTGGTCCATGTTCTTATACGTCCAGGCGGCAGCCTGCGTGTTGTGCTTGATGGCGGCGTTCTCGGCAGGCAGGCCAAAGGCGTCAAAGCCGATGGGGTGCAGCACATCGTAGCCGCGCATGCGGGCCTGACGGGCCATGGCATCGCCGATGGTATAGTTGCGCGCGTGGCCCATGTGCAGGTCGCCCGACGGATACGGGAACATCTCGAGCACGTACTTCTTGGGCTTGCTGGCGTCGGTGTCGACGGCAAAGAGGTTGGAGTCCTCCCAGGCCTTCATCCACTTGGACTCAATGGCCTGCGCGTCGTAGGCAGGGATCTCATCCTTATGATCTGTGCAATCGCACATATCAGCTCCTTTAATCTTTAATGGGGTCGGTCGGCTTAGCTTCATTCGCTACTGCGGACAGTCCTGCGCAAGACGAAGAGCACATTAAGTGCTCTTCTTTGCGTGCGGAACTTGTAGCGAACAAAGCTAAGCCGCCCGACCCTAAGGTTAACTTGACTGATGATAGCAAATACAACAAGCGAGATGCCTGCGACTTGCAGGCATCTCGCTTTATCTAAATAACGTGGTTGAAACTCAACCTTTATGTGCAGCTCTTATCCTATCGATAAGACACAGACTGCTGGGAGTCTTTCACGACTACGTCGTGGGCGCCGCCTTCGACGATGGAGGTGGAGCTGACAAGGGTCAGGCGTGCCTTTTCCTGGAGCTCGGGGATCGAGAGGGCACCGCAATTGCACATCGTGGACTTGACCTTGTAGAGCGTGCCGCCCACGCCGTCCTTGAGGGAGCCGGCGTAGGGAACGTAGGAGTCGACGCCCTCGACGAAGCTGAGCTTCGCGGCGCCGCCCAGGTCGTAGCGCTGCCAGTTGCGGGCACGCGCAGAACCCTCGCCCCAGTACTCCTTCATGTACTGGCCGTTGACGTTGACTCGCTCGGTCGGGCTCTCGTCAAAGCGGGCGAAGTAGCGACCCAGCATCATAAAGTCGGCGCCCATGGCAAGGGCGAGCGTCATGTGGTAGTCGTAGACGATACCGCCGTCGGAGCACACGGGCACGTAGACGCCGGTCTCCTCGTAGTACTCGTCGCGAGCGCGGCAGACGTCGATCAGCGCGGTGGCCTGGCCGCGACCGATACCCTTGGTCTCGCGGGTAATGCAGATGGAACCGCCGCCGATACCGACCTTGATGAAGTCGGCACCGCAGTCGGCCAGAAAGCGGAAGCCCTCGGCGTCGACGACGTTACCGGCACCGACCTTGACGTCCTCGCCGTAGTTGGCGCGGATCCACTCGATGGTGCGCTTCTGCCACTCGCTGAAGCCCTCGGAAGAGTCGATGCACAGGACATCGGCACCGGCCTCGATGAGCAGCGGCACGCGCTCGGCATAGTCGCGGGTGTTGATACCGGCACCGACCATGTAGCGCTTGTCGTTATCGAGCAGCTCGTTGGGGTTGGTCTTGTGGCTGTCGTAGTCCTTGCGGAAGACGATGCCCATGAGGTGATCGTTGTCGTCGACGATGGGCAGGGCGTTGAGCTTGTTGTCCCAGATGACATCGTTGGCAACCTTGAGGCTGATGTTCTTGTCGCCCACGATGAGCTGCTCACGCGGGGTCATGAACTCGGAGACCTTCTTCTGGTGGTCATCGCGGCTGGGGCGATAGTCACGGCTGGTGACGATACCCAGGAGCTTGCCCTTGGGAGTGCCGTCGTCGGTGACCGGCATGGTAGAGTGGCCGGTCTTCTCCTTGAGCTCGATGACCTGCTCCATGGTCATGTCGGGGGTCAGCGTGGAATCGGACTGAACAAAGCCGGCCTTGTGATCCTTGACGGCCTTGACCATAGCGGCCTCGGACTCAGGGGTCTGGGAACCGTAAATGAAGGACAGGCCACCCTCGGTAGCGAGCGCGACACCCATGTCGACGCCCGAGACGGACTGCATGATGGCGGAAACCATGGGGATGTTCAGGGTGATTGCCGGCTTCTCACCGCGCTTAAAGCGGGTTAGCGGCGTCTTAAGAGAGACGTTGTTGGGGATGCACTGCGAGGACGAGTAGCCAGGGACCAGCAGATACTCCGAAAACGTGTGGGACTCACCGGGAAAGAACGTAGCCATGTTTCTCCTTTTTCCATGCGACCGGTCGGCTGCAGGCCTCGTAGGACCCAGCCCAACCTTGGGCGCCCAATACTGGGGAAGTATCTTAACGCACTTTGACTGCTACAATGCATGATTTAAGAAGAGCACACGAGGGTTTGACGCAGGCTTTGCGTTTACCCAGCAAACACTTTAGCGGGGAGACGTGGAGCACATGGAGTACAAGACGACGGCAAAGCTGGTCATTCAAGCGTGCGACAAAGACCTGCCGGGCGTGTTCGGCCATGGCTGTGTCTTGCTGCTGCAGGGCATCGCCCGCGAGCACTCGCTCAACCGCGCCGCCAAGAGCATGGGCATGGCGTATTCCAAAGCCTGGCGCATTGTGAACGAGGCGGAAGGACAGCTGGGCTGCAAGCTCATCGAGCGCGACGGCGCCCGCGGATCATCGCTCACCCCCGCCGGCGAGCGAGCCATAGCGGTCTACGAGGAGCTGCAGGCCGACATCAACCAAGTAATTGCCGCAAAGGCCAACGACCTCATCGCCAGCATCAATGCAGAGTAGTCCTTTTAGGCCGTTTTTAGCCCACAGCGCCCTCGGGTCGAGGCTCGCGCCACAAAACGGGCCCATCTACTACGTTTAGTTGAATACCCACGACCATACCGGACATTATGAAAATAAAACCGCTGGTAAACAGCTTGGTAATTTTCAAAATAGGCGGGTGCGGTCGACCCCTATTGCTTAAACGTAGTAAATAGGCCGTTTTCGTGACACAGACCCCGATTAGCTACTTGCGAAGGGCGTTATCGAGAGTGGCAGCCACCTGCAGAGGGTCGTCGGTGCCGGCGAAGAGGCGGATGGCGCCCCCCTGCTTACCACGCGGGGCCGAAAGGCGCGTTGTTGAGCCGCCGGCGGGCGACGTGCGGAACTCCCCCGGCAATGTGTCGAACAGCTCACCCGCACTTCGCTCGATAAGGTCAAACTCAACTGCCGGGCCAAAGCCGTGCTCGAGGATTCCCGTTGCAACCGCATGGTCGGGATGCGAGGTCAGCCCGGGATAGCGCACGTTGCGTACCATCTCGTTGGCGGCCAGATACTCGGCCAGCGCACGGGCGCGATCGAAGTGGGCCTGCATGCGAGCGTCGAGCGAAGACAGCCCCCGCTCCAGCATGCAAGCCTCATTAGCAGAAAGGTCGAGTGCAGACGCGCCGCAATCCGCAAGAAGCGCATGCGCACACTCGGCGGCGGCATCCACGCGATGGCGCTTAAGCTGCGAGCGCGCCACCGAAGCGGCGACGAGCTTGCGCGGCGCAACGCCGGTACACACACGGTCGAGTGCCTCGAGCGACAGGACGGCACCCAAACGCAGCGGATCGCACCCAAAGACGCTTGCCACGGTGTTATCCACCACGAGCAACGCACGGGCCTCACGCGCCGCCCGACCCAGCGCACGCAGATCGGGCACACGTAGGCCAAACCCGCCGATGGAATTGACGAACCACCACAGATGCGACCCGCCAGCATCAAACGAAGCATCAAAGCCCTCAGACGCGGCGGTAAACGCCGCAACCGACGGCTCCCCCACGAGCACAACGTCGCAGGCATCAAAGCCGCGCGCAAACGCATCGGCAAAGTCATCCGCAAAGGCCACCAAGCGATCGCCGGGCTGCACAATCCCCAGCATCGACAGCGCCGCCGGCACATGCGAGGCCGCAACAAGACACGCCTCACGCGCGCCGGCCCTTGCAGCCCAGGACTCTTCTAGCTGTTGCACGTCCACGCGGCACCATCCCTTACATAAAACCAAACCAAGACCAGCTCACCCAGGTCGAGAAAACGTCAGCGCAAGCAGCGTCGAGCGGTCCGGCGTTCGTTAGAACGCCGGAACAAAATCACCCGTGATATTCGCCGTTGTATTGGATGAGCGTTAGATCTTCCACGCCATCGAGTGCGCGGATGGCGTCGGCATAGGGCATATCCACACCGTCCGAGAACACCTCGACGGCCATTTCGACCTTGTCACCGCGCATCGTCTTGGATTTGACGGTGAACTTGGTGCGCCCAAATGCACGCACGATATCATCGCCGGTGGTCTGCCCCGTGTAGTGAATGACCATCATGTACACGCGCGCCTTGTCCTGATGGCTCGCAAAGCCGGCAATCATCACCACGATCACCACCGCCGTGAGCCCCACGAGCGCATACATACCGGCTCCCGCCGTAATGCCCGTGGTAATGGACCAAAACAGATACAGCAGGTCGAGCGGGTCCTTGACCGCCGTACGGTAGCGGACGATAGACAGAGCACCGACCATACCAAGCGAGATGACCACGTTTGTCGAGATCGCGAGCGTGACCATGCAGGTGAGCACGCACATGCCCACGAGCGTCACGGCAAAACTGCGCGAATAGACCACGCCAGTAAAAAAGCGCTTGTACACGTAGTAGATCAGGATGCCCATGGCGAGCGCCACGAGCAGCGAAAGGCCGATCTTGGCAGGGTCGACCTGGCCAAACGCCTCCAAGACGGAGTTCTTAAAAAAGTCCCTGGTGCTCATGGTCTAAATATCCCCTCGGTTCCCAAAATCCGATTCCCAGTAGTTAAAACCGCGCAGGTAGGCGGTCTTGTCATAACACAGGCAGTACTTAGAGACCGCCGTGAGTTCGGCCGCACCCGGCGGCACCATATCGCGCACCAGCTGCGGGCAAAACTCGGTAAACTTGACCTCCATCACCAGCTTGCCGGGCTCCAGCACGGGCAACGCGGGCAACGTCGCGTCAAAGATGTCAAAGCTCCCCACCGCCGCACGCACGTTGCTATCAAAGGTAATGCGCACGGTGCCCTCGTCCATCACCCACGGCTCGCGCTCGTAGTCCACGATGGTCCGCGGGCGCATCATATTACAGATGCACTCGATGTAGAACTCGCGACAGAGCGGATAGGGGCTCCTCAGCAAAAAGTCGTAGTCGCCAGCCAGAATCTGCTCGAACTCGTCACGCGTGAGCGGTGCGTCCTCCTTGTAGATCCAGCTGCCGTACTTCTTTTTGCGCTCGAGCTTAATCACCTTGTCGCTGCCGTTATAGATGCGCACGCGATACTTTTTGCGCATGAGAATACCGGCGTCTTTTTCCTCGTAGGCCGAGTTGCAGTAGTCGTCAAAGTACAGGCTGCGAATGGTATAACCGCCCGCCTGCGCATGCTTGTCCAGCTTAAACACAGGCGCCATGCGACAGGCAAGCGCGGCGTGCTCGCCCTCGTTAATGAGATATTTGAGCTCGTGGCGGTAACGCTCCTGCGTGGCACGCACAGGCGGAGCTGCCAAGCGCTCAAGCAGCGCGCTAGCCCTCCTCATACGTATCCTCCACGACCTTACCGCCGTCCTGCACGTAAAAACACTTCATGCCGTAGTGCTTGCCGTCGTCGGTCACATAGTAGTCAAACGCATCTTGCGTATAGCCGTCGGAGTTGGTGGCGCGCACGCGCACAAAATACTGGCCGGCATCGGGCGCATCACAGGTCACCTCGGGAAGTAGCACGTCCTCGGCCTTAAAAAGCACGTCGCTTATGGCATAGTCGCGCGCCAGCTCCACGGTATAGCGAATGTCACGCGCTTTAAAGTCGTAGGACGCATCCCAGTTCATACGCAGCTTACCGTTATCGATCTGCGGCACGCCAATGTAGAACGGCATGGGCTTTTTATAGCTCTCGCAGTAGCTCTTATAGTTCTCCTCGATCTCGGAGGGAATCGCCGCGGCGATCTGCTCGTATTGGTCCTTGGTGACAGGCAGATTGTCGGTATCGGGCGAAGCAAAGACCAGCGATTCGGTAACCTCGCGATAATGTTTGATCATCTTGGCCAGGCGCGCCTCGGTCATATACGAGCGCAGGTCCTTTACGGCGCGGTCGAGCTCACTGCGAAACGCCTTACTGCGCAGCGCACGATTGAATAGCACGTTGCCCCAGTAGTTGCTTACGCCGCGCTCCCAGCTCGCATAGTCCGAGAACCCGGTAAGAGTAAGCTCCAGCTTACGCAGCATGCCGTCGTTATCCCAATCCAGGATATACCAGACCTTGGAGTTAAGCGGGCTGTACAGATAGCAGTTACGGTTCTGCGTATCGCAGTTGCCCGTCAGGATCTGAAACGCCAGCCAATAGACCAGATTCTCGGTATCAAAGTAGGTGTCGAGCACGTTATCGATCTTTTGCGATTCGTCGTTGAGCTCATCGAGCATCTCGATGAGCTTGGTGTGGTCCGAATCGCCCTTAATCTCGAGCATGCCCTCGAAGTTTGCCTGGTTGTAGTCGGGATCGTCGGCAAGCTTAATGGTGTCCTCGTAGCGATGGAAATCAAAGCTGTTCACCTTGTACAGGTACCCGCTCTTATCCAGGCCATGTGCCTTAAGCGCCGTCTTGTTGAGCTGCTCCACCTGCGTAAACAGGCCGTAGTCCTCAAAGGTATCGTTGGACTTTTCGGTCTGGTCGCACACCCACAGATGCACAAACTGCGTACGCAGGCCCATCATCTGGGGAATCCCGCGGATAAGGTCGTAGGCCATCTTGTTGCGAAAACGCATACCCTCACCCATGTGCTTGTTGAGCGCAATCGCGCGCTGTTGGCGCCAGGTGCCCTTGCCCTTTTTGAGCTCCACCTTGTAATTCTTTTGCGTGTAGGAGCTCGATGTCTGGCCGCGCACCTGCACGGTGGCATTGGGCGCTTCCTCGCCATAGCCAACCTCGCCGGCCACCGGGCCGTCTTCGTCGCCCGCCTGCAGCAGGCCCATAACCTGATAGCGCGTCACGCCCATGTCGGCATAGTCATACACCGAGTACGTGTTGATCTCGGCCCAGCTATGGTCCGTGTTCTCGGAGCTGTTGCCGCGAGAGACCGTCAGATACATGGTCACAATGCCCGAGTCATCATAGACCTCGTACAGCTCGTCCTTATCGCGCAGATGCTTGGACTGGTCGGAGGCCTCGGCCTTTTTAATCTTGCCCTGCTTTTTGACTTTTTTGGTCGAGGATTCGTCCTGAGATGAGCAGCCCGAAAGCAGCAGCGCGCCGGCAGCTGCCTCGATCAGACAGCGGCGAGACATCAACTTATCGATCATCAGAACCTCCCCAATGGTTGCGATACACGCGAACTACTGCGCGCTGAAACGCGCCGTGCGGCACGCCCTTGCGGCGGCCTTCCTCATAGCGCTGCTCGGCACGGTCGAGCAAGCGGCCCAGCTGTGTAAAACGACCCGTTTTGTCGGTCGCCACAATGGGCTGCTGACTCAGGATACGATACGGTAAGTTGGCGGAATAGGTATCGAGCCGCAGCAGCGCCACGATAAAAAACACCACCGCACCCAACAAAAAGCCAAAGCCGTAAAACTGCTGCGGCAAAAGCAACGACACGGCGGTCGCCAGCCCTGCCACACCGGCAAACAGGCCCGAGGCCAGAACGGCTCCCTTGTAGTCGGTAAAGTACAGCAAGATAAGCAGGATCGTGTTGCCCACGGCATACAGGCCGTAGCCTACGCATAACGTGCGAAAATACCCGTGCATAAGATTGTTAAAGCCCAGCGGCAGGGCCGAGAGCACTGTAGTCTCGAGCGAGATGACCGCCGCGGTCACAAACAGCTGCTTGAGCGCGCAAAAGCGCAGTTCGCTGTTGAGCGTGGAGAGCATCTCCTCCTCGGCCACCACAATATCGCCCACCACGCCGCCGTCGTTGAACAGGCTGTAGTAGTCACGGTAGCGCGGATAGAAATTGACCTCGACCGACACCACAAAGTTGACGGTCGTGACGAGTGTGGTCAAAAACGCAATGAGTGCCGGAACGTCATGGTAAGGAGCCCCGTAAAACAGGCCTTTGATCTGCACGCCAATAGGGCCCGCCCAGATAATAACCAGGTGTACGAAAAGCCCCAAGTTGGTAAACAGCCCCGTAAGCGCAAGCGGCATAAATTGGTCGAGCCAGCGCAAAAAACGCCAGGGACTCCGATCACTCTGTGGAAAATACCGGTACAGCAGTACCACATCCCAGGCAAGCATGACGCCGTAGCCTAGGGCGATTGACGCCAACAGGCCCTCGACCGGCGGCAGTCCCAACGTCAGCGCTGCCAGGGCGCACAGGCACGCCACGCCAATGGCGGCCGCAAAGCTGCACAGAATGCCACGATAATCTTTGATGGCCGTGAGATAGCTCATGCCGTTCCAGTTGACGATCATGATGTTGAAGAGCCACAGGCACAGCAGCCCCTGCAGCAGCGTGGCCCCCGAGAACAGCAAAAAGACGCCGTAGAGCACCGTGCCCGCAACGAGCATGATGGCATTAGATCCCCAAAACGAAGGCAGGATCTCATCCTCGCGCTCGGCAAAGAGCATGTCGGCCAAAAAGCGCGTGACCGGCATGGAGAAAAAGCTTGTGAGCGTAAGCGAGGCCAGCAGTGTATAGGTCACCATGCACACCAGCAGATCCTGGTTGGCGCGCCCCACGCCCCACAGACCGCACAGCACCAAGATACCCACCTGGAGTAGCACGCCCAGCAGCATGGGGCCCGTGCACACAATGCCAGCGTAGCCATAGGCGCGCATCGTGGCAAACAGACCCTTGCGCCTAAATAGGCGTTTGAGCTCAAAACCGATTCCAGCCACCGGCTACTCCCCCTCTCTGGGCAGGTCAAACGCACGCGCCGTCACGTCGTACAGCGCGCGATAGTTGGCGAGCATCTGCTCGTGCAAAAAGTACGTGGCAACGCGACGCTGGCCACGCTCCCCCATCTCAATGCGACGGGCGCGGCTTGTGCACATGCGCTCCATGGAATCGGCCAAGCCCTTGCGATACATGGGCGGCGTCACAAAACCCGCCACGCCAAAGTCGTCGCCCGGGGCGCCTTCGAGCAGCTCGCGGCAGCAGCCCACCTCGGTCGTCACGCAGGGACGGCGCGCTGCAAGCGACTCCAGCACGCTGAGCGGCTGGCCCTCGGAGATGCTCGTCAAAATGGTAAAGTCGAGCTTTTCCATGTACTCGACCACGTTGACGCGCCCGGTAAAGATCAGATCGCGCACGCCCAGGGTATCGACCAGCGCGTGACACTCGGCACCGTACTCCTCGTCGTCCACGCCGCCCATAATGTGCAGGCGCACCTTAGGCAGGCGCTCGTGCAGTTCAAAGAAGGCATAGATCATGGTCTTGACGTCCTTGATGGGCGCCAGGCGCACCACCGCGCCAATATCCACCCAGCCGTCATCGGGCTTTAAGGGAATGTCCTTAAAGCGATCGAACTGGATGCCGTTGGGGATGACCAGGCACTTGTCCGCATCGCAGCCCATGTCGATCTGCGTCTTACGGGCGTTATGGAACAAACTGGTCACGCGGAAGGCGCGACGGTAGATCTCCTCCGAAAGCAGGTAGAAAAAGCGGATCCAGCGGTCCTTAAACGACGGCACGACCCAGTCGGCACGAATGATCTCTTCCTCGCGCTCGCGGGTATAAATGCCGTGCTCGGTCAGCAGCACCGGAGCCTGGTGAACGCTTGAGCCCAGACAGGCGAGCAGGCCGCCGTAGCCGGTCGAGATGGCGTGGTACACATCGGCCACCGGCACCTCGCTGCCCAGAAGGTAGAGCACGGGCAGCAGCATGGAGCGCATGGTGTGGAATGCATCGGCAAAGGGCGTGTATGGGTACTCGGCCAGGCACACGTCGCGAAAGATATCCATAAACGTGCGGCTCTGCAAAAACGATAGCGGATGCACGCGACGGCGCTGGAAGATATCAAATAGCACGTCCCAGTCCGGATTAGAAAGCGACACCAGGCGGCGCAGCGCCTCGCGCTCGCGGTCGTTAAAGTCGGCCTCTTCTTGCTCGCCCGAAAGCCGCAGGGCGTCATCCAGAAATACCTCGTGCACCTCGACCACGTTGCCGGGCAGCTCGTAGACAAACTTGCCGCGGTCGGCAGCATGCGCGCCAATCACTCACAGCACAAACTCGTGCTCGGGCATGGCCTGTATGTAGCCATGCATCCAGGTAGATACGCCGCCGTGCACATAGGGGTAGCAACCCTCGAGTACCAAGCAGATTCTCATCTGTCGCCACCCTCCTTGCGTGCAATGGTCACCGTCTTGTCCGTGGCTTTAACCAGGTACAGATCGCCCGTCAGATGCGTAATCTCGCCACCCGTGACTGCACCCGGCTCGCCGTTGTTGGCGCGGAACATGAGCCAAGCCTCGTCGTGGAAATTGCCCAGGCTGAGCGTCCAGGCATCCGCACTTGTATCCACGCTCACCGTCACGGACGAAAAGCGCTGGATGGCGCCCGAGCATTCCGAACCGGTCTGGCGCCGCAGGTCGGGCGCAGACTTGGTAAGCCACTCCAGGTAGTTGGTCAGACCGCCCTTGTAGACCTCCCAGCCCTCCTTGGCTCCGCGACCGGGATCCAGTAGGTCGTCCGGATGCATAAAGTGCGTACTCACGTAGTGCATGTTGAGCTCGGACACGGCTGCCAGACGCATATAGGAATCGTTGACCATGCCGCCCGAGACAATACGTGGCTGCTCCACAATGCCATCGCTCGCCACGCCAAACTCCTGCACATAGGGCAAGTCGGTGCCATCCTCAAAATACGTACTGGCGATGGTCTTAATGCGCGGAACGTCGGTGCCAATAAGCTTGCGCGCACGGGCCGAAAGGATATTCGACGGTGGCACATAGACCGAGCCGTGCGCGTTGGGCAGTACCTCGTCCTGGAAGGCTATAAGCTCGTTGAGCGATGCGACGAGCGTCTCCTTGTTCTTCCACGTCTTGTAGTCGTACAGTGTGCCATAGTCGGTATCCCAGAGCGCCAGCGGCTGATGGTTGTAGCCGTGGAAACCCAGCTCTCCGCCCATCTGCAGCAGCATGCCGCCAAAGTAGCGGAACTGCGTGGTATCGGCCTGGCGCGCGGGCTCGGTCTGGTTGACCGCGTCCTCGTAGTTTTCGATCATCACGCCGGTAAAGCGAACGCCATATTTTTGCGCGAGCTTTTGCAGATCGGGCCACCAGACCTTGGCATAAAAGTCGGCGATAGAAAGCCCGTAGTCGCGCTTGATGTAGGTGCCGTCGCCCGAGGGCACGGGGCTGGGAAAGTCGTCCAGATAGAAGACGGCGCTGTTGATGACCGGATAGGCCGTGGCATCGCCCAGAAGGCTGATCGCCGCGGCGTAAAAACCGCGCATGACCTTGTCATAGATACCGATATTGCACACCACGGTGCGACCGCTACCGCAGTCATTCGACCAAATGAGCGGGGCGCCCGCATCGCCGGTCTTAGCCCACACACGAGCCGTCTCGCGCAGCGAAACCGAAAGCGACGAATCAAAGGGGTCCGAGAGCTCGTAGCGCTCTCCCCCGCCCAGCATAAAGTCCTCGCTCGGCACAATGCTTTCGGCTTTTACATAGTCATATCCGGCAGATTCAATGCCAAGCTTGGGAGCAATCACTTGCAGATAGCCCGAGTTATCCGGAGGCATGGCGAGCATAAGCGAACCGCCGGCACTCACCCAACTCATAATGTCGCTCAGGTGCGTACCGAGCCCATCGAGCGACGGCATGAGCAAAACCACGCGATCGTAGGAGGTCAGCGAGGGAATGGCATCCGCGCCGTCCAGCGCAAGGTCCACGTCGCGGTGCGCGATCTTCATGTCGAGCAGAATCTGGTCGAACTGCTCCTTTACGTCCTCGACGCCAGCTTGGTCGGAATCGGTAATGACCAGGCACGTGGGCTTTTGGCCAAATATTGCGGAGGAAGCCGGCACCGCATCGTTGGCGGCAAGCATCCCCAGCTTATGCTGGCCCGCACTGTACTGCACGCCGGCGCGCTCCACCAGCAGCACGGCCGCCATGGCAATAAAGACCGCCCACACCACAAGCAGCCCCATCCAGCGAAAATGGCCCGCACGGTCGCGGATATGCTGCACCACGCTCATCGGGCCTCCTCTCCGTTGCGCCAAAACGCCAGTTCCTCGCGGTTGGCGGCGCTCAAGTATACATGCTGTTTGTCAATCGCATCGATCACGCGGTGGACCTCGTCACCGTCGCGGCGCATCACCGCCAGGCGCAGGCAAAGCATCCAAACCTCCTGCTCCTCGGGCACGTCGAGCACCAGCTGGTCGGTCACGGCCTGCGCCTCGTCGATCTGTCCGACATCGGCCAGCGCCGTCGCGTATCGAATGCGAAGCTCAAGGGTGTCCTCGCGATCGCAGCGACGCGCAAGCAAGCGCGCGTACTGTTGGCGTTGAATCTGAGCCACGCGCCCCTCAGCCAAGCCCGAGCCCAAGTATTCACCAAGAAAATCGCAGTATTCGTTGAGGTTTTGCGCGCTCGGGTCCGTCTTAAAGGCACGCTCCAGCTGCTGCAGTTTAAGGTCGGACTCCTTGGAGATCTGCGCCACCGCCGTCGCGGCATAGTGAGCCACCTCAACGTCGTCGTTAAGCTTAGCCGCCTGCAGCTGCGCCAGGTACGCGTCGGGCTCCTCGGTGAGCATGGAGAGCATTAGGCGGCGCCGTTCTGCCGGGTCGTTGACGATGAGCGCCTCCTCGAGCGGCACTACGCCTGCATCGGCATCACGTTCGTGCACTAGGATGCTGCGATGCAGGTCGTCGTTGAAGCGCAGCGACTCCAGCGCAGACTCCTTCAGCCCCTCGCCAAACACCGCGCTGCGGACCGATAGCAGAACCACCAGCAACGGACCCCACAGCGGCACCAGCACTATCACAGCCAGCATGTGCCCGCGCACCGGCAGCAGGCCCAACTTCATGAGCGTCCACAGCATCAGGCAAACCAACGCATGAATCAGCAGCAAGACGGCAGCAACGACAAGCGAGATCAAGCGGCACCCCCCTCACCGTCACCGGTGTAAGAGATGTGCTGCAGCAGCTCCACGATGTCCTCGCCGTCGACGGGCTCCACCGCAATCTGCTTCGCGCTCAGACGCTCGCGGATAACGGGCAGGTCGCACGCCTTTGCCTGGCGCATAAGCAGGTAAAGCACGTCACCATCGACCAGGCCCGCCGCATCGCTCTCGCGGATTGCCGACCCAATTGCGCCCACCAGCTCGCCGACAGGCTCCATGCCCGGTACCACGCGCAGGAGCAAAAAGCTGCCCATCTTGCCATCTGCCAGCGCCTGCTCGGCCGCGAGCTCTTGGCCAAAGGCAGCCTGCTTGAGCACGCAAGTGCCGTCAACGCAGCGTTTATCCTGTGCCACCGCCTCATAGTCAAAGGCACGGCCCAGCGCGCTTTCGACCAGGCCGCACAAGATGCGGAACAGATTTTGGTAATAGAGCGTCATTTGGTTCTGGGCCGCACAGCGCACAAAGATCAACACGGCGGGTGCCCCGTCGCGCTCGATTGTGTATCCAAACATGGGAAGCCCCGGCGTAAGCTCGCGGTTCACCCACAGGTTCGAACGACCCCCGTCGCCCAAAAGGGGCGCAAGCTGCTCAAGCGTAAGCGAGCGTGCGGCATCTTCGGCAATCGCGGGACTTGCTGCCACCAAGCGTGCAAATGCTCCGCCAGAAACATGGTAGATCGTCACCGAATCGTTCTCGAGGATCTCGCCCAGAAGCTCGCAGCACTTGCGATAGATGTCGCGTGGGTTGAACACGTCGAGCTCCTGCGTCACGGCAAAGATCTTGCCAAAGCTGTCGTGGCGACCCACGATCTGGCGCCTGTACGCGCGCTTATCCTCGATCGCGTCGTGATAGAGCTGCGTAAGAAACGTATTGCGGTTGCGCACGAGCTCGTTTTGATCGCGCTCCGCCCTAATGGCTTCGCTGTTGCGCAGCTGCACATAGCCGCACACGGCACCCACAACAAAGTACGCAATAAACGGCAGCCAGTTGGACGGCTCGTAGAAAAGGCCCTGGAAGGTATAGCCGTACTGAGTAAAGTAGCTCGCGGCCAAACCCACCGACGCCAGCAGCGCCGCAACCAGGCCAAAGTCCAAGCCATACAGCGTGCCGATGAGCACCACGTAGAGCAGGCGATAATCGAGCACGTTGAGCTGGGTCGATTGGGAGAACAAGCGCTCCAGCACTTCAAAGAGCACCCAGGCGGCTGCCGTCTCCAGGCATTTGACAGGCAGCGTGCGCATTTGAATGCGGTCGATGGCCGCGCGCAAGGGGTTGACCTTCTTTGCGCGACCAGCATCCCAGCGAGCCTGAATGGTCGAGAGGTCGCGCAGCAAGTCGTAACGCTGAAACCAGCCATAGCGCACGCGAGCGACGTCGCTGGCGGGCAGGGCGTAGCCGGCAGAATCGCCATAGGCAACTGAAAGCCCTGGGAACAGCGCCTTGAGGGCGTCGCCCACCTCACCCACCGTATGATGGAAGGTATCGGCTACGTCGAGCGTCTCAAAGTTGCCATCCCAGCTGTCGAAGATACGGCGCACCAGCACCGCAAGCTCCTCGGCGCACAGCAGGGGAAACGCCGCATCCTGCGCGCCCTGCAGAGCGGCCGATCCGGTTGAGCATGCGTCGAGCATCGGCACCAAAAACGGGTCCTCCAGCGCGGCAGACGCGGTATACAGGAACGGCACGCGCAGGATCTTAGTCTGAACGCCCTCGCGAGCAGCGTAGTAGCGGCACAGGTCGTTGGCTGCGTGCGCGATAATGCCCTTGCCCGTTCGCCCCGCGGCATCGGCGGCACCCTCGGCACCCGCGGGCCCCGCTACATACAGCAGTTGGACCCGGCGATCCGCGCACGTACGAAAGACCGAGCGCAGCAGCTCGATATCGCCCACGGTATCGGTATGCGGGGTAAGGTAATTAGACAGGTAGACCACGCGGTCGAACTCGTAGGCCTGATCCAAGTGCTGGAGGAGCTCTTTCCACGAGGCATGGGGCGACGACTCGTCGCGGGGCGCTTCCGCGGCAGCGACGACCTTAACGTGGTCCCCGGGGAACGCCTTGGCACAAAAGTCATCGTCAACATATGCGGTGTTGCCAACAACCAGCACCTCCATGGCGTGCTCCTCCCCTAAAATCCACTTCTGTCATAGTCAAACATGCGTATTTTACGCTGTCAACGCGAGTTGGAACGCCTTTAAGGCTGTTTTAAGAACTTTTTTAGAGGATGTGGGGACATCGAGAGTGCTAAATGAGCAACCAATTCGGAAGTGGGGTGAAAAACCGAGACCTGTCGACCAGACCCTAGTTTTGGGCACCCGCGACCTGCGGTTTTGTTGCCTGAAATCGGGCTATGCTCGGCGAGTTTCGATTTTTCTCCGCACTTCTCCTACGCACCGGATTTGCAATCGCGCATCACAATCCGCCAATCGCCCTAACCGGAAAGCCAATCCACAGACTCGACTAGCCAACCAGATACGGCCCGATTACATCGAAAATTTCGCCCACCTTGGTTGCAGGGTTTTGCGCAGATGGCTTAACGTTACCCAGCCCCCTATGGTATGTGACGAGGCGCCCAACACGCTGCAATGCCTCGCCTCGTTTGCCGTCCACCACCTCGAACAACCCGTCCAAGTTCTTGCGGTACTCGATGCCCAGGTCTCTCGACATCTCCTGTGCGAGGGCATGCTGGCAGTCGGACGCGGACATATGCGCGGTCGTGTAGCGAAAGTGCAGAAGCGGCCACAGCTCGAAGCAGGGGTTCGACCACAACGCATGGAAGGTCCTCGAACCATCGGAGAGCTCGTCGCATTTGCGCTCCATCGCGTCAAAGTCGGACGCAGGAAAGTCATCCTTGTCATACACGAGCCACACATGGTCGAATGTTTCGGGAGCATAGCGACAGTGTTCGACGGCAAAGTCAAGTAGGTCAAGTGTGTGTTTGCCGGTCCCCTTAACGACAATGGCAATCTTACGCTCGTTCGCCGCACCCAACGCCGCGCGCACACCCTCAAAGTAGCGAGGCTCGGTCTCCTTGCCCTCGCTCACTACAAGATGACGCGTCATCTGAACCATGCGCGAGCGGCCCTCTCGTTTGCCGCTACGCCAGCCCTTCGACTTCTTCGCCACCATGCTAATCCCACTCCTCGATGCGGGTGAGATACGGATCGGCGCCGTAGCGACCGGACAGGTATTGCTTGTCGAAAGCCGCGTTCTTGCTTACCAGATTACCGTTTGCCTCGTGGATGTCGGCGAGAGACCACAGTTGGCTCGCCTCCCCCTCGCCGCGCGCAGCGAACCATATCTCATCACGGCGGAACACATCGTTTCGCATGGTTGACACATCCTGGGACGAGAAGATGAGCTGCGCGCCACTCTTGTTGACCTCAGGATCCTTAAACAGCAGAATCACATAGCGAAGAAGCTTCGGGTGCAGTTTGGCATCGAGCTCGTCTACCACAACGGTGCCACCACGCTCAAGCGCTGTCATCAGATACGCAGCCAACCCCATGAGCTTCTGGGTTCCGGCAGATTCCTCGGATAAACGCAGCTCGTACGCCTTGGCGCCCACCTCGTGCCTCACGAAGACGCGCTGGCCGCGCCACTCCGGCGCCCTCTCCACTCTGAAGCCATCAATACGCACATCAACGGCGCGCAAAAAACGCGTGACCTCGGGTGAGTCATCCTCGTCGAGCAATTGTTCGAGCATCTGCTCCAGATAGGAGCTGTTATAGTTCAGGAACACCCCGTCAAGAAACCAGCTGGCAGCCTCCTTGACCACC
Organism: uncultured Collinsella sp.; assembly: GCA_900542325.1. Classification (GTDB taxonomy): domain Bacteria; phylum Actinomycetota; class Coriobacteriia; order Coriobacteriales; family Coriobacteriaceae; genus Collinsella. The sequence continues at coordinate 933 of UQMY01000017.1, read as the reverse complement.
GGCGCGTCAAAGTTGATGCAGAGAAACGACAGGTACGGCAGTCTCGGGTTGAATCTCGCAGCCGTCACGAGCTTACGCAGCGTGGGACCGAGCTCAACCTCTGCGCCCTCACGCTCGAACAGCATCGCCGTGCGTGACGCTCCCAATTTTCGCCGCCACAGGCCTTCGGACACGATCTCGTCCGCATGCACGAACAGGGCATAGCGGTACTCGTGCTCACCCGCGCGATAGTAGAGCTCGAACTCGGTGGGCTCGGCAGCAGACACGTCATCGAACTCAAACGCAGAGCAACGGGGTATCGAAGGACGGTTACCCTCTGGCGCATCAGTGCTGGCAGACAGCAATCTGATCGGCCTGGCCACCGCCGAACGAACGTAGTCAAGAGCCTCGAGCAGATTAGACTTGCCGCCGGCATTGGGCCCGTACACCGCAGCCACCGGAAGGAAACTCTGCCCGTCAGAACACTCTATGAGGGAACGCTCAAACTCCTTCATCGGCGTCGCCTGCATGGAAAGCTCCGCCTCGTCGCGATAGGACCGATAGTTCTTAAAGGTGAACTGGCAAAGCATGTTACTCAACATTCCTTTCATTGTTTTGAAAAGGTATATCAGAGTTTTTCTTTGATTATAGACTTTAAGTATGCTAAATCAAGTGCTTGCTACATCAATGAAAGCAGGCGCAAGGTGCAAACCGTCCTTACTCGACCATCCCATTGCCGGAATGGCGTTCAGCTAACACGTCGCATTACATGCATGAAAAAAGGGCGACACTCTCCAACAGAAAGCGTCACCCTTAAAGCTCCCAAAAAGCTTTTGTATATCAGGACGACATTCTACACTATCTCAAGGAGACTGAAGGTCGTATCATGGCCTGTAAGGCCTTGATTCTCATCTTCATTGCAACAGACTCAGGACTCAGCGCAACGCGTTGCGC
>UQMY01000016.1 GCA_900542325.1 uncultured Collinsella sp. | reverse complement strand
GTCGGCACCGGTAAACAAGGCAGAGGTAACGAGGATTCGATCAGCGGGGCGGGGAGTTGCCATGGTGCGTCTCCTTCCGAAGGCGAGCGTGTGGGGTGGCCGAGCGACTCGCAAGGGCGACTCGGTTTCTCAGGTGCAGTATACGCCTTGAAGTAAAATTGTTCATCTGCACTACGAAAAATGAGGGTTTGAACTGAAAAAAGATGAGGGCAGAAGAGGCCGAATGATGCACGCTCTACTAATTGACAAAGTAGATTATGGAGCCAATAAGAGTGCATTAAACATGGCCAAATGAGAAAAACATGACTTTTAGCTGGTAAAACACCTCAGATAAGCCGCCTTCCAGGCTCAAGCGCGACCAAGGGAGAGGCTGTGCTATCTTATGCATTCGTGAAATTTGATTGAATCCCTAAACGATTGGAACTTTTTTATTGCATGTGAACAAAAATGATGATACTTTAGGTTCATCGACGAATTGCGACCTCGGCTGTAATTGTTAGGGGGCCGAAAAGCAAAGCACCGTCGATGCGCAAGGAAGGCATCCGATGCAAAAGCTTCGGGTCGCACGCTTGACCTGGGGCGAAGGAGACGTAGCAAGGGGCGTTTACTAAGGGTGTAAGGCTGGCAGAGGGTTGGTAATGACAAGTTAAACCCTCATCTAATACCACTTTACCTCTTCCCCCTGGCCCGGATTCTGAGACATTAGATGCATCCATCGCGCCGACCGCGATGGGCTGAGGGTGGCATTCGCCCGCAGCTTCTCAACTATGATGGCGGACTTCAAGCCGCCGGATTGGAGAGTCACATGCAAGGAGTAAACGTCAAGAGCGAAATCGGCAACCTCAAGAAGGTCATCCTTCACCGCCCCGGCGACGAGTTGCTGAACCTCACCCCGAACACCTTGGAAGAGCTGCTGTTCGACGACATCCCGTTCCTCCCTGTGGCCCAGGAGGAGCACGACGCCTTCGCGAAGATCCTTCGCGACGAGGGCGTCGAGGTCGTGTATCTGGAGGACCTCATGGCCGAGGTCCTGGACGCCAAGCCCGAGCTGCGCAAGCAGTTCCTCGATCAGTGGATCTATGAGGCCGGCATCCGCACCGACATGTACCACGACATCATCACCGACTACATCAACTCCAACTACGCGGGCACCAAGGAGATGGTCATGAAGACCATGGCCGGCATCAACCTGCAGGAGCTGCCGCAGCAGCACACCAACCTGCTCGTGGACATGGTGTCCGACCGCACGAAGCTCGTGTGCGCCCCGATGCCGAACCTGTACTTCACCCGCGACCCGTTCGCGATGATCGGCAACGGCGTGTCCATCAACCGCATGTACTCGGTGACGCGCAACCGCGAGACCATCTACGGCGATTACATCTTCAAGTACCATCCGGACTTCGCCGGCACGCCGACCTACTACGATCGCAACGACACCTTCCACATCGAGGGCGGCGACATCCTGAACATCAACGAGCACGTGCTGGCCATCGGCATCTCCCAGCGCACCGAGCCCGACGCCATCGACGCCATCGCCCACAACGTGTTCAACGATGAGACCTCGACCATCGACACGATTCTGGCCTTCAACATCCCGTCCTCCCGCGCCTTCATGCACCTGGACACGGTGTTCACCCAGATCGACTACGACAAGTTCACGGTGTACCCGGGCATGTACGACGAGCTGCACGCCTACCGCCTGCGCAAGGGCGACAACTCCGGAGAGATCGCCGTGGACGAGCTGGACGGCTCGCTCAAGGAGATCCTGGAGATGGCCACGGGCGTCGATGAAGTCACGCTCATCGAGTGCGGCGGGGGAGACCCGGTAGAAGCGTCTCGCGAGCAATGGAACGACGGCTCCAATACGCTGGCCATCGCACCCGGCAAGGTGTGCGTCTACGAGCGTAACGTCGTGACCAACGACGTGCTCGACCGGGCGGGCATCGAGCTGTGCGTCGTGCCCTCCGAGGAGCTCTCCCGCGGCCGCGGCGGCCCGCGCTGCATGAGCATGCCCTTCTGGCGCGAGGACCTCTAAGTCTTTCAGTTTCCGGTGCGGTCTCCCTACAACCGCACCGGTTTCGCCCGTCAAACGGGCGCTATTATGTATGTAAGTAATTAAGGAATTCATTTCTTCGAAAGGATACGAACCATGGGTGTTAACCTCTCCGGCCGTAGCTTCCTCAAGCTTCTCGACCTCACCACCGAGGAGATCGAGTACCTGCTCAAGCTCTCCAAGAACTTCAAGGACATGAAGCGCGCTGGCGTTCCGCACCGTTATCTCGAGGGCAAGAACATCGTCCTGCTCTTCCAGAAGACCTCCACTCGTACCCGCTGCGCCTTCGAGGTCGGCGGCATGGACCTGGGCATGGGCGTCACCTACCTCGATCCGGGTTCGTCGCAGATGGGCAAGAAGGAGTCCATCGAGGACACCGCTCGCGTTCTCGGCCGCATGTATGACGGCATCGAGTTCCGTGGCTTTGCCCAGGATGACGTCGAGGAGCTCGCTGCTAAGTCCGGCGTGCCCGTCTGGAACGGCCTGACCACCGAGTGGCACCCCACCCAGATGCTCGCCGATATCCTGACCGTCCAGGAGAACTTCAACTACGACATCAAGGGCAAGACCCTCGTCTTCATGGGCGACTGCAAGAACAATGTCGCTCGCTCCCTCATGGTTGTCTGCTCCAAGCTCGGCATGAACTTCGTGGCCTGCGGCCCCGAGGAGTGCATGCCCGCTGACGACGTCATCGAGGCCTGCAAGCCCATCGCCGAGGCTAACGGCTGCACCATCAAGCTGACCACCGACGTCAAGGACGGCGTCACCGGTGCCGACGTCATCTACACCGACGTGTGGGTCTCCATGGGCGAGCCCGACGAGGTCTGGGCCGAGCGCATCGCTCAGCTCACCCCGTATCGTGTCACCTCCGAGGTCATGGCTATGGCCAACCCGGGTGCCATCTTCCTGCATTGCCTGCCCAGCTTCCACGACACCAACACCACGATTGGCGCCGAGAAGTGCGAGCAGTTCGGCATCACCGAGCAGGAGGTCACCGACGAGGTCTTCGAGAGCCCCGCTTCCAAGGTCTTCGACGAGGCCGAGAACCGCATGCACACCATCAAGGCTGTCATGTACGCTACGCTCAAGTAAGAGCATCTAGCATCTCGCTCGGGGTGCATTGCTGCGCACCCCGAGCGCTTTTGTCTGGTAAAAATCTCGCACCGAGCGACATGCACGGCACGGAAGAGCCGCTTTGGGCGAGATCAGTAAATGATTTATGAAGGGGGGATGAGAACTATGACTGAGACCGCTAAGAAAAAGCGCGGTATGCCTTCATCGTTCACCATTCTTCTTGCTCTGCTGGCAATTGTCGCGGTTGTTACCGTTATCGTCTCCGGTACGTCCGGTGGCGCGGTTACCGCTGCCCGCCTGAGCGATTTCTGCACCGCCCCGGTCAAGGGCTTCGCTGACGCTCTGCCCGTCTGCCTCTTCGTTATGATCCTCGGCGGCTTCCTCGGCATGATGACCGAGACCGGCGCCCTGGACAACGGCATTGCCGTTCTGGTGCAGAAGCTTAAGGGCAATGAGATTATGCTCATTCCCGTGCTGATGCTCATCTTCTCCCTCGGTGGTACCACCTATGGTATGTGCGAGGAGACCGTTCCCTTCTACGCCCTGCTCGCCGCCACCATGATGGCTGCTGGCTTCGACCCCATGGTCGGCGCTGCTACCGTCCTGCTCGGCGCTGGCTGCGGCTGCCTCGGCTCCACGGTTAACCCGTTTGCCGTCGGTGCTGCCGTCGACGCTCTGACTGGCGTTGGCATTGAGGTCAACCAGTCCATCATCATCGGCCTCGGTGCCGTCCTGTGGATTGTTACCACCGCCATGTCCATCTTCTTCGTCATGAGCTATGCCAAGAAGGTCAAGGCTGACAAGGGTTCCACCATCCTTTCGATGCAGGAGCTCAAGGACGCCGAAGAGGCTCACGGCAAGGCCGCTTCCGAGGTTCACAAGGAGGTCAAGCTCACCGGTCGTCAGAAGGGTGTTCTGATCGCCTTTGCCTTCACCTTCGTCGTCATGATCGTCGGCTTCATCCCGCTGGCCGACCTCAACGAGGGCGTCGCCAACTTCTTCGATGCTGGCGCTGTCTATGACGCCGACGGTAACGCCATCGTTCAGGGCTGGTCTGCCCTGATCACCGGCCTGCCCATTGGCCAGTGGTACTTCGACGAGGCTTCCACCTGGTTCTTCCTCATGGCTGTCCTGATCGGTATCATCGGTGGCCTGTCCGAGAAGCAGATCGTCAACACCTTCATCACCGGCGCTGCCGACATGATGTCCGTTGTCCTCGTCATCGCTCTCGCCCGTGGTATCTCCGTCCTCATGGCTAGCACCGGCCTCGACGTCTACGTCCTCGACGCTGCCGCCAATGCTCTGGCTGGCCTGTCCGGCGTGATCTTCGCTCCCATGAGCTTCCTGGTCTACTTCGGCCTGTCCTTCCTGATCCCCTCGACCTCCGGTATGGCTACTGTCTCCATGCCCATCATGGGACCGCTGGCTGTTAAGCTCGGCTTCTCGCCCGAGGTCATGGTCATGATCTTCTCCGCCGCCATCGGCGTCGTGAACCTGTTCACCCCGACCTCCGGCGCCATCATGGGCGGTCTTGCCCTGGCCAAGATCGAGTGGACGACCTGGCTCAAGTTTGCCCTTAAGCTCATCGTCGCTCTCTCCGTCGTCTGCGCCATCATCCTGACCGTCGCTTGCGTGATGCTCTAAGTACCCAACGGGTACCCCACGGAAACCTTGACGATCCTGTAGAGGATCATCTGGTCATCGTCTGTCCGGTGGGGTCAACCCACCGGTAGACTCCTACCTTTAGCCCCCTCCCGTTCCGTGCGCGGGAGGGGGCGCTCTTGTGTTCCGGCGTTTTACCAAACGCCGGAACCACTCGACGCTGCAAGCCCGCCAGAGCGGCAATCTGACGTTCAATCGTCGGGCATGGCCAAAAGGCCTATGCCCTCCTCTTTCACGTCACCTTGCTCGCTCTGGTGGGCTTTCGCTGACTTATGCTCAACCTGCGGCGCTGCCATTGTTGGCACAGGGGGCGGCTTGCTCGCTCTGGTGCCTGTTCGCTGTCCATTCTCTGCCCGCGACGTTTCTGCTGTTGGTGCAAAGGGGTCAGGTTAATTTGCGCCAAAAGCGGAAGTTGCGGTGGAATAGTTCCCGTTTGGCCGTCTTGAGGGGTTAAACAGGAGCTATTTCACCGCAACTTATCGATGGCGTGTTTGGTTGGTGCCTGTTGATGGTCTGGTTATCGGGGAGGGCGGGCTCCGTTATAATCGCGTAGGAACTTAATTTACGAAACGGGACGGGAGCCATACATGCGCCAGGGTTTCGACAACGCGAAGTATATCGAGCTGCAGGCCGCTCATATTAAGGAGCGCATCTCGCAGTTTGGCGGCAAGCTGTATTTGGAGTTTGGCGGCAAACTGTTTGACGACTATCACGCGAGTCGCGTGCTGCCGGGTTTTGAGCCTGACAGCAAGTTTCGCATGCTCAAGAGCATTGCCGACGACGTCGAGGTCATCATCGCTATTAACGCGAACCACATTGAGAAGAACAAGGCTCGCGGTGACCTGGGCATTACCTATGACGAGGACGTTTTGCGCCTGGTCGACTTGTTCCGCGGCAACGGTTTCGCTGTCGCGGCGGTGGTCATCACCCAGTACGCCGGCCAGCCCGCCGCCGATGTGTTCCGCAATCGCCTGAACGCGCTCGGCATTCCCGCCAAGCTGCACTATCCCATCGAGGGTTATCCGCACGACGTCGACCTGATCGTGTCCGACGACGGCTATGGCAAGAACGAGTTTGTCGAGACCACCCGTCCGCTCGTCGTGGTCACTGCTCCCGGCCCCGGCTCGGGCAAGCTCGCCACCTGCCTGTCTCAGCTCTATCACGAGCACAAGCACGGCACCGCCGCCGGCTACGCCAAGTTCGAGACGTTCCCGGTCTGGAATCTGCCCCTCACGCATCCGGTCAACATCGCCTATGAGGCCGCCACGGCCGACCTCGACGATGCCAATATCATCGACTCCTTCCACTTGGAGGCCTACAACAAGACCACGGTCAACTACAACCGTGACGTCGAGGCTTTCCCGGTGGTCCATGCCCTGATGGAAAAGATTCTGGGGGAGAGCCCCTACCAGAGCCCCACCGACATGGGTGTAAATATGGTCGGCTTTGCCATCACCGATGACGATGCCTGCCGTGATGCCTCCAAGATGGAGATCGTCCGCCGCTACTTTGCTGCGGTCGAGGCCGTGCGCCGCACCGGTGTGGGCGATGAGCAGGTTGATCGTCTCAAGCTCATTATGAAGAAGGCCGGTATCGACAAGAACTACTCGCCGGCACGCTCGGCCGCCCTTACCAGGGAGCAGCTGACGGGTGGCCCCGTAGGCGCCATGGTCATGCCCGACGGCTCCGTGGTGACCGGCAAGACTTCCACGCGCCTGGGCGCCGCGAGCTCGCTCATCATGAATGCACTTAAGCATGTCTCGGGCGTTGACCTTGAGCTCGAGGTTATTAGCGATGAGGCGATCGAGCCTATTAGCAAGCTCAAGACGCATTTCCTGGGTAGCAAGAACCCGCGCCTGCACACCGATGAGACGCTTATGGCGCTCTCGATCACCTCGGCAACGAGCGAGACGGCGGCCCGCGTCCTTTCGGGCCTGGAGCAGCTGCGCGGCTGCGATGCCTTCTTTAGCGTGATCATCTCGCCGACGGACGAGACGGTGTTGCGCAAGCTGGGCATCAACGTGTGCTGCGAGCCCAAGTTCGAGCGCCGTGGTTTCTTCCACCGCTAAGCCTGGATAACTTGGTCCGAAAGGGGCGCATCGGGTATACATTCGGTGTGCCCCTTTTATCAACAAAGCTACCGTTTAACCTAAAATTAGCTCGTTTACCTGCCTATAAGCGATTTGGGCGGTATACAATAACCCTAACTGTTTCATCCTTTTGCGGGGATGCCGCATGATGGGTGTTGCCGGCCATCATGGGGTGTGCCGGTCGCGCGCGGTGCAAGTGATGCCCGTGCTCGGTTTGAGGAGGCTGCCATGGCTGGCAAGGGTCGTGCGAGTGTCAACGATATGAAGCGTGTCGAGGTGCAGGTGCTGATGGAGATCGCACAGCAGTCCGAAGACAACGGCGGATTTTATGGCCTTTCGCGCAAGACGCTTGCCGAGCGTGTGGGGGTGTCCCCGTATCGCGCCCGCGCGGCAATTGAACGCCTGGAATCCGAAGACATCATTGAGGTCGTCTCGCGCTACAGCGACGACGGCGGCCAGCTCGCAAATGGTATTTGTCTCACGGAGCGTGGCGAGTGGTATCTAGAGGGCATCCGTGCCGGTATGCTCGTGCAGGACTTAATCAAGGACGAACTCGCCGATCGATAACAGCGCGCATTCATAGTGGAAACGCCGCCGCCTGGGCAACCGGACGGCGTTTTGTTTCGAGATGGAGAAAAGCGATTGCGCGTAAGAAAAATTGCGTGCGGCGCGCGTCGCGAGTATTACAATGAAGACCCGTAAGATGTGTATGGACAACTTCTACGGGAAGCGCAGGTAACTCAATATGACCAAGCATGTGTTCGTGACCGGCGGCGTGGTTTCGTCTCTGGGCAAGGGTATTACCGCGGCCTCGCTGGGCCGTCTACTCAAGTCGCGTGGCTACAAAGTAACGATGCAAAAGGCCGACCCGTATCTGAACGTCGACCCCGGCACCATGAGCCCGTTCCAGCATGGCGAGGTCTTTGTGACCGAGGACGGCTACGAGTCCGATCTGGACCTGGGCCACTACGAGCGCTTTATTGACGAGAACCTGACCCGCGATTCCAACTTTACGACTGGTGCCATCTATAAGAGCCTGATCGCCCGTGAACGTCGCGGTGACTTTTTGGGCGGCACCGTGCAGGTGATTCCGCACGTCACGAACGCCATTAAGGATAAGTTCCGTCGTATTGAGGAGCAGACCGGCTCCGACGTGGTCATCACCGAGCTGGGCGGCACCATCGGCGACATCGAGTCGCAGCCGTTTGTCGAGGCCATTCGCCAGTATCGCAAGGAGGCCGGCCCCGAGAACGTCTGCTACATCCACGTGTCGCTCGTTCCCTATATCGCCGCCGCCCACGAGGTCAAGACCAAGCCGACGCAGCACTCCGTCAAGGAGCTCCGCAGCTTTGGTATCCAGCCCGATATTATCGTTTTGCGCTCCGACCACCATATCGACGATGCCATCCGCGGCAAGATCGCAAGCTTCTGCGACGTCGACACCGACTGTGTCTTTACCAACGAGGACTGCGCGAGCATCTACGATGTTCCGCAGCTGCTCGCCGAGCAGGACTTTGACCTGCGCATTTGCGAGCGTCTGGGTCTGGACCCGCGTGAGCGCGACATGAGTGCGTGGAACGAATTCCTGCGCAAGCAGAACCATGCCAACCAGCACGCCGACAAGGTGAAGATCGCCGTCGTGGGCAAGTATACGCAGCTGCCCGATGCCTACCTGTCGGTTATCGAGGCCCTGCACCACGCGGGCGTGTTCTACGATCGCCACGTTGACGTGCAGCTGGTCGATGGCGAGAGCCTCGACGAGCAGAACGTCTCCGAGGTCCTGGGTGACGCCTCGGGCATCTTGGTCCCTGGCGGCTTTGGCAAGCGCGCCCTGGAGGGCAAGATCCTCGCGGCCGAGTTCGCCCGCGAGCACAAGATTCCGTATCTGGGCATTTGCCTGGGTATGCAGGTGGCCGTGTGCGAATTTGCCCGCAACGTCGTCGGCCTTGCCGGCGCCAGCTCTTCCGAGTTCGATCCGGACGGTCCGTATAGTGTCATCGACCTGATGAGCTCGCAGGAGGACGTGACCGAGAAGGGCGGCACCATGCGCCTGGGTGCCTATCCATGCAAGCTCGCTGCCGATTCCCTCGCGCGCGAGGCCTATGGCGAGGATCTCGTCTACGAGCGTCACCGTCACCGCTTTGAGTTCAACAACGCCTTCCGTGACCAGCTCGAGGACGCCGGTCTGGTTATCTCGGGTCTTTCGCCCGACGAGCGTCTGGTCGAGATGGTCGAGCTGCCGCGCGACGTACATCCGTGGTATGTGGCCACCCAGGCTCACCCCGAGTTCAAGAGCCGTCCGACCAACCCACAGCCGCTGTTCCGAGAGTTTGTGCGTGCCTCGATCGGTCAGCACGAGGGTGTCGATCGCCTGCAGGTGACGCCCATGAACCTCGCTACGGACTAAGGGTGCCGGCGAACCAAGAACATACCGAAGCTACTCCCTCGTCGCTCGCTGTGGCGGCGGGGGAGTATCTCGATTACCTCGCGGTCGAGCGGGGTTTGGCGCACAATACGATTGCGGCATACCGTCGTGACCTGACGACGTACTGCGCCTATCTGGAGCGGGCTGACATTGCGTCTTTTGAAGATGTGAGCCGTCAGGTCGTGGAGGACTTTGTTGCCGATCGCCGCGACGGAGGCTATTCCGACGCCTCGGTGGAGCGCGCGCTTGCTGCCGTGAAGGGTCTGCATGCCTTTTTGGTGCGCGATGGGGCCGTGGCCCAAAACCCGACGGCGGCGTTGCGCCTGCCCAAAAAGGCAGATCGCCTGCCAGAATACCTTTCGGTGGAGGATGTCTCGGCACTGCTCGATCAAGACTTTCCCGAGGGCGAGATGGGACTGCGCGATCATGCCATCTTGGAAGTGCTTTACGGTTGCGGCTTGCGCGTGAGTGAACTGGTTGGGCTCGATGTGGGCGATATCCATATCGATGACGGGTTTGCCCTGGTGCGCGGCAAGGGCTCCAAGGAGCGTCTGGCCCCGTTGGTGGGAAGCGCGGCGCGTGCCCTGACACGCTATATAGGTGACGGGCGCGCTCTCCTGGCCGTCCATGCTCACGGGACGGAGACCTTGGCGGTCTTTTTAAATAAGAACGGACGTCGCCTGTCGCGCCAGGCCGTGCATGCGATATGCGAGCGGTATGGGCGTCAGGTGGGGCTGGTGGGGCTCCATCCCCATACCTTGCGCCACTCCTTTGCCACCCACATGCTCGCGGGCGGTGCCGACCTGCGTGTGCTGCAGGAGATTTTGGGCCATGCCGATATTTCGACCACGCAGGTCTACACGCATGTCGATCGCACGCAACTAACCGAAGTTTATTTGGCGGCGCATCCGCTGGCACATCGCTAGTACGTCGCTGACCTGCATATTTATACATATTAAGGGGGACGGGCCCCAGATTGCCGAGACGCACTTTTGCGCGCATGGGCAATCTGGGGCCCGTTCCATTTTTCGCCAGACACCGACGCGGTGGTGGACCGTGTGTGCCGTGGGTGGGGGAGTTTGGGGGCGATGTGAACGGCATGTAAAGGGACGTAAAAATCGCCTCAAGGTCAACTTGAAGGTTGAGGTTCGCGGGCGTGGTTCTACAGGTGGCATCCCGCCTTTGCTGCAAACACAACATATTGTGTTTTCGAACATATGCTCGGGGGTGTTTTACAACATATTGAGGGTGGAGTGGTGGGGTGGGGTGGGGGAAGGGGTGGGGAAAGGTGTTGAAAAATGGGGCGGTTCCCCATATTATTGATGACGTCGACAGGCGGGGTGGTTCCCCGCGTACGTGCCATCTGAGTAACCGAGGGGAGGGCGCACATGGGAATGACGGGTGCATACGAGCGCAATCTCGATGCAAAAGGTCGTCTGTCCCTGCCTGCACCCCTTCGTGAGGAGCTTGGAGAGCACGTTCGCGTGTTTAAAGCCCTGGATGTCGATGCTCTGTACGTGTTCTCTGCCGAGGCCTTCGATAAGTGGGTCGAAGGACTCTTCGCGGGTCGTGAGGGCCACGAGGGTTTTAACCCGCGTGACATCAACGACCAGAAGCTCATGAGGGCGATCAACAAGCGCACCACGTCGATGGATGTGGACAGCGCGGGTCGTATCGGTCTTTCTGAGTCTCTCCGCAAGCAGGCGAACCTCGACCGCGAGGTCACGGTTGTGGGTAACTACGACCACCTTGAGGTTTGGGACCGCGCTACGGCCGATGAGGACGATGATGACGAGGCCCTGCTGGACCTCTTCTTCTCGTAAGGGCAAGGCACGAGTAACGGATGGAGCGTGGGATCTTGACACAAGAATATCGGCATGAACCTGTCATGCTCGGCGAAGTGCTTGAGTCGCTGCAGCTAAAGAGCGGCTCCGTCGTCTGCGACTGCACCCTTGGCGGTGCTGGCCATTCGGTAAAGATGGCCGCGCAGGTGGGGGAGACCGGCCTTTTGCTCGGCGTCGATCAGGACGACATGGCCCTCGAGGCCGCTGGCGCCCGTCTGGACCGCGAGGTTCCCGGCGTTCCGCACCAGCTGCTGAAGGGCAACTTCGGCGACTTGGACGAGCTGCTTTGCTCGGCCGAGGTGCCCGGGGTCGATGGCTTCCTGTTCGACTTGGGCGTTTCGTCGCCGCAACTCGATATCCCTGGCAGGGGCTTTTCGTACAACGAGGACGCCCCATTGGACATGCGGATGGATCCGGGTAACAACACCTTAAACGCAGCTGAGGTCATCAACACCTATAACGAACACGACCTCGCCCGGATTCTACGCGTCTACGGCGAAGAGAAGTTCGCCTCGCAGATTGCGCGCGAGATCGTGCGCCGCCGCGAGCATGAGCCGATCGAAACCACCGGACAGTTTGTCGAGATCATCAAGGCTGGTATCCCCGCTGCCGCTCGTCGGCATGGCGGACACCCGGCCAAGAAAAGTTTCCAGGCCATTCGCATCGAGGTCAATCACGAACTCGATGTGCTCGAGCGAGGGCTAGACGCCGCCACAAGGTGGCTCAACCCGGGCGGACGCATCTGCGTCATCTCGTATCACTCGCTCGAGGACCGTATCGTAAAGAACCACTTTAAGGAGATGAGCCAGGGGTGCACGTGTCCGCCGGAGATTCCGGTGTGCGTGTGCGGCAACGTGCCGATACTCAAGGTCATCACCCGCAAACCCCTGGTTGCCCAACCCGATGAGGTCGCGCGCAACCCTCGGGCGAGATCAGCCAAGATCCGCGTGGCGCAGCGTCTGTAGACGCGACCGCGCGATATTGGACCTCCCGCTCGCACCATAAACGAAGCTTAAACACACTACCAACGTACTCGGGATGGGAGGCGGCATATCATGGGCTACAACACCTCAAACGCAGCACTCGCCTATGATATGAGCGCCATGCCCGCCTATCGTGAGACACCGCAGGCCCCCGTTGCTCCCCGCGAGCAGCACACGCCGCGCTTTGATGTCTACACGGGCGCGGGCCGTCAGGCAAACCAGGCGGTAAGCCCGGTTTTCATGAGCGTTCTTAAAACGTTTTGCATCATTGCGGCCATCTTCATGACGATCGGTGTCGCCCGTGTGGCGCTCGCCGGCGTTACGGCCCAGGTGCTCAACAACAATGCCGCGCTTACCAACACGCTCGAGAAGGCGACCGATGAGAGCTCCGACTTGGAGGTCATGCATTCGGTCTATGGTGCCGACACGCGCATTCGCGACCTTGCGGGCGCTTATGGCATGGTGGAGCCCAGCGAGAGCGTTACACTTGATTTTTCGCAGGATGCAGCCGCGGGCGCTAGCTCGACCGCGACCGCTCAGTAACAAGACGGTAGCTGAGTATGACAAATGACTATCGCCGCGGTTCCGACGGGGGTCGCGGTTCTGGACGTCCCTCATCGCGGGGACGTTCTGGTTATCAAGGAACGGGTCGGCCATCTTACAACGCGAGGCCGTCCTATGGCAACGACCCCGCGTCGCGTCTCCGTAGCTCGAGTGGTCCTCAAATGCATAACACCAGACCGCGCAAGAGCTCGTCGACCGAATGGCTCACGGGCACGCCGCTGCCCCGTCGCAAAGCCGTCATGGGCTTCATCGGTTTTGGCTTGGGTTTGGGCGTCCTTCGCCTTGCCGACTATCAAATCGTGGAAGCCGATAAGTTGCGCGACCGTGCCGATGCACGTCGCTTGCTTGCGCAGACGCTGTATGCCAAGCGCGGCACCATCTACGACCGTAACGGCAACGTGCTGACGTCGTCGGTCGAATGCCGCAACATCGCCGTGAATCCTCAGCTTATCGAGGACGTTGACAAGACGGTCTCGGCACTGGTCAAAGCTACGGGCATCGATAAGAAAACATGTCGCGATCTCGTTATGTCCGATGGCACTTGGGTGTATATCAAACGCCAGGTGGACGAGGACGATGCCGCGGCGCTAGAGAAGAAGAACCTGCCAGGCGTGCTCTTTGAGCAGGCCATGAAGCGCGTGTATCCCTACGGCAACCTGGCGTCTCAGGTGCTTGGCGTGGTAAACGTGGACAACGACGGTCTGACGGGTCTCGAAAAACAGTACAACAAGCTTTTGACCGGAACCAACGGTTCGCTGGTGCGCGAGCGGGCGAGGGACGGTAGCTATATCGCGGGCGGCGCCTATAAGAAGGTTGCCGCGGTGGACGGCGTGGACATCGTGACGACACTCGATGTCAATATCCAGCGTGCCGCTGAGGACGCCCTGGCCGAGGCGGTCGAAAAGACCAAGGCCAAGAATGGCTCGGCCCTGGTCACCGATCCCACGACGGGCGAGATTCTGGCGGCATGCTCGTATCCGACATATGACCAGACCGATCTGGAAAACGCCAAGACCGAGGACATGAACTTGCGCCTGGTTACCGATGCCTACGAGCCCGGCTCGGTCTTTAAGACGCTCGTGGCCGGTGCCGGCTTCGACTTGGGAGCCGTGCGTTCGAGCACGTCGTTCGAGGTGCCTGCGAGCATTAAGGTTGGCGACGACACCGTTACCGACGCCGATAAGCGCGACTACACCATGACCATGGACGTGCGCGAGATGATGCGCCGTTCGTCCAATGTGGGCTTTGTCCTGGTGGGACGCAAGATCGGCGCCGATGATTTTGCCACCTATGTGGACAAGTGGGGCATCGGTCATAGCTCCGGTGTCGATTTTCCGGGTGAGAGTCTGGGTATCGTCAAGGAGCGCGACCAGTACGACGGCGCCACGCTGGGCTCGATGAGCTTTGGCCAGGCGCTGTCTGTCTCGCCGATTGAGGTCGCACGTGCCGTGGGCGGCATCGCGAACGGCGGCGTGATGATGACTCCGCACTTCTATAAGTCCAGCAAGGGCGATGAGAAGGACTGGGGCGAAGGCGAGCGCGCGATTTCGGAGGACGCTGCCGCCCAGGTGACATCGTGCATGCAGACGGTCGTGTCCGAAGGCACGGGCGTTGGCGGTGCGGTCGATGGCTATGACGTGGCGGGCAAGACCGGTACGGCCGAGCGTGCTGACGAGAACGGGGGTTACCTCAAGGAGAACTATATGTCGTCCTTTATGGGCTTTGCGCCGGCACAATCGCCCAAGGTGCTGTGCTATATCACACTCGATGGAACACCGAGCGGCTCGGATGCCGCCGCGGTGCCATTCCAGTCCATTATGGCCAACGCGCTCGACGTGCTGGGTATCCCGCGCACGAAGTAGGGGGTTACAATCTTGAGCGTGGTCTGCCGTTTGATCTGAAGGGTGTTCACATGCCCTGCACCACGCGCGCATGGCACTGGGATACAATACGCCGATAGCATTATTAGGTTTACAGGGGAGCTGCAATGATAGAGATCGCCGTCAACAACCTCGCGGCCTCAACGGGGGCCCGAACCGTGACGGAAGAAGTCGATCGGGTATGCCGCGGGTGCGTTATCGACTCGCGTCAGGTCGAGGAGGGGACGATCTTTGTCGCCTTCCCCGGCGAAAAGGTCGACGGCAATGATTTCGCCTCCCGTGCCATCGAGTCGGGTGCCGGTGCCGTCGTGATGACGCGTGAGCCCGATGCCGAGCTGGTTTCGCTGGCGCAGGACAAGGGATGCGCCATCTTGATGACCGACGACCCCGAGGAGTTCTTGCTGCGCCTGGCGCATGTATATCGCTTGGAGCTTGGCTGCCTGGTCGTCGGCATTACCGGTTCGATTGGCAAGACGACGACCAAGGACGTGCTCGCCGCCGTGCTCGCCAAGCGTTATCGCGTCTGGGCCACCAAAGGCAATTTCAACAACCTGATCGGCATGCCGCTCACGGTGCTTTCTGCTCCGGCCGATACCGAGGTTCTGGTGCTCGAGATGGGCATGAACCATTTTCATGAGATTGAGCGCCTGTCCCAGTCTGCCAACCCCAATCTTGCCATCGTGAGCAAGATCGGAACCTCCCACATCGGTATTCTGGGCAGCCGCGAGAACATCGCCCGCGCCAAGTCCGAGATTGTCCAGGGCATGTGCGCCGCCGGCGACTTCTCGCCGTTGCTGGTTTTGGGCGGCGAGGACGACTTTACGCCGTTCATTCGCGATACGTTCGCCCAGCCTGCAGGTATTGACGTGATGCTGGCCGGCGTCTCGGACGACGACGAGATCCGCGCGCGCGACATTCGCGTCGACGACGAGGGCCATCCAGTCTTTACGCTCGACTTTGGTCAGGGCGACACGGTCGATACCATGCTGGCCATTCCCGGCGTGCAGTCCGTGCCCAATGCCGTCAAGGCCGCCGCGGTCGCCTATCGTCTGGGCGTGACGCCCGAGCAGATCGATGCTGCCTTTAGGGGTCTTACGATCACCGGCCACCGTCAGGAGATCAAGCGCGCCAAGAGCGGAGCACGCATCATCGACGACTCCTATAACGCCAGTGCCGAGTCTATGGCTGCCGGCCTCGATTTGCTGTGCTCGCTTATCTGTGACGGTTCGCGCATGGCGATCTTGGGCGAGATGGGCGAGATGGGCGACGAGGCTCCCCGTATGCATGAGCTCGTGGGCGCCTATGCCGCCGCCAAGAAGCTCGACATGCTCGCGTGCGTCGGCGGCGAGCTGGCTCAGCTCATGGCCGATGCCGCACGCATGATGGGCATGGATGAGGACCGCATCCAGGTGTTCTCCGATTATCAGCAGGTGCTCGACCGCATGGGCGGCGCGCTTGAAAATCATGATGTTGTATTGGTCAAGGGTTCCCGTTTTGTTGAGCTCGACCGCTTTGTGGAAGGTGTGTGCTAGCCCATGTTCGGCAATCCCTCGTATCCTACGTATCAGGCCTTTTTGGGACTTGGCATCGCTGCCGCCATTGCGCTGCTGCTTATGCCGTGGTGGATCAAGCTGCTGAAGGTCGAGGGTATCGGCCAGCAGGTCCGAGCCGACGGCCCCAAGCGTCATTTGATTAAACAGGGTACGCCCACCATGGGCGGCGTCATCATCCTTGTCGCGATCTCGCTGACCTGCCTGTTGATGGGCAAGCTCACCACCGAGCTCGTGCTCGTGCTGCTTGCCACGCTGGCCACCGGCGTTTTGGGTCTCATCGACGACCTGACCTCCGTCACGCATGGTCGCTCGCTCGGCCTGACGCCTCACGCCAAGATGATCGGTCTGACCATCATCTGCGTCACTTTTACCGTGCTCGCAGTCAATTGGTGCGGCGTCGCCCCCGAGATTCGTTTTCCCGGCGGCCTGACGATTGACCTCGGTGTTCTTTCGACCACCATCTGCGGCCTTTCGTTCCCGTGGCTCTACATTGTATTTTGCTGGCTGATGATCGCTGGTCTCTCCAATGCCGTGAACCTGACCGATGGTCTGGATGGCCTTGCCGGCGGCACTTCCATGATCGCCATGCTCGCCATGGCCGCTATGGCGTTTTTGCACGGTGACGTGAACCTGTCCATCTTCTGCACGGCGTGTGCCGGTGCCTGCCTGGGCTTTTTGTGGTTCAACTGCTACCCGGCGAGCATCTTTATGGGTGATACCGGCTCGCTTGCCCTGGGTGCCGCGTTTGCCTGCACCTCCATCATGACCAACACCGAAGTCGTTTCCCTCATCATCGGCGGTCTGTTTATCGTCGAGACCCTGTCGGTCATGATCCAGGTTGTCTATTTCCACTTTACGCACAAGCGCGTCTTCCTTATGGCGCCCATTCATCATCATTTCGAAAAGAAGGGTTGGGCCGAGACCAAGGTCGTTATCCGTTTTTGGATTATCGCCGCGGCCTTTGGCGCCGTTGGCCTCGCCCTGTTCTTCCAGTTGGGATAGTGGTCTTTCATGCCTCTTGCTGATGTCTTTAGCCTGCTCGTTTTGGGTCAGGGCAAATCCGGTCTCGATGTCGCCCGCTGGGCGCTGGCACATCCCGAGCGCGTAAGTGCCGTTACCGTGTATGGCGGCGGCACCTCTGAGCCCAATGACGCCACGCGTGCGCTCGAGGCGCAGGGCGCGTCGTTTGTTTACGGCACCGAGCAGGTCGAGGGTGCCTATGACGTGTGCGTGACATGCCCGGGTATCTCGGAGTTCTCGGGCTTCTTTAAGGCCGGGCGCGAGCATGCCGCCCAGATTATGGGTGAGCCCGAGTTTGCCTATCGCCTGTCGCCCGATAACTGGATTGCCATCACTGGCACCAACGGCAAAACGACCACCACGTCGCTGACTGATTATCTGCTCAAGGCTGCCGGCGAGGCCAGCGTTGCTGTCGGCAACATCGGCGAGCCGCCGGTCAACGAGATTGACGGCCGAGCCCACAACGAGTGGTTTGTGGCTGAGCTCTCGAGCTATCAGATTGCTACGACCACCGAGCTCCACCCCCGCGTGGCGGTGCTGCTCAACATCACTCCCGACCACTTGGGCTGGCATAAGAGCCATAAGAACTACGCGCTTGCCAAGGTCAAACTGTTTGACAATATGGTCGATGACGATCTGGCGGTTGTCGACGTCGAAGACGCCGGCATTCACGAGTTCGATGAGTACATCTACACGCCGGGTCGTCGCATCTGCAAGGTCGCTTTTGACGAGCCCGAGGGTGCAGACGCCGCCTTTGTGCGCGACGGCAAGATGGTCGTCCGCCTGAAGGGCGTCGAGACTCAGCTTGTCGCCACGTCCGAGCTCAAGATCTCGGGCCATCACAATGTCATCAATGCCTTATGTGCCGCCACGGCTGCTCTGGCCGTCGGTGCCGATCCCGAGGGCGTTTGCCGCGGTTTGGCATCGTTCCAGCCGCTCGAACACCGCGTGGAACCCTGCGGCGAGATCGATGGCGTGCGCTACGTCAACGATTCCAAGGCAACGAATACCGATGCGGTCGAAAAGGCCCTGACGGCGTTTCCGGACGACGATGTGATTTTGCTGCTCGGCGGCCACGATAAGGGTACGCCGCTTGCGGACTTTGCCCGCGTCGTTATGGACAACGTGCGCTCGGTCGTTTGCTTTGGCGATGCGCGCGAGCGCTTTACCGCCGCTATGGACGAGGCCGATGTCGATGGTGACGTGGATATCGCCCAGGCCGATGACCTGCGCGATGCCGTTGACGTTGCCCGCTCGCTCTCGAGCCGCGGCGACGTGATCCTGCTTTCGCCCGCTTGTTCTTCGTTCGACGAGTTCTCGGGCTACGAGGAGCGCGGTCGCGTGTTTAAGGACTACGTGGCCCAGCTTGCCGCAGCAGCGAAATCGGAAACGGAATAGGGGTTGCCGGTGAGAGAGGAGAGCCCCCGAAGTGATATGAGGAGGCCCGACTCGGACCGTGCTTCCTCGCTGCGTAGCACGACGCGTTCCGGACGCGGCGGGCAGACGTTCGGTGAGCGCTATATTGCCGGCGTCCCCGCCCGCATCATGCGCCCCCGTTTGATATTTATGGCCTGCCTGTTTAGCTTGGTTTGCTTCGGCTTGCTGATGGTGTACTCAGCATCTTCGGTCGAGGCGCTGCACGAGAACGGTTCGGCGATGTTTTTCCTGTTTCGACAGGCCGCGTTTGCCGGAGTTGGCGTGCTGGCTATGGTTGCCATCGTGCGCATCTTACCGGACAGTTGGTTTGGGGAAGACGTGCTCAGGATCTTCCTCATGGGCATGATAGGGCTACTGGTTCTGGTGTTCTTTATGGGTAGCGGCAGTCGTGGCGCCACGCGTTGGCTCAACATCGCCGGTATTCAGTTTCAGCCGTCTGAGTTTTTAAAGCCGTTCGCCATCGCGTATTCGGCAATCATGCTCGACCGTATCTTTTCGCCCGGCGGCAACATCAACGAGTTTCTTCGCAAGATGGGCGGCTACCTGGGAATTTCGCTCTTCCTGATCTTTGTTCAGCCCGATTTTGGTACCGTTCTGATCATTTTGTTGACCCTCATATGCATGGCGTTGTTTGCGGGATTGGACCCCAAATATATCGTTTGGACGGTTGTTGCCGGCATCGCCGTCATTGCGATTGCGCTTGTCGCAGAGCCGTACCGTATGGTGCGTATCCAGGTTGCCTTGAACCCTTGGGCCGACGAGTATGGTGACGGCTATCAGGCCACGCTTGCCATCATGGCCTTTGCCTCGGGCGGTCTGTTCGGCCGTGGCATCGGCAACTCAACCATGAAGTACTCGTATCTGCCCGAGGCGCACAATGACTACATCCTGGCCATCATTGGCGAGGAAGTCGGTTTTGTCGGAACCGTGCTGTTCTTCTTGGTGTTTGCGATGCTGATCTACTCGGCGTTTCGCATTGCCGAGCAGGCGACCGATCGTCGGGGCGCGCTTATGGCGTCTGGCTCCGCGGTCATTCTCGCGGTGCAGTTTTTGATCAATGCGCTGGGCATCCTCAACGTGTTTCCCATGACGGGCAAACCGTTGCCGTTTATTAGCTATGGCGGTTCGTCGATTATTGTGTCGCTTATGCTTGCCGGTCTGATCCTACGCGTTTCGTACGAGAGCGCCCGTCGCGATGAGTACGACCGTCGCCGCGAGAGCTTTGCCGTTATGGATGAGAGTACCGCCGGCGTGCCCCACGTGCGCGGCGAGCGGTCTTCGCGTAACGGCTTTACCGTTCTGGATGGCTCTGCGACCGAGCCGGCAGCCCGTCCGCGTCAGCGAACGGCACCGCAAGGTCGTCCGCAGCGCCCAACTCCTCGCAATGCGGGCGGCGGATATAATCGAATCGATTTGAACTCGGACCCGTCGGCGCGTTTGCGCACCGACGACCAGGGACCGCGTGTACGAAGGGACTACCATGACCGATAAGATGACCGTTGCTATTGCAGCCGGCGGCACGGCAGGGCATATCAACCCCGCGCTCGCCTTGGCCGAAGAGCTGCGTGACCGTGGCCACCACGTTGTGTTCGTGGGCCAGTCGCGCAAGCTCGAGGGTCGTCTGGTCCCCGAGGCTGGGTTTGATTTTGTGCCCATTACGGTTACGGGCTTCGACCGCTCCCGTCCTTGGACGGCGCTGACCTCGCTGTGGCGTGTCAACAAGGCCAAGCGTGCGCTCGCCAGTCATTTCTCAAAGGTCGGCAAGCCCGATGCCGCCATCGGTTTTGGTGCCTATGTCGAGGTTCCGTTGCTGGGGTGGTGCAAGGGCGCAGGCGTTCCGTATCTGCTGCATGAGCAGAACTCTGTTCCGGGCCTGGCCAACAAGATGATGAACTCCCACGCCGCTCGCGTGTGCATCTCGGTGCCGGCAGCGCGTTCGGTCTTTGAGCGCGAAGGTGACCCTGACCATGTGCTCATGACGGGCAATCCTGTGCGTCGTTCGGTGATCGAGGGCGATCGCGCCCGCGGTCGCAAGGCGCTCGGCGTGCCCGAGGATGCGACGCTTCTGCTCGTCTTTGGCGGTTCACTTGGTGCACAGCATCTCAACGAGCGCGTTGCCTCGCTCAAGGGTGAGCTGCTGACCCGCGAGAATCTCTACATTTTGCATTCGACGGGTGCCGACGGCTTTGAGGAGACCGAGCGCGCTTTGGCGCTGACGACCGAGGAGGCGAAGCGCTATCGTGTCCAGCCCTATATCGACAACATGGGCGATATGCTGGCTGCGGCCGATCTGGTGCTCTCGCGTTCCGGTGCCTCGAGCGTGGCCGAGATCGCCGCGCTTGCCGTGCCCTCGGTACTCGTGCCGTACCCGCACGCCACGGCCGATCACCAGACCACGAATGCGCGTTACCTGGTCGATGCCGGTGCCGGCGTGCTATGCGCCGATGCCGATATCGATGCCCCTGCCTTTGCCGACGAGCTGCTGCACCTGATAGATGACGCTGCGGTGCGTGATGCCATGCGTCAGGCGGCGCGTGGCTTGGCCCAGGACCGTGCCGCCGCACTTTTGGCCGACGCGGTAGAGGGATTGCGTTAGTTAGACGGGATATCGCCGGTCGCCCTCGCGCGGATGCGGTAGGTGCGGTACAGTTAACGGGTTACAGGCAGTGTTTACGCAAGGAGTACACGAGCACATGGCTGATTCCCAGACTGCAACCTCCGCGCCCGAGTTCAAGAGCGCCCACTTTATCGGTATCGGTGGCGCCGGCATGAGCGGCATCGCCCTCGTCCTGCACGAGCGCGGTTATACCGTTACCGGCTCCGACCTTAAGACGTCGCGCTATATTCGCCAGCTTACCCGCGCCGGCGTGAAGGTCCACGTGGGCCACGAGGCCGCCACGATCGATGAGGTCAAGCCCGACGTGGTTGTGGTCTCTACCGCTATTCCCGAGTCCAACCCCGAGCTCGTGCGTGCCCGCGAGCTCGGTATTCCCGTGTGGCCCCGTGCCAAGATGCTCTCGGCCCTGGGCCACGGCTACACCACCGTCGCCGTTGCCGGCACGCACGGCAAGACCACGACCTCTTCGATGTGCGCTACCATGCTCGACCGCATGGGTCTGGACCCCAGCTTCCTGATCGGCGGCATCGTCGAGGGCTACGACACCAACGGCAAGAACGGCTCGGGTGACTACTTTGTCGCCGAGGCCGACGAGTCCGACAGCTCGTTCCTGTTCCTGAACCCCAACGTGGTCATCGTGACCAACGTCGAGGCCGACCATCTCGATCACTACTCGGGCATCGAGGAGATCGAGGCCACCTTTGCCAAGTTTATGGGGCTGGTGGGCGAGGACGGCACCGTCATCGTTTGCGGCGAGGACCCGCATCTGGTCGAGCTCGCCAAGTCGACGGGCCGTCATGTGCTTTCCTATGGCTTTGCCGAGAACAACGACATCGTCTGCGTGCATCCGGATGTCAAGGGCATCCAGAGCGACTTTATCGTTCGCTTTGAGGACGGCACCGAGCACGCTGTCGAGATTAAGAGCAACCCCGGTCGTCACAACATGCTCAACGCCACGGCCGTCTTGACCGTCGCCCATGTTCTGGGCCTCGATATCGACGCCGCCGCTAAGGCACTTTCGAGTTTTGAGGGCGTCCGTCGTCGCTTTACCCACGTGGGCGATATCGACGGCATCACGGTGGTTGACGATTACGGCCATCATCCCACCGAGATCAAGGCAACGCTCGCTGCCGCCTCTTCGCTGGGCTACAAACATGTCGATGTCGTGTTCCAACCGCACCGCTATTCGCGCCTGCAGGCTCTGTGCGATGACTTTGCCGATGCCTTTGCCAACGCCGATAAGCTGCTGCTGATCGATGTGTTCTCCGCCGGCGAGATGCCGATTCCGGGTGTTACCTCCAAGATGCTCGCAGATACCGTTCGCGCCAAGCACCCCGGCAAGGAGGTCGTGTACTGCTCCAGCCGTCTTGAGCTCAACCAGGAGCTTGAGAAGCTCGTGGGCGAGGGCGACCTGCTGCTCACCATGGGTGCCGGCGACGTTACGACTGTCGGCCCCGAGTTCATCGAGTATCTGACTGCCAAGAAAGACGCTTAACCCCTATGGGTCTGTTTAACGCCGTCATGGCGCTTTCGGGCATGATCGACACGGACGTGGTCGAGGACGAACGTCTTGCACGCCATACTAGCTATCGTATCGGCGGCAAGGCCGACCTTTTTGTGACGTGCCATAGCTACCATGCCCTGCGTCGCGCCGTGGCGGTGCTTGACCGCGAGCAGGTGCCGTGGGTGATTATCGGCAAGGGGTCCAACCTGTTGGTTGCCGATGCCGGCTATCGCGGCGCCGTTATTTCGCTGGGACGTGAGTTTCAGCGCACGGTTGTTGCCGAGGACGGCTGCACGCTGACCGTTGGTGCGGGCGTGATGTTCGCGCGTTTGGTCAACGACGCCTTGTCGCGCGGGCTTTCGGGCCTTGAGTTCGCGGTCGGTATTCCCGGTTCGGTCGGCGGCGCCGTGTCCATGAACGCGGGCACGCGGACCGAGTGGATCGGCTCCCTTATCGAGGACGTGGTCACGTTTGATCCGGCGTCCGGTATTAAGCACTATGCAGGGTCCGAGATCGCTTGGGGGTATCGCGAGTGCAGCCTGCCGCGTAACGAGATCATTCTCGAGTGCGTGCTTAAGCTCAAGGCCGCGCCCAAGGCCGACATTCGCGAGCGCATGGAGCGGTACCTGACGCGCCGCAAGCGCACGCAGCCCATGGGCCGTGCATCCTGCGGATCGGTCTTTCGCAACCCGCCCGACGCAAGCGTGGGCAAGTTGATTGAGGATTGTGGATTAAAGGGTTTTTCGGTTGGCGGTGCGGAAGTTTCGCCCGTACACGCTAATTTTATCGTTAATAACGGAACCGCCTCGGCCGACGACGTGGCCGCGGTTATTAGGCATGTGCACGGAAAGGTGAGGGAGGCGTATGGCATCGAGCTCAGACCGGAAGTTAAATTCCTCGGCTTCTAGAGCATCGAAACCAACCTTCCGCCGCGCCGGAGGGCGTTCCGGCGCACCTGCCCAGCCTCAACATAAGCCCGCCATGCCCTCCAAGTCTGTTGGGCCCGTTCGTCCTGCCAAGCGCCCGGTCGTCGGCTCGCAGCTGGGGGGACGCCCCGCTTCTAAAAAGACGAGTCGTCCGGCTCCGCGTCCTTCGGTGACGCCCAAGCCGGCGATGGGCACCAAGACCTCTCGACCCATGGCGACGCCCAAGCCTTCGCTGGGAGCTCGTGCGCCGCATGCCAGTCGTACGTTGGCTGGCGCTAAGCCGCGTTCACTGACATCGGTGCCCGCCGCCAAGGCGTCTTCGGCAAAAAAGGGCATCAATCCTCTGTCATCGTTGGGTGCCATGGCGAGCAAGGCGACCGACGCCGCTTCTGCCATTAAGGGTAAGGGAAAGATCGCGGGCGGCATCCTGGCAGCCGTGGCCGTGCTTTCCATTATTGCCATCGTCGTCATCAACTCTGGTCTGTTTGCCGCCACCGATATTCATATTCATGGCAGCGAGCATGTGACCAAGCACGACGCCATGCAGCTCATCAATCTTCCCGAGAATACGTCGCTCTTTAACGTGGATCCCGATCAGATCACCGAGGGCCTCAAGCAAAACCCTTGGGTCTCGGGCGTGGATGTCCAGCGCCAGTTTCCCCATACGCTTATCATCACGCCGACGGAGCGTAAAGTTATCGCCATTGCGTATATCAGCTCCGACGACCTTGCCTGGGCTATCGGAGACGATGACACTTGGATTGCTCCGCTGTCGACGTCTGTCGAGGTGGACGACCAGGGGAACGTCATTACATCGGGGGAGGGTGCCAACACCCTGACCGGCATCGATGCGGCCCTGGCGCTTGCCAAGCACTACGGCGCCGTGCTGTTGACTGACGTCTCGGCCGATGTCGCACCGGTTTCGGGTCGGGCGGTGAGCTCCAAGGCCGTCAAGGCCGGCCTGGATTACGCACGCGGTTTTTCGAGCGAGTTCTTGGACCAGGTGAAGGATATTTCCACGCCTTCCGTTGAGGCTATCTCGGCAAATCTCGACAACGGCGTCGAGGTGTCGCTGGGCGATTCGGATGATATCGCCAAGAAAGAACGCATCGTGACCAAACTACTTTCGCAGGTAGAGGGCGTAACTTATATCAATGTGCGCTCTCCGGGCAACTACACGTTTAGGAACGCACCGACCGCGTAGCATCCTAAATGGCTTTGTTGAGGGGCCATACCACGCCGTTTATCTGGTTTGTTTGGTTTTCACGGTCAATTATTTGACTGATACGTTCATAATGTGCAAACATAATACGGTTTACCTTTGCATTTACTTTCAACCTGAAGGTTAATGTGCGCAGGGGTCAACCCATGCTATGGCTATAACCTTTGTTCGGAGGACCGACATGCACGAGACAGAGATCAACAACTACCTTGCCGTCATTAAGGTGGTCGGCGTCGGCGGCGGCGGTACCAACGCGGTCAATCGAATGATCGAAGAGGGCATCCGCGGCGTCGAGTTTGTTGCCATCAACACCGATGCTCAGGCGCTCGCGATCTCTGATGCCGATATCAAGGTGCACATCGGCACCGACCTTACCCGCGGCCTGGGCGCCGGCGCCAACCCCGAGGTTGGCCGCAAGGCTGCCGATGAGTCCCGCGACGATATCGCCGAGGCGCTCGCTGGCGCCGACATGGTGTTCATCACCTGCGGCGAGGGCGGTGGCACCGGTACCGGCGCCGCTCCCATCGTTGCCGATATCGCGATGAACGAGGTCGGCGCGCTGACCGTCGCCGTCGTGACCAAGCCCTTCACCTTCGAGGGCCGCAAGCGCAAGAAGAGCGCCGAGGAGGGCATCAAGACCCTCTCCGATTGCGTCGACACCATGATCGTTATCCCTAACGACAAGCTGCTCGACATCGCCGAGAAGAAGACCACGATGCTCGAGGCGTTCGCGATTGCCGATGGCGTCCTTTCCCAGGGCACCCAGGGCATCACCGACCTCATCACCGTCCCGGGTATCATCAACCTGGACTTCGCCGATGTTAAGACCATCATGAAGCAGGCTGGTACCGCCATGATGGGTATCGGTACCGCTTCTGGGGACACCCGTGCCGTCGACGCTGCCCAGCAGGCTATCTCCAGTCCGCTGCTCGAGAGCTCCATCGATGGCGCCACGCGCGTCCTGCTTTCCATCGCCGGCTCCAAGGATCTGGGCATCCAGGAGATCAGCGACGCCGCCGACGTTGTCGCCAATGCCGTCGACCCTGAGGCCAACATCATCTTCGGTACCGTTGTTGACGAGTCCCTGGGCGACCAGGTGCGCATCACCGTTATCGCTACGGGCTTCTCCGACTCCAACGTCAACCGTCAGGACGAGCTCTTCGCTGCTCAGCAGTCCCAGAGCAAGGCCGCTGCTTCTGCCGAGCCGCAGCGCACCGCTCCGGCTGCCAGCCCCGCTCAGGCTGCCCCGACTCGCAACGTCGGTGGTACCGAGCTGCCCAACTTTGGCAACGACCAGTTTGAGCTTCCCGACTTCCTCAAGCGCGGCAGTTTCTAGTTCGTTTTTCTTAACGACCTGCATGGGGTGCGTCCGATTGGGCGCACCCCTTTTTGTTGTGTTTCGTCTTTGTAAACGAAAGCCTCCAATCTCCTTACGTTCCCTTTACGTTTGGTTCCTACCGCTGCGGGTATCCTTTTGATGAAGTATGGCAGCCGTATGACGCGGACTGCTGCGGCGTCGCCGCGATACTTGTGTTATTAGGAGGCTTTAGTATGGCAGCACGTGCGGACAACGTTTCGCGTGTCGACCATGATGGAGTTACGTTGGTAGAGGGCGCGACGCACGATGTTCGCTTTGCCTTTACCGAGCGCACCGGTGGCGTTTCCGAAGATGCGTACTCCTCGCTCAATCTGGGCTCGCATGTAGGCGATGACCCCTTTGCCGTTCAGGAAAATCGTCGCCGCGTACTCGGGGCCATGGGGGCCGCCGAGTGCGAGCATAATTTGCTCGTGCCCAATCAAGTACATGGTGACCATATAGTTACGGTGACCTCGAACGGCGCCGACGATCTTGAGGCTGTTCGCGAGCAGATTGCCGAGGGCTGCGATGCCATCGTCTGTACGGCCCATGAGGTACCCGTGCTACTCTGCTTTGCCGATTGCGTTCCCGTGGTGCTGGTTGCTCCCAACGGTTTTGCCGTGGTGCATTCTGGCTGGAAGGGCACGATTGCGCGCATTTCCGCCAAGGCGTGCCAAGCGCTCTGCGAGGCGGCTGGCTGCAAGCCGGAGGACATCTCTGCCTATATTGGGCCCCATATCCTGGGTGACGAGTACGAGGTGTCCCAAGAGCTCATGGACCGCTTTGCCGCCGAGTTCTCGTGCATCGATGCGGGCGCTTCCCGTATGCTCGATCTTTCCGCCGCCATTCGCGAGGCGCTGGTGGATGCCGGTGTCGATGTGAACGGCATTGTGGACACCAAACTTTCCACCGTTCGCCAGAACGACCGCTTTTATTCCTACCGCAACGAGGGTGGCACCTGCGGGCGCCATGCGGCGATCGGCGTGATGCTATGAGAAAGATCGCATCGGTCCTGAGTGCGGCAGTGCTCACGCTCACGCTGTGCGCCTGCTCCTCGGGATCTTCTACGTCTTCTATTACCGTGGCTGGCTCGACCACCTGCCTTCCCATTGCCGAGATCGCGGCCGAGGGCTTTAAGGAAGAGACCGGCATCGACGTGCTGGTTTCTGGTCTGGGCTCATCTGCTGGCATCGAGGCTGTTAGCGCCGGCACCGCCGATATCGCCAGCTCCTCTCGTGGCCTCAACGCCGATGAGCAAGACCTGGGCCTGACGCCTATCGTTATCGCACACGATGGCATCGCGGTCATCGTGAACGACGACAACCCGGTCGATAACCTCTCGACTGAGCAGCTCCGCGATATCTATGCGGGCAAGATCACCAACTGGAAAGAGGTTGGTGGCGAGGACCTGAAGATTCAGGTTATCAACCGCGACGAGGCGTCCGGCACGCGCGAGGCCTTCCGTACCATCGTGATGGACGGCACGCCGTTCGATCGTCGCTCGGCCGTTCTTTCGGGTACGGGCCAGGTACGCGATGTCGTGTCTCGCTCTCGTGGTGCTATTGGCTACATCTCGCTGGGTTTTGTCGAGAGCCTCAACGCTAAGACTTCGGTCAAGGCCGTTTCGGTCAATCACGTCGAGGCGTCCGAGAAGACAGTCGCGAGCGGTGGTTATCCCATCTCCCGCGACCTCTACTTCTTTGTGAAGGGAACGCCTTCGCAGCAAGCGCAGGATTACATCGACTACGTGACGTCCGAAAAGATGGACAAGCAGATTCGCGAGGCGGGCTTTATTCCCGTCACCAACGACGGAAAGGGGAGTGAGTAGCGTGGAAGCACGGGAAACCCCCCAGATTGAGCAGGAGACCCAGGCGCCAAAAAAGCGTGAGTTGGCGTTGGTGTCGCGCAGCACCTATCTTAAGGAGAAGGCACTGCAGTGGATCTTCTTTGCCTGCGCGTTCTTGGCGGTCGTCACCGTTATCCTGATTTTTGTCTTTACCACGTACTCGGCGCTGCCCGTCTTTACCGACATTGGTCTGGCGGACTTCTTTAGCTTTACGTGGGCGCCCTCCGAGGGCCACTACGGCATCATGTCGCTGCTTGCCGGCTCGGGTCTGGTGACCGTCGGTGCCCTTGCCATGGGTGTGCCCCTGGGTGTGGGCACGGCTGTGTATCTGGTCGAGATTGCCAGCAAGCGCGTGCGCAAGCTCATCAGCCCTGCCGTCGACCTGCTGGCGGGCATCCCCTCCATCATCTACGGCTTCTTCGGCATGATTATCATCCGCCCGTTTATCGCGCAGCTGACCGGCGGTCTTGGCTTTGGTGCCCTGACGGCGTGGTTCGTGCTCGCCATCATGATCGTCCCCACCATCACAACGCTCACCATCGATGCCCTCAATTCTATTCCCATGGGTATTCGCGAGGCATCGTATGCCATGGGTGCCACCAAGTGGCAGACCATCTATAAGGTCGTGCTGCCCGCAGCCAAGTTGGGCATTGTGGACGCCATCGTTTTGGGCATGGGGCGCGCCATCGGCGAGACCATGGCCGTGCTCATGGTCGTGGGCAATGCTCCGGTCATTCCCGATAGCATCGCGAGCCCCATCTCGACGCTCACGAGCCAGATTGCGCTCGACATGAGCTACTCCTCGGGCTTGCACCGCTCGGCGCTCTTTGGCATGGGCGTGGTCCTGTTTATTATCTCCGCCGCGCTGGTGGGCATTGTCCGTCTGATTTCCAAGAAGAAGAGGGGGTAGGCTATGTCCGATTCCGTTGACACGACGGTCGATACGACCTCGTCGCGCGAGCGCATCAAGCGTGCTCTTTCCCATGGCAAGAAGGGCCGTATCAATAAGGACCTGTCCAACAAGATCATGCTCGGCGTATTCCGCGCGGCTGCCTACATCACCACGCTGGTGCTGGTCGCCATCATCGCCTACGTGGTCATTAACGGTCTACCGCATATCTCACTCGACTTTATCTTTGGCTGGCCCCAGGGCGTCAACGCCGAAGGCGGCATTTGGCCCACAATCGTCTCGACCATCTACGTGACGGCGCTCGCCATGCTCATCTGCACGCCGGTTGCCGTCCTGGCTGCGGTCTATCTGGCCGAGTACGCCAAGCAGGGCAAGGTCGTCGACATCATTCGCTATGCTGCCGATGCCCTGGCCTCGGTGCCCTCCATTGTTATGGGCCTCTTTGGCTATGCCTTGTTTGTCGAGGCCATGGGCCTAGGTCTTTCGATGGTCTCTGCCGCGCTGGCGCTGGCACTTCTGATGCTGCCTATCGTCATGCGCACCACCGAGGAGGCAATCCGCGCCGTTCCACGCTATATCCGTTGGGGTGCATATGGCCTGGGCGCCACCAAGTGGCAGGTCGTCTCCAAGATCGTGCTTCCCTCTGCCTTCGGCCGCATCGCCACCGGCATTGTCCTTGCCATCGGCCGCGCCATCGGCGAGACCGCCGTGGTGCTCTACACCATGGGCCAGGCCATCAACCTGCCTATTTCGCCGCTCGATTCCGGTCGTCCCATGACCGTTCACCTGTACCTGCTTGCCAACGACGGCATCAACATGAACGCAGCCTACGGCACCGCGCTCTTGCTGATGGTGATCATTCTGGCCTTCAACCTGTTTGCGCGCTTCCTGTCGCGCAAGCGTCGCTAGTTAAGGAGTCCCATGTCCGTTTATCAGTCCGCTCCCACGCTGGAGCAAGCGGCCATTACGGCCAAGGATTTCAACTTTTGGTACGGTGACTTTCATGCGCTGACGGGGCTTGACCTCAACATCGCCAAAAACGCCATCACCGCCTTCATTGGCCCTTCGGGCTGCGGCAAGTCGACGTTTTTGCGCTGCATCAACCGCATGAATGATCTGATCGAGGGTACGCGCGTCGAGGGCACCATGACGCTCGACGGCAATGATATCTATGCCGAGGGCGTCGACCCGGTCGACCTCCGTCGTCGCGTGGGCATGATTTTTCAGCAGCCCAACCCGTTTCCCAAATCCATCTACGAGAATGTCGCCTTTGGCCCTCGTCTGCAGGGCGTGACTAGCAAAAGCGACCTCGATGACATCGTGGAAGAATCGCTCAAGCGCGCCAACCTCTGGAAAGAGGTATCCAATCAGCTCAACAAGGATGGTTTGGCGCTCTCGGGCGGTCAGCAGCAGCGTCTGTGCATCGCGCGCGTGCTTGCGGTGCAACCCGATGTCCTCCTGATGGACGAGCCCTGCTCCGCCATCGACCCCACGTCCGTCTCTAAGGTCGAGGATTTGATGGCCGAGCTGGCGCCCGAGATGACGATCATCATCGTCACGCATTCAATGCAGCAGGCAGCTCGTATCAGCGACTACACCGCATTCTTCTTGCAGGAAGTTGCCGGTGAACCTGCCACGCTCATCGAGTATGGTCAAACCGACGCGATCTTCACCAGCCCGGTGGACTCGCGGACGGAAGACTATATCACCGGCCGCTTTGGCTGATCGGTGCGACTAGTCCCAAGCCGATCGGACCTGGTCCGGTGCGTATTCACTGTGCGGGCGGCATGACCGCACCCAACTGATTGGAGTGAACCATGCGTAAACTGTTTTCCCGTCAGCTCATCGAGGCCCGCCACGAGATGCTGAGCATCTACGAGGCCGTCGATCTGGCCCTCCACGATGCCGTTAAGGCCTATGTGACCGACGACCGCAAGCTCGCCACCAAGACCAAGAAGCGCACGCTTTCGATTGACGCGCGCTGCGCCAACTTGGAGGCCGTGTGCTACAACCTGATCGCCACGCAGTCACCGGTCGCCTCCGACTTCCGCTTGCTGCAGACGATTATCTACGTCGACTTTAACCTGCAGCGCATGACCGATAAGGTTCGCCAGATCTGCCGCGCCACGCGTCACATGGTCAAGGCCGACATCTCGCTGCCCCAGGAGCTCGTCGGTACGGTTGAGGCCGAGGCCGAAGCTGTTTACCAGGTGCTGGGCTCTTCGCTTTCTGCGCTCGTCACCAATGACATGTCCATCATCTGCAACTTGGCCGTCGAGGACGAGCCGGTGCACGCCGCCTACGAGAAGTTCTTCCGCACCTTTAACCGTATGGATACGGGCGACTTTATGGACGACGACGGCAACTATGACGACCTGCGCCGCGCTATCATGGTTTCGCGCTACCTCGATCGCATCGCTTCGATTTCCATCGATGCCGCTTGCCGTCTGACCTTCCTGTTGACTGGTCAGCGTATGAACGCCGGCGATATCGCCCGTGTGGACGAGGATGAGCTCGAGAGCATGCGCGTGCCTTCGGGCGAGGGTGTTATCATGAGGCCCGCCGTCGACGCTCGCTACGTTGCCAAGGTGCCCGCTAACGAGGTCAGCGAGGGTCTTCGCTACCTGCTCGATCATCTTGAGGACGAGGACGATGGCGAGGACGACGAGGAGTAAGTAGCCCCGTTCGTCGAAAGATTGTAAATACCTAAGTGAGCGCGACCTTGCACATGCGGGGCCGCGCTCTTGCGTTAGCATGGGACTACTTGTATGGCTGTCAGCGGAGGCGATTGGCAATGGATAACTATTTGGAATTGATGCGCGCTCGCCGTGAGCAGATTCTGGAGCGTTTTTATGCGGCACTCGATCGCGCGGACCGTCCCCACGATGCCGCGCGCCTCATTGCCGTCTCCAAGACTGTTGGCGTCGATGAGACCGTTGCCGCCATCCAGGCGGGGTATCGCCATTTTGCCGAGAACCGCCCGCAGGAGCTCGTTCGCAAGCTTGCGGGCCTCGCAGAGCATCCGGAGCTACCCGAGGTGCGCTTCGATATGATCGGCAACCTGCAGACCAACAAGATCAATGCGGTTCTGGGCTCGGCCGAGCTGATTCATTCGGTAGGCTCGCTGCATTTGGCTCAGGCTATCTCGAGCCGTACGGTCCGCAAGATTGAGGCAGGCGAGCTCTCCGGCCCCCAGCGTGTGCTGATCGAGGTCAATGTGAGCGGCGAGGAGTCCAAGGGTGGCTTTTCGCCCGACGAGGTTCGCGACGCCGCAGGTGAGCTTGCGGAGCTTGAGGGAATTTGTGTACAGGGGCTTATGACTATGGCGCCCCGGGGGAATAAGGATGTGGCACGCCGCACCTTTGCGGGGCTTCGTGAGCTGAGGGATGAGCTGGAGGCGGCGCATCCCGATTTGAACCTGCCTGAGCTTTCCTGCGGCATGAGCGAGGACTTTGAGCCTGCCCTTGAGGAGGGCTCTACGCTCGTTCGCCTGGGCAGGGTAGTATTTAGCCCGGAGTTTGCAGTAAAATAAGGCTCTGAAGTGCGCACTGATTATCGGGGTGCCTGCACTAAACCGCGAGAGGACACAACCATGGGCTTCCTTGACGAGATTAAAAATAAGATGCACCTGGGCGGCCAGCAGGGTTACGACCAGGGTTATGGCCAGGACGACGACTACGGCTACGATGACGGCTATGACGACGGCTACCAGACCAACGGTTACGGCGGTGCCTCGGGCGAGGGTTTCTACACCCAGGACGAGCCGAGCAATGGCCTGTTGGGTCAGACGCGCCGCGGCGAGGCCGAGTCGGTGGCCGTGTACACACGCTCCGGTCAACTGGTCGGCGATGATTCTCGCCACGCTACGACCTACAACCCGCCATCGCGCTCGCAGGAGACGGTTGCGGGCGGTTATCGTCCCGGTGCCTACGACACGCCGTCGAGCTACGCCGAGAGCACGCGTGCACGCGCTGCTGCCCCCGCACCTGCTCCCTCACCGAGCGATGCCTCGGCGTATGCGAGCAACATCATCAACTCTACGCCGCAGCTGCCGGCCTATGTCCTGCGCCCCGAGAGCTATG
This sequence comes from uncultured Collinsella sp., assembly GCA_900542325.1. Taxonomy (GTDB): domain Bacteria; phylum Actinomycetota; class Coriobacteriia; order Coriobacteriales; family Coriobacteriaceae; genus Collinsella. The sequence continues at coordinate 24,874 of UQMY01000016.1, read as the reverse complement.
ACGACGTGGAGACCGTCGTGCGCCGCGTGCGCACCAAGCAGCCTGTCGCGCTGATTTTTGTGGGCGTTCGTACTGAGGTCGCCAAGCGCGTCCTGGACTTCTCTTACGGCTTTGCCTGCGGCCTGGGTGCCACAGTCAAAGAGGTGGGCGATCGCGTGTTTATGGTGCTGCCCACCGGTTGCGAGGTCAAAGACTCGGACCTCAAAAAGCTCCGTGCCGACGGCTACCTTAAGTAAAGACAAGACGAGGAGATTCTCATCAACATCTACACCATTGTCCAGCTGGTCAATACGCTGTTCAACTTTTACTCCACGCTCATTGTGGTTTACTGCCTTATGACGTGGATTCCCATGAAGCAGGGTGGATTGCTACAGGATATCGCCGCTGTTCTCGATAGCGTGTGCGGCCCGTGGCTCAATTTGTTCCGCCGGTTTATCCCGCCGATGGGCGGCGTCGATTTTTCGCCGGTCGTTGCGATTATTGCGTTGCAGTTGGTGCAGAAGCTGGTTCTGCAACTTCTTATAGGTATACTCATATAAAACTGGCATAGTAACTCACGTCGGGCGCACGGCGCCAAGGCGAAGATAAAGGAGAACTTGTTATGGCTATTACCCCTGCTGACATTCAGGCTCAGACCTTCTCTGAGGCCAAGCGCGGCTACGATCCCGCCGAGGTCGACGTCTTCCTGGAGACCCTGTCCTCTGAGGTCGACGCCATGCTCGCCAAGATTGTCGATCTTAAGGGTCGTCTGACCGCCACCGAGCAGCAGCTCGCCGACACGCAGGCCCAGCTCGCTCAGGCTCAGGATGCCGCCGCCCAGGCCGTCCCTGCCGCGCCTGTCGCCGCTCCCGCGCCCGACTTCTCCGCTCAGGAGCGTCAGATTTCCGCTGCTCTGATTGCTGCCCAGCAGACCGCCGAGGGCATTGTCAACGACGCCAACGAGAACGCTGACCGCATCCGCAACGAGGCTGACGCCAAGGCCCGCGAGGTCATCCGCCAGGCCCTGACCGAGAAGCAGGCCGAGCTTGAGGAGATCGACCGCCTGAAGGCTTCCCGTGAGGAGTTCAAGGCCGAGTACCTCAAGCTCATCCAGCACTTCATGGACGATGCTCAGAACTCCTTCCCGTCCGATCTCATGGCTTCCACGCCGGTCGGCTCCGCCGCTTCTCCGGCTGTGACCGTTCCTGCTGCCGAGCCGCTGCCCGTCGCCGAGCCGGTTATCCCTGTTGCCGATCCCTTCGCACCGATTGACAACTTCGCTGCCGACGACCTGGACTAATATCCAGCTATCATTTAGCGCCTAGAAAGGGCCCACAGCTTGTGGGTCCTTTTTTGTGGCTGTATGCAGTCTGCAAAACAAAAACGCCGAGTCCTGCGTTTGAGGGCACAGAACTCGGCGAACGGGCGAGCGGTCAAAGGTGGATTTTAAGGCATGTCCCAAAAATCTACTTGAGGAGGAAGTCGGGGAGGGGAATGGTGCGGGCCTCGCGATGTTCGGGGTCGGCGATGTGGTCGGCAGGATAGCCGCAGACGAGCATATGATAGGGATAGATACCCTCGGGCAGGCTGAACTGCTCACAGGCCACCTCGGGCTTAAAATGGCACACCCAGCACGTACCCAGGCCCTGTTCCTCGGCCTCCATCATCATTTGATCGCACACGATGGACGTATCGATTTCACTGGAATTCATCTGATCATACGGGCGCACCCAAGCATCATCGGTAACGCTGCAAATGAGGAAGACAAGCGGAGCTCCAAAGATGGACCCATTACGAGCAAAGCGCGGCTGACAAGCAGCAGCCTTCTCCAGAAGCTCAGGCGTATCCAATACCATCACACGGGTTGGATGATTATTACAAGCAGAAGGAGCAATCCGCCCAGCCTCAACAATGGCATCCACCACAGCCTGCTCAACAGAACGATCCTCAAACTCGCGACAAGAATAACGACCCCGAGCCAGATCCAAATAAGACATACAAGCCCTCCAACAATTAAAAATCAAACAAACCCAAAGTAACCCAAAGAGTACCCAAAGCAGCAATCAGCCAAACGTTCATCAAGGGCCAAAGTGTCCGAACGGGTATCAAAGGTCCCTTCAGCCAAACCCCCATTGCGCTAAAGCTATCAGCCAAAGTTCCAATGGTGGTACGTAAGGCGAAGGGCCGGCCACGGTTTACTTTCGAACGACTCTGCAAAGCAGCCGGAGTGAGAAAGCAAACCGTGGCCGGCCCTTCGCCGCCGGGACACGTACCCCCAATTAACTGTTCTTCATGACAATCGAATCCACAACATCGGCCACATTCTCACAGCAGTCAGCGCAGTACTCCAGGAAGGCGTAGACGTCACGCCAGGCGATGACCTCGAGCGGATCCCTGCCGTTGACATGCAGGTTGCGCATAGCGTTGATGTAGAGCTCGTCGGCCTCGGACTCGATCGTGTTGATCTGGATGACGAGTTCGCGCAGGGTCTTGGACTTGCGGTAGTTGGGCAGCTCGACCATCAGGTCCTTCATGGCGCGGCAGGCGTCGGTCACCTTGTGGGCGATCACGATGGCATCGGGATGGATGCTCTGGATGTTGGTGAAGTAGACGCGCTGCACGACGCCCTCGATACGGTCGAGCACGGTGTCGAGCGAGCAGCTCATCAGGTCCAGGTCCTCGCGCTCAAGCGGGGTGATAAAGGCCGTGAGCAGGGCGTCCTCAAGCTCATGGTGCTTCTTGTCGGCCGCATGCTCGATCGCGTGCATCTTGTCGAGCATATCGTGAATCTTCGCGGGATCGAAGTTCTCAAAAATCTTGGTGAGCAGCTCGGCAGCCTGGACGGCAAGGTCGGCGCAGGCGACGTAGTTGTCAAAGTAGAACGAATCGGGTTTCTTTGCCATGAGTGGGTCCTTTCGAGGCGAAGACGGGTAGGCGAAGTATTACGGTCCGGATGGACGCTCGGTTTGACTAGATGAACATCATGAACAGCTTGGCCATGACAAAGCTGATGAGTCCGCAGGCGGGGAAGGTGAAGAACCAGGTGAACATCATGTCCTTGACCACGCCGAAGTTGATGGCCGAAAGGCGCTTGACGGCGCCGACGCCCATGATGGCGCAGGTCTTGATGTGGGTGGAGGACACAGGAATACCGGTAAGGGTGGCAAGCAGCAGATTCGCGGCGCCCGCGAGGTCGGCGGAGAAGCCCTGATATTTCTCGAGCTTGACCATGCTCTGGCCGACGGACTTGATGATGCGCTCGCCGCCCACACTGGTGCCGATGCCCATGGTTGCCGAGCACAGCAGCATAATCCAGATGGGGATGCCGGCATCGCCGACGCTCGTCTGGCCGCTGGCAAAGGCCACGCCTAAAAAGAGCACGCCGATGAACTTCTGTCCATCCTGCGCGCCGTGCATAAAGCTCATGGCCGCAGCACTCGCGATCTGAGCGTATTTAAAGAAGACGTTGGCGCGTCGCCTGTTGGCGGCGGCGAAAAGAATCGAGACGAGCTTGCACAGGACCCAGCCCATGACGAAGCCCAGTCCGATGGAGAGCGCCAGGCCGTAGATGACCTTCATCCACTCGTGGACGTTGACGCTGCTCGCACCGCCGAGGGCGATGGCGGCACCGGTCAGGCCGGCGATAAGGCTGTGGCTTTGCGAGGTGGGGATGCCAAAACGCGACGCTGTGGCGCCGTAGACGACGATGGAGAACAGCGCCGCGCAGAGGCACGCGAGCGCCATGGTGCTGTTTCCGCCAAAGTCGACGATATGTGAGATGGTGTTGGCGACGCTCGCGTTAAAGTGCGTCATGATGAGCACGCCCAAGAAGTTGAATGCGGCACTCATGAGAATGGCGGCGCGGGCGGGCATGCAACGTGTGGTGACGCAGGTCGCGATGGCGTTGGGTGCGTCGGTCCATCCATTGACGAAGATGGCGCCGAGCGCGAGGATCACGGTGACGGCAAGGACTGGGTTCGACACAAGTTGGCCGAGGAAGGTTGAGAACGTTACGTCCATATATGGGCTTTCTCGAAGTTTGCAGGCACGTTACAAAAACATGATAAATCGTATCACCTCCTGCTGGTTTCTTTACCGAGTTCTGATGGGAGAAGTGAATTTTTTGGCACTAACATTGAATATTAGCCCTGTTGACCGCGGGTGTTCTTTTTGCTAACGCGTCGTGCGGACGTGCGCCTGCGGTCCGACACGCCAAAACCACAGCCTGTTCGCTTTACAACATACAAACATGCGTTCGATAATAGGGGGCATGGAATATCGACAGACAGATGGCAAAACTCGACGCGTGCACAAGCAGTATGTGGACGTCGTGGCCCGCATCCTTGCGGGCGGGCAAGTCGTGCCGGTCACCGTCTGCTGGGTCGACGGCCGTTGTTTTACGATCGACGAAATTATCTCGACCACCGGGTTTGGCCTGACGGTTCACGGCGTTCGTACGGCAACCTATAAGGTACGTTTTGGCGGACATGCGACCGAGTTGTATCTGGAGGACCAGGCGCGCGAGCGGGCGGATGGCTCGCAGGCGCACGTGATGCGTTGGTGGGTATGGGCGTTTGACCGTACGCTTGAGGGCGAGCGCCGCAGGTAAGAGCGCACGGCATTCGGGTACAATGGCAGGGATATTGTCGCCTACGGCGCCGTTATTTGTGGCGCTTTTTGAAAGGACGAAGTATATGAACGATATCCAGGGCTATCAGAACGGCCCCGTCGAGACCGGCGCAAGCCGCGCCAAGGAGATGTCGCCGCGCGCGTACAATCTCGCCATGTCTGCCCTGATCTTCTTGGGCTTTTGCGCCATGGGCGCCGGCGCCTACTTTACGAGCACCATGTCGTTTGCGCGCATGATGATGAGCGGCGCCGCCCTACCGCTGGTCTTTGGCTCGTTTATTTTGACCATCGTCGGCATGGTCATGATGTCGGCTGCTGCGGGCAAGCAGTCCGTGGGCCTGTCCCTTGTGGGCTACGTAATCTTTGCGAGTACCTTTGGCCTGACCGCGTCGTTTGGTCTCGCCAACTACGACCTGCCTACCATTAACACCGCTTTTATCGCCACGGCCGCCATCACCTTTGTCTTTGGTGCGCTGGGCGTGACCTTCCCCAAGTTTTTCCAGCGTGTGTATGGCATTGGTTTTGGCATCCTGCTTGCCACGATTCTGGTCGAGATCGTGCTGATGTTCATGGGCGTTTCGCAGTCCATCACCGACCTGATCGTGATCGTGGTGTTCGCCGGCTTTATTGGCTACGACACCTATGTTGCCACGACGGTGCCGCCCACGCTTCCCAATGCGGTGCTCATGGCATCCAACCTGTTCGTGGACATCATCAACGTGTTCCTGCGCATTCTGAACATCCTCGGCCGTCGCGATTAAAGCGCGGCATTGCGATGCTTCCTGCCGGACGCGGTAAAACGATGTGAAAGGCGGTCCTGCGGGGCCGTCTTTTTTGTGCACGGCGGGGTATCATGGATGGGAAAAAGCCGACACCGGCAGCGACAGGAAAGGTGACCACTTATGGCAGACGTCGACAACAGGAACCGTAACCGCAGGCCCAACCGCGCGGGACAGCCCAACCCCAAGCGTGAGGCGCGTGCCAAGGCCGCCGAGCGCCATGTGGCGGCTGTGTCCGAGGCCTGCGCCAAGGATATCGAGCGCTCGCTTGTCGGCGTTCGCGAATTCGACGGTATGCCTGCCGGCTTTGTCGCGGCGATGAAGGCCAAGGCCCAGGCGGCTGCGGCTGCCGAGGAGCCGGTTGCCGAGGTTGTGGAGGCCGACGCTGCCGTGGTTGAGGCTGCCGAGGTGGAGACTACGGTCGAGTCCGAGGTGGCACCCGAGTCCTTCGAGTCGGCTGACGAAGCCGAGTCCGCGCCCGCGGAGGAGGCTGCTCCGGTCCTGCCTGAGGTCACTGTGCTTGATGCCTCCGCCACGCAGGCAATCCTCGATAACGGTCGCGGCTATGCGCAGTTCTGCGATATGGCCGTGCTTGCCTTTGCCTCGTTTACCAATCCGGGCGGCGGCTATATCCAGGGCTACCAGGGCCAGGAGGCGACGCTCTGCGCCGATTCGTATCTGTACAACGTGCTCGACAAGCAGCGCAAGTGGTATGGCGAGAACCGTCGCCGCAACATCAACTGCGAGCTTTACCGCAATCGTGCGCTGGTGGTGCCTGCGGTGCGCTTCGACCGCAACCACGTGCACGCATACGCCGATGTGATCGTTGCCACCGCACCTAACGTCAAGCGTGCCCGCCAGGAGTACCGCGTGAGCGAAGACGCCCTGTTGGATGCCCTGCGCGACCGTATCCGCTTTGTCCTTGCCATCTGCGATGAGCTGGGTCGCGAGAAGCTCGTGCTGGGTGCTTGGGGCTGCGACAATAACGGCTTTGACGCTGAGGCGGTAGCCGAGCTCTTCCGTAAGGAGCTCGCGTCGGGCGACTTTAAGGTCAAGCAGGTGTTCTTTGCCGTGCCCTCTACGCGCTGGGATGAGGACTTTGCCAAGTTCGAGCACGTGCTGGCAAAGTTCCCCGAGCGCAACGAGGAGTCCTATGCCCAGGTTGCCGCCCGCGCCGCAGCCGCTCGTGCCGCCGAGCAGGCCCAGGCTGCCGCCGAGGATGATGAGGATGAGGACGACTGGCGCAAGTACCTGTAAGCGGCGCGCGTGATGTGATATGCCAAGCCGACGGGAGGGATCGCCCCGTCGGCTTTTTACTGAATGGGGAGCTCAAGATGAAAAACGTTCTGTGCTTTGGTGACAGCAACACCTATGGCTATGATCCGGCTGGTATGCGCGATGGCACTGCGGTGCGCTATGCGCAGGATGTGCGCTGGTGCGGCGTGGCCCAGCGCGACCTGGGCGAGGGCTGGCATGTGATTGAGGAGGGGCTCAACGGCCGCACGACGGTGCGCGACGATATGTGCCATCTGGACACCAACCTCAACGGCATTCGCGCGCTTCCGATGCTGCTCGAGGCCCATAAGCCGCTGGACGCCATTGTGATCATGCTAGGCACCAACGACTGTAAGACGGTCTTTAACGTGACAGCTTCTGATATCGCCCGCGGCGCTATGGCGCTGATTCGCGCCGTCCGCGCGTTTCCGTGGACCAACGCCGCGCCTTGTCCACGCATTCTGCTGATGGCTCCTATCAAGATCAAGCCGCAAATCGCCGATGTGTATATGACCGACTTTGACGAGCATTCCGTCGAGGCCTCGGAGCATTTTGGCGAGTACTATGCGCACGTGGCCGAGCAGTTTGGCTGCGACTTTTTGAATGCCGCCGAGTTTGCCGAGCCGGGCGATATCGACTATCTGCATATGATGCCCGAAAGCCACGAGAGCTTGGGACATGCCGTGGCAGCCAAGCTCCAAGAGATGCTCGGTGAGTAGCGCGACCCCAAGCCACTACAAAGGGGACAGGCACCTTTGTGGTGGTTTTGCCCGGGTAAACGAACGGATTGGCTGCCATATGGGCATGGACGAGCTCATCGACCTCTTTGCCGAGGGCGATGAGCTCGTCTCCAATACCGCTTTTGAGGATTTGGATCTTGCCTACGACGTGGCGAACGGCGCGACCTTCGATGGCGTTGTGTTCCGATCTTGCGAGTTCGATAGCGTTGACTGGAGCGGCTCGACGTTTCGCGACGTGGTGTTTCGCGGTTGCCGCTTTATCCGCTGCAACATGGAAGGCTGCTGGCTCAGCCGCTGTGACTTCGTTGACTGCTCGGCACCGGGACTCAACTTGCTCAAGGCGCGCCTGTCGAGCGTGTCGTTTGGATCGTGCGATTTGAGCTATGCGAACCTTTCGGAGGGACGCATTGGCCCTATGACAGCATGCGATACACGTCTGAGAGAGGCTGCGTTTCAGGGTGCCAAGCTGGGTCAGATACGCCTGGATGGCTGTGACCTGACGCGTGTTGATGTGTTCAAGACGTCGCTTTCCGGCGTTGATGTGTCGCGCTGTACATTTGCAGCGCCCGTTGTTTCGGGCGATTACCATGAGTTGCGTGGCTTGACGGTCAATGCCGAGCAGGCGCTGGCACTCTCGGGTTTGTTGGGAATTCAACTCGCCGACGAATAGGCGCTCTGGTCCTTTGCTCGACCGCTATCTAAAATCAAACCGTCGCAACATTTAATGATTTTTCGCGTTTGCACGATTTTCATCGAATGTTGCGACGGTTTTTGGTGCAAAGTAGCCTGTCTCTTTTTGGCAGGTTACTGGCTATTTAGTACTTCCACATGTGGTTGACAGGGCCAGAGCCTTTGCCCATGTTCAGGCCGGCGGCCAGAGCGCCTGTCAGGTATGCCTTGCCCGCATTGACGGCATCGGCAAGATCCATGCCCTGGGCCAGCGCGCAGGCGATGGCGGACGAAAGCGTGCAGCCGGTGCCGTGTGTGTTGTCGGTCTCGATGCGCTTGTGGCGGAACCACGTGGTGAGCGGATCGCCCAGATGGTTGCCCTCGTCATCGAGTGGCGCGGGTTCGGCCAATACATCGTTGGCCTCGTTGACAAGATGCCCACCCTTAACGAGGGATGCGCAACCAAAGCGGCGGGTGAGGAGCATAGCGGCATTTTGTTGCGTGCGCTCGGAATCGACCTCGTAGTCGAGCAGCGCCATAGCCTCGGGGATGTTGGGCGTGATGACCGTTGCCAGCGGGAACAGGCGGCGGGTGAGTGCCTCGGAGGCATCCTCGGCAATCAAGCGCGCGCCCGAGGTGGCGACCATGACGGGGTCGACGACCACGTTCGTTGCGTTCCAAGCGCTCAAGCGGTCGGCGATGACTTCGATAATCTCGGCAGAGGAGACCATGCCAATCTTGACGGAACTCGGGCGGATATCGTCAAAGACGGCGTCAATTTGCGCGGCTACGATATCTGGCGAGATATCCTGCACGGCGGTGACGCCCAGTGTGTTTTGCGCTGTGATGGCGGTGATGGCCGTCTCGGCATACAGGCGGTGCGCCGTGATGGTCTTGATGTCGGCCTGAATGCCGGCGCCGCCGCTGGAATCGGATCCCGCGATGGATAGAACGGCGGGTACCTTACTGCGATCCATGTTCGCTCCCTTGTCCGGTCGGAATCAAATGGGTCTTTAAGCCTGCATTATAAAGATGCCCGGGCCGGCTGTATTCCGAACCCGGGCGGGTGATGCAATCTTTACGCAAATGTAAACAAATGTTCACATGTCAACAATTGACGAGCACCTTGTTGCCGATTGTGGCTCCAGTGACGCGTTAATCCTCCATGCCAAGATCGATCGTCGTGCCCTCGAACACCTTGTTGACGGTACGGACGGCGCACATCTTGCCGCACATGGTGCAAGTGCCCTCGGTGGCGGCGGGGGACTCCTCGTAGCGCTTCTTGCCCGTAACCGGATCGAGAGCGCACTTCCACATGGCATCCCAGTCGAGCTTGCGGCGTGCCTGGCCCATCTTGTCGTCCATGTCGCGGGCGTGCGGCACCTTCTTGGCGATATCGGCAGCGTGCGCGGCAATCTTGGTGGCCATGAGGCCATCGAGCACGTCCTGGGCGTTGGGCAGGCACAAGTGCTCGGCCGGCGTCACGTAGCACAGGAAGTCGGCACCGGAGCTGGCGGAGATGGCGCCGCCGATGGCAGCGGTGATGTGGTCGTAACCCACGCCGATATCGGTCACCAGCGGCCCGAGCACATAGAACGGGGCATTGTGGCACAGGCGCTTCTGCAGTTTCATGTTGGCGGCGATCTCGTCGAGCGCCATGTGGCCCGGGCCCTCGACCATGACCTGGACGCCGGCGGCCCAGGCGCGCTTGCACAGCTTGCCCAGCTCGATCATCTCGGCAGTCTCGGTAGCATCGTTGGAGTCGTAGAGACAGCCCGGGCGGCAGGAGTCGCCGAGCGAGATCGTCACATCGTACTCGTGGCAGATCTCGAGCACCTCGTCGTAAAACTCGTAGAAGGGGTTCTCGTTGCCGGTGACCTCCATCCAGCCAAACAGCAGCGAGCCGCCGCGGCTGACGATGTTCATCAGGCGGCCGGTCTCCTTAAAGGTCTTGATGACCGATTTGTTGATGCCGCAGTGGATGGTCATAAAGTCCACGCCGTCCTCGGCGTGTGCGCGCACGACCTCGAGCAGGTCGTCCTTGGTAAGCTTGACCAGCGGCTTTTCCATGTAGCCGATGGCGTCGTACATCGGCACCGTGCCCACCATGAGCGGCGTCTCGTCGATGAGCTGCTGGCGGAACTGGCGCGTCTTGCCCGAGTTGGAGAGGTCCATGATGGCGTCGGCGCCGTAGTCCTCGGCGATCTTGACCTTCTTCCACTCCTCGGCGGCATCGGCCTTGTCGCCCGAGATGCCCAGGTTGACGTTGACCTTGGTGGACAGGCCCTCGCCGACACCAAAGGCGCGCATGCCCTTTTTGATATGCACGATGTTGGCGGGAATGGCGATGCGGCCGTCGGCCACGCGCTCGCGGATGTACTCGGGGTCGCGATGCTCGCGCTCGGCAACCTCCTTCATCTGCGGTGTGATCTGCCCGGCGCGGGCGAAGTCGATTTGCGTGACGAGCTTGGGCTCGGTCTGTGTGCTCATTGGCACGGCTCCCTTCGTTGGCATTACCCATATCAGGTTTGCGGGTCAGGGCGGGCGCGCCCAGTCTCAGCCTGCCGTCTTGTCCTGCAAGCTCCCCGTTATGTCATGGGCTCAAGTATAGCCTGAATGGGTACGATTGGGCCAACGAGCGTGCCTGTGGGGAGGCGAACATGGAAGACAAGCATCTATATCGAGAGGCGCAATGGGATGTGTCGGCCGAGGAAAGCCGTGCGCACCATGGCCTTGTCGCGATTGGCTTTGCGGTGCTTGCCGTGCTGGTGATTGCCTTTTGTATCTGGACGTTTGGTGGTCGCGGCGGCGCTGCCTGGGAGTTTGAGGCCGACGATGCCCTGCCGATCATGACGGTGAAGGTCGCTGGTGGTAACACGGTGGCCGCGCCGGTCGACTATTGGTATCCGCGCGACGAGTTTGTGCAGCTGCAGCTGAGCGGTGGCTCCATTCCTGGTGAAGAGATCGAGCGCGTGACCTTCGATGCGTCGCTTAAGACGCTGTCGGTCGAGCTCAAAGATCAGGGGGACGTTCCCACGACCATGGACATTGCGCTGACGGAATGGCGTCTGGAGCCTCCGACGGGTGTTGCGGTGTCCGAGGTTGAGCATGTCAAGATTACCTATCAGGACGGCTCGACAAACGAAGTTGCCAAGGCCGACGGTCTAGCAGAATAGGTGTCGCGCCTAGCCAGCAAATTCATAAAAGTTGCGGTGGAATAGTTCCAGTTTGTGCGATAAAAGGCTCAAATAGGAACTATTCCACCGCAAGTTATATAGAGAAGGCTGAGCGGGTCAGTTTTGGGTGGCTGCTCTAGAGCACCTGTTCGTTGATGAACACGAGGGTGCCTGGGTATGAGAGCTCGGGGGCGTGGCGATAGCCGATGTTGAATGTGGTAAGTTCGCTTGCATCCTCGAGCTTGTTTTCTGCCATCCAGCGCACCATGGAGCCGCGTGCCTTTTTGCTGGCGGTCGAGCGCTGGATGGGCTTGCCGTTGCGGATGCCTTCGCCAAAGAGGCATGTGACGACCGTGGCATCGGTGGTGAGGCGGGGCAGAACGGCTTTGGCGTATTCCGCGCTCGCGAGGTTGACGATCGTAGCGTTGGAGCCCGCCGGAGCGATGGCCCGTGCGAGCTTGTCGCCCCAAAACGCATAGAGGTCTCGGGCATCGTCGACGGCAAGCTTCGCGCCCATCTCCAGCCGATACGGTTCAACGGCATGAAAGGGGCGTACGCATCCGTAAAGGCCCGAGAGGATCCACAGATGGTCTTGCAGCCATGCGAGCTGCGCGGAATCCATCACCTCGGGCGCCATGCTCTGGTATTGAATGCCGTGATAGGACATGACGGCAGGGGAGAGGTGACGGGCGAGTGCGGGATTGTCGAGATCGCCGTTTTTCAGGATGGGCCCAAACTCATGCAGGGTGTTGAGGCAAGGCCCCAGCAGTTTGTCACTCACGTTCCATAGCGCCTGCAGACCGCCGCTGCCTTCATTCCGCTCGATATCTAGCAGTGCGCGGTGGAGGCGAGCCGTCTCGTGCGCAAAAGGTGGAATGCCCAGGACTTCAAAAGCATCTTGGGCCGCACGCATCTGCTTGGCGGGCGAAATGATGACCTGCAGCATGGACTCTCCTCTGCCAAAAAGGAAGTTGCGGTGGAATACGGTCTGTTTTGGCCGTTTATGGGCCAGTTTAGTCCGTAATTCACCGCAACTGATGAAGGGTTGGTTAGGCGCGCTCGAGGAAGGCCTTGTAGCCGCGGTAGGCCTCGTAGATGTCGGCCTTGTTAGCGACCTCCCACAGGGCGTGCATGGACAGGACGGCAACGCCAGAGTCGATGACGTTCATGCCGTACTTGGCCATGATGTAGGCAATGGTGCCGCCGCCGCCCGCGTTGACGCGACCGAGCTCGCAGGTCTGGAAGTCCACGCCGGCCTCGTCCATGATGTCGCGGATGAGGGCCACATACTCGGCATCGGCGTCGTTGGAACCGCCCTTGCCACGGCTGCCCGTGTACTTGTTAAAGCACAGGCCTCGACCCATGAAGGCGGCGTTCTTGGTCTCGAACTTGCCGGCGTAGCCCGGGTCGAAGCCGGCGGACACGTCGGAGGAAAGCATGCGGCTGCGGGCGAGCGCGCGGCGCAGGGCCAGCGGGCTATCCTCGCCGGCGAGCGCCATGATCTCGGCGACCGTGTTCTCGAAGAAGCGGCTCGTCATGCCGGTGGCACCCACGGAACCGATCTCCTCCTTGTCGACGATGAGTGTGATGCTCGTGCGCTCCACGTTGGCGACGTCGATCTGGGCGAGCATGGACGGATAGGCGCAGACACGGTCGTCGTGGCCATAGCCCAAAATCATGGAACGGTCGAGGCCCATGTCGCGGGCGGGGCCGGCGGGCACGACCTCGATCTCGGCGGAGAGGAAGTCCTCCTCCTCGACGTCGTACTGCTCCTTGAGGATATCCAGGAACATCTGCTTGACGGGCTCCTTGGGAGCGTCCTTGTCGTCCTCGTCAAACTTGACGGGGCGGCCGCCCACGATCACGTCGAGGATCTCGGCGTCGACGGCGTCCTTGGCGGGCTTGGCCATCTGCTCGCTCGAGAGGTGGATCAGCAGGTCGGAGATGGTAAAGACCGGGTCGTCGGCCTTGTCACCGATGTTGATGTCGACGGTGGTGCCGTCCTTTTTGCAGATGACGCCCACAAGCGCGAGCGGGGAGGCCACCCAGTGGTAGCTCTTGACGCCGCCATAGTAGTGCGTGTCGAGATAAGCCATGTCGCCGGCCTCGAAGGCGGGGTTCTGCTTGAGGTCCAGGCGCGGCGAGTCCACGTGGGCGCCCAGGATGTTAAAGCCCTGCTCGAGCGGGGCGGTGCCCAGGTTGACGAGCATGAGGTCCTTGCCGTGGTTGGCGGCGTACACCTTGTCGCCGGCCTTGAGCGCGCGGCCCTCGGCGATCACGGTCTCCAGATTGACGTAGCCCGCCTCCTCGGCCATCTTGATACCGGCCTTGACGCACAGGCGCTCGGTCTTGTTTTCACTCAAAAACTGCTTATAGCCGCGGCAAAGCTCCTCGAGCTCCTCGATCTGCTGTGGCGTGTACTTTTTCCATGCGCTGGGACGCTCCATGACGCAGGCTCCTTTCGGATCGATCGTGCTGGTTGATGTACCGTGAGCCATCGTATCACGCGCGGGCCCGCGGCGGCAGGGAAGCCTGATGTGCGGTGGCCGCGGGGCGGGGAGCGTGTAAACTGGTGTGAGCAAACCGTGCCCAGCCCAAAGCGAGGTATTCAATATGTCTGAAAAGCGCCGTACCTTTGCCGTCATCGACGGCAACTCGCTCATGCATCGCGCCTTCCACGCCGTGCCGCCGACCATGAACGCGCCGGACGGTCGCCCCACCAACGCGATCTTTGGCTTTTTAAACATGTTTCTCAAGATGATCGACGCCTTTAACCCCGATGGTGTGGTCGTGGCGTTTGATAAGGGCAAGCCGCGCGTGCGCATGGAGATGCTGCCGCAGTATAAGGCGCAGCGCCCGCCCATGGACCCCGACCTGCACGCGCAGTTCCCCATGATTAAGGAGCTGCTCGCTGCGCTCAACGTGCCGATTTTGCAGTCCGAGGGCTGGGAAGGTGACGATATCCTGGGCACCATGGCGCGCCTGGGCGAGGAAGCCGGCTGCGACATGCTGCTGGTGACCGGCGACCGCGACATGTATCAGCTCGTGACCGAGCACGTCAACGTGGTCTCGACCCGCAAAGGCCTGTCCGACGTGGCGATTATGACGCCCGAGAGCGTGGACGACCTGTATCACGGCATTACACCGGCGCTCGTGCCCGATTTTTACGGCCTGAAGGGCGATACTTCCGACAACATTCCCGGCGTGCCGGGCATCGGCCCCAAAAAGGCGAGCGCGCTCATCGCGCAGTACGGCAGCCTGGACGAGGTCATCGCACATGCCGACGAGGTCAAGGGCAAGATGGGCGAGAACCTGCGCGCGCATATCGACGACGCGCTGCTGAGCCGCAAGGTCGCAACCATTCGTACCGATGCGCCTGTCGAGCTCGACTTTGATGCGACGTCCTTCCCGGCGTTTTCTGCCGACGAGGTGTCCGCTACGCTGGGCACGCTCGGCATTACGGCCATGCAGAACCGTTTTTTGGCGCTGATTGGCGGCGAGGGCGGGGCTGCGGCCGCTGCCAGCACGTTCGAGATGCCTGCTGTTTTGCGTGCCGCCGCCGGCGATGCCGAGGCGCTTGCTGCCGCCGCCGCCGAGGTCGCTCGCGCGATTGATGCGGGCGAGTGGATTGCCGCTGTGGTGGACGATGACAAGGAGGAAGGCGCACTTTTTGGCCTGACGCGCACGCTGTGGCTGGCGACGTCCAAGGGGTTGCTTGCGCTCGAGGAGGGCGACGGCGGTGCGTCTGCCGTGGTCGATGGCTTCAACGTTGCCCACGGCGTGATCGCCGGCGTGCTCGCGCGCCTGTTTATGGAGGGCCGCGTGGCGAGCCCGGACATGAAGGCGCTGCTGCACGAGCTTTCGCCCATCGATTCCTCTGAGCCCGAGCTCATGGATCCGCTGGCCGTCGATTCCACGCGCATCTTCGATACTGTGGTCGCCGCCTATCTGTTGGATTCCGACCGCTCTGAGTTTGATGAGGCGTATCTGGCCGATACCTATCTGCAGATGACGCTGCCTGCGGCGCGCGGCGCGGAGGGTGCTGGCGAGGACGCTCCTGCCCCTGCTGCCCGCACTGCGGCCCTGACGCTGGCGCTCGTGGTGCCGCTGCGCGACCGCATGGCCCGCGAGAACGCCGCCAACGTGTTCGATGGCATCGAGATGCCGCTCGTGCCGGTGCTTGCCAAGATGGAGCGCGCGGGCATGCTCGTGGACCCCGACCGCCTGCATAGTCTGTCCGAGGGTCTGGCGACCCAGATTGCCGAGGTCGAGCGGAGCATTCGCGATCTGGCCGGCGACGAGACCTTTAACATCGGCAGTCCCATGCAGCTCTCGCACGTGCTCTTTGACGTGATGGGCCTTCCGACCAAGGGCCTCAAAAAGACCAAGCGTGGCTATTATTCGACCAACGCCAAGGTGCTGAGCGACCTTGCCCGTGACCACGAAATCGTGCGTCTGATCTTGGACTGGCGTGAGAAGTCCAAGATCAAGTCCACCTATCTGGACACGCTGGGCCCGTTGCGTCGTGGTGACGGTCGCGTGCACACCACGTACAACCAGACCATCACGGCGACGGGTCGTCTGTCCTCGAGTGACCCGAACCTTCAGAACATCCCGACGCGCTCGGAGCTGGGCCGTACTGTCAAGACGGCGTTTTCGGCAGGCGAGGGAAGCGTCTTTTTGGCGGTGGACTACTCGCAGATCGAGCTGCGTCTGCTGGCGCATCTCTCGGGTGACGAGCATCTGGTGCGCGCCTTTAACGAGGGCGAGGACTTCCATGCCGAGACGGCCGCGCGCGTGTTTGGCGTGCCGGTGTCCGAGGTGACGCCCGACCTGCGCAGCCGCGCCAAGGCCGTGAACTTTGGCATCGTGTATGGTCAGCAGGCTTACGGCCTATCGCAGTCGCTGCATATCTCGATGGCCGAGGCACGCGACATGATCGACCGCTACTACGAGGCCTACCCGGGTGTGCGTACGTTCCTCGACAACGTGGTGGCACGTGCCAAGCAGACGGGCTACGCTGAGACCATGTACGGCCGCCGTCGCCATATCCCGGAGCTTAAGGCCAAAAATCCGCAGCTCCGCGGCTTTGGCGAGCGCACGGCCATGAACCACCCCATGCAGGGCACCGCGGCCGACATCATCAAGATCGCGATGGCCCGCGTAAGCCGCCGCCTGGAAGAAGAGGGCTTTGCTGCCCACATGATTCTGCAGGTACACGACGAACTGGACTTTGAGTGCCCCGTCGACGAAGTCGAGCGCCTCACCGCCATGGTCCGCGACGTCATGGAACACGTAGTAGACCTCCGCGTCCCCCTAATCGCCGAAGCCAGCACCGGCATAACCTGGGCCGACGCCAAGTAGCGAGCGACGAGCTTGCGGGCGATGACCATGGGTGCGACGCTTCTGGCCGCCCGATGGTCGCAGGTCGCCAATGCCGACGCCGCGGAACGTTTTCAGGCTTGGATGCGTCCCGCGGCGTCTTTCTGTGCGGTTAGCAGCTCCTGCGGCGCACGAGCTCTACGGGGGCCACGGTCTCCATGGCGGGGGTGCGGCCTGCGATGAGGTCGAGAAGCGCCTTGCAACCCTCTTGCGCCATGAGCTCGGGGTGGCGCTGCACCGTGGTGATCTGCGGCATGGTGAGCTTGGAGTAGATGGAGTCGTCGTAGCCCACGATCTTGATGTCTCCGGGCACGTTGAGGCCTGCTGCCTGCACGGCGCGCAGCGCTCCTGCGGCCGAATGGTCGCTTGTGGCAAAGATGCCGTCGAGCGGCATGCCCGCATCGATCATTCCGGCAACGATATCCTGAGCCTCGTCCATGCTAGGACGCTGGCCGGTGACGTAGGCCATGTACTCGCGGCGAAGCGGCAGGCCATGATCGGCGAGCGCATGCATATAGCCCGTGAGGCGGTCGTTGCGGTCGTAGTCTGCGGTAAAGCTCGAGATGGTGAGGATGTTTTTGCAGTCGCGGTCAATGAGTGCGCTCGTTGCCAGGTAGGCGCCGCGTTCGTCATCGGTCACCACGTGGGGGATGGCGAGGTCCGACTGCGGCATGCGGTCGATGCAGACCACGGGGATACCGCGCGTGACGATGTCGTCCGTGAGCTCACGCAGGCCCGAGATGCATATGATGCCGTCGGCCTGCTTGCTGGCAAGGCTATGGAAGTAATCGCGCTCGCGCTGCGGATCGTTGCCGCTGTTGCAGACAAAGACAGAGTACCCCTGCGCCGCAAGCGTGCGCTCTACGTGGTAGGCGATCTTGGAAAAGAAGTCGTTGGATATATCGGGCACGATCATGCCTATGGAGCGCGACTGAGCTTGGCGAAGCGTCTTGGCGGACTGGTTGGTAACGTAACCGTACTGGTCGATAACATCCTGCACGCGTTTGCGCGTGTCCTCGGAGAAACGGCCAACGTTGTTGACCACATGGCTCACGGTGGCTACGGAGACCCCGGCAAGTTGGGCGATTTCTTTCATTGAGAGCTGTTTTTGCGCCATGGGACCTCCAGCTTGGTTAACGCCTGCTGGTTAACAATTATAACGTCCTATTTGGTTAACATCTGATTATACGATTAACCATGAATTAGGTACCGTTCACGGAGTGAATAACTACCGCTTACCGATTCATACACTGGAATTTGGTAGATTCGCAGCTGGTTATACGATTAACCAAATGACGCTCTTGGACGAATTTGTGAGGGATCATCTATGCTTCTCTGCCCCAGTATGATGTGCGCCGATTACGGCGAGCTTGCCAACACGGTGCGCGAGCTCGACTCCGCGGGTGCCGATGTCTTTCACTGCGATGTGATGGACGGTAGCTTTGTACCTAACTTTGCGATGGGCCTCGAGGACATCAAGGCCGTGCGCGCTGCCACGCAAAAGCTCGTCGACGTGCATCTGATGATCGAGAACCCGGCGGCCAAGATCGACCTCTTTACCGATGCGGGCGCTGATATCATCTACATTCATCCCGAGTCCGAGCGCTATGTGGTCAAGACGCTCGCCGCCATCAAAGCGCTCGGTTGCGCTGCGGGCATCGCCGTCAACCCCGATACCACGGTGACCCAGCTTGAGGAGATTCTCAACCTCTGCGACTACGTGATGGTCATGACGGTCAATCCCGGTTTTGCCGGGCAGGCGTTTATCGAATTCACTAAAAAGAAGATTGAACAGCTTGCGGCTCTCAAGGATGAGTACGGCTTCAAGATCATGATCGACGGCGCCTGCTCGCCCGCGCGCGTCAAGGAACTCTCGGCCATCGGTGCCGACGGCTTCATCTTGGGCACGAGCGCATTGTTTGGCAAGGACATGACCTATGCGGAAGCGCTTGAGAAGCTGCGTCAGGGAGAGGAGTACTAACCGCGGCAGGCCAGAGGATGTCAGTTAATAGCAAAGAGCCATGTGGCTCGATCGAAAGGAACCTGTAAATGAAGATCGCAATCGGTAACGACCACGTGGCCGTCGAGCTCAAGAACATCATCAAGGAGCACCTGGAGGAGCGCGGCTACGAGGTCGTGGACTTTGGCACCAACTCCACCGAGCGTTTTGACTATCCCATCAGCGGCTACAAGGTCGGCTGCGCCGTGGCGGCAGGGGAGTGCGATCTGGGCGTTCTTATCTGTGGCACGGGCGTGGGCATCAGTCTGGCAGCCAACGCGGTTGAGGGCGTGCGCGCCGTGGTATGCTCCGAGCCCTATTCGGCCAAACTCAGCCGCGAGCACAACAACACCAACATCGTGGCCTTCGGTGCCCGCGTGGTGGGCTCCGAGCTCGCAAAGATGATCGTGGACGAATGGCTCGACGCCAAGTTCGAAGGCGGTCGTCACCAGCGCCGCATCGACATGATCGCCAAGATCAAAGAGACGCAGCAGCTCGAAGCGGCTGAAGCCTAGCCAAATTGACCGTACAGAAAAAGGGCTCGTATCAACGATGAGCCCTTTTCAATTCAAACAATTCAGCCAAGTATCTAGGCGCCAAGACGCCATCCAGGCGGCAAGCAAGTAGCCCAAGGACCTGGCCGGGCGAGTCGGGTAAGTTTTTCGTAGATTCCTCACGAGCCGGAAAGCACCAAATGTGCTTTCCGAGCGAGCCCAGGACCTGACCGAACGAAAAACTTACCCGCCTCGCCCGGCCAGGTCCGACGAGCAACGTTAACGTGCCGCCAGGATAGCGTCGATGAGCGTCAGTACGCCCCCGTCGTTGTTGCTCGGAATGCGCCATTTAGCATGTGCGTTCATATGCTCCTCGGCGTTGTCCACGATAAAGCTGTGACCGACGCGCTCAAGCATGGGGATGTCGTTGTAGGTATCGCCCACGGCTGCGGCGTCTGCAATATCGATGCCGAGCTGCTCGCACAGATGCGCCACGCCCGAGCCCTTGTCGACGCCCAGGTTCATAAAGTCGATCCACTCGCGGCCCGCATTGGTAACGTAGAGCTGGTCCGAGAACGCGGGGTTATAGTCCTCGCGAAATGCGGGCTCGGCATCGTAGGCGGGGAAGAAGATCGAGATCTTGTTGGACTCGATGTCAAGGCCCTCAAAGGTATCGACGTAGTTAATGGCAGAATAGTATACGCTGATCTCGTCATGGTACTTGTGGTCGCGCGCCAAAACGTAAGCATCGTCATAGCAGCACAGGACGGGAACGGCGCGCGGATCCTGCGCGGCATGCGCCAGGACCTTGTGATAGAGCGCAGTATCGATATTGCTCTTATAGATATAGTTGCCACGGTAGATAACGCAGGCTCCGTTATCGGGGCAAAAAGCGATGCGGCTCTTGATGTCCTCGAACATCTCCTCGAGCTTGGGAGCGGGGCGTCCGCTGGCGGGACAGAACACGATGCCAGCCTCGGCGAGCTTGTCCAGGCGCTCATCGAGGCCCTGGGGCAGTACGCGCTCGTCGGTCAGCAATGTCTTGTCCATATCGACGGCGAGAAGCTTAATGTTGCCGATAGCGGCGTCCGATTCAAAAGTTTGCATAAAACGCGCCTTCCCGTTTCTAATTTGTTTCGGGCGGAATAACCCTCCAGTTGGTAATCGGGCGTATTTTCGCAGGATTGGCGCGTATTTGCATCACGATTCACAAAGTAATGAAAAAACTTTTCAGAAATTTGGATTTATCGCTTGTGCTGTTAGCACTTTAGTGTAATATAGCGAGCATCGAAAACGGAGACGGAAAAAGACCCGTTTACCGAGGAAAAGGTACCGTTTGCGATATTTGAATTGCGCCCGGCGATATGTGAAAGGAGAGGCAGATGCAGTTCGTAAAGATCATCACCACTGCAGACAATGCCATCCGACGCCAGCGCGCAATTTCCCGACGACGATAACAATCGTCTCTGTCCGCATGGGGCGAATTGCCTCAACAGAGTCATTTTGAGGTCGTTGGGTTTAGCACGACATAGCTACATGTTTCTAGGGCATGTATGTGCTGTTTTTTACTATTTAACCTGATATTGCACGGTATTTGACCTTGAAATGACTTGCAACTGACCGATGTTCTAATTAGCTACCAAGGGCGAAAGGAAACAGCCATGAGCAAGGAAAAAGTCGTTCTCGCATATTCCGGTGGCCTTGATACATCTGTATGTGTCAAGTGGCTCCAGGACGAGAAGAATCTCGATGTCGTTTGTGTCTGCGGCAACGTGGGCCAGGAGGAGACCGGCCTGGATGCCAAGAAGCAGAAGGCGCTCGACTTGGGCGTTCTCGATTGCCAGGTGCTCGACCTGCGCGATGAGTTTTCCGATGAGTTCCTAATCAAGGCCATCGCCGCCAACTCCATGTACGAGAACAAGTACCCGCTGCTCTCCGCCCTGTCTCGTCCGCTGCTCGCCAAGAAGCTTGTTGAGGTCGCTCACGAGTTTGGCGCGACCTACGTCGCCCACGGCTGCACCGGCAAGGGTAACGACCAGGTTCGTTTTGAGGCTGCCGTCAAGGCCCTCGACCCCGAGCTTAAGGTTATCGCCCCGGTTCGCGAGTGGGATCTGAAGTGCCGTCCCGACGAGGTCGCCTATGCTCACGCCCACAACGTGCCGGTTCCCGAGGGTGCCAATGACAACCCCTATTCCATCGACGATAACCTGTGGGGTCGTGCCATTGAGTGCGGCCATCTGGAGGATCCCTGGAACGAGCCGCTTGACGACGCCTGGGTTATGACCAAGAACCCCGAGGACACGCCGGACACCCCGACGTATACCGAGATTGAGTTTGAGGCCGGCAAGCCCGTCGCCGTCGACGGCAAGAAGATGAAGCTCTCCGAGATCGTCATCGCCCTCAACAAGATCTCTGGTGACAACGGCTTTGGCCGTCTCGATCTGGTCGAGGATCGTCTGGTGGGCCTCAAGAGCCGCGAGTGCTACGAGGTTCCCGGCGCCCTGACGCTCATCACCGCCCACAAGGCGCTCGAGGATATTTGCGTTGAGGGCGACCTGCTCAAGACCAAGATCAAACTCGAGCAGGATTGGGCCACCGCCGTATACAACGGCCAGTGGTACAGCCCGCTCAAAAACGCGCTCGACGCCTTTATGGCCGACACCCAGAAGTTCGTGACCGGTACCGTTCGCCTGAAGTTCTTCAAGGGCAACTGCCATGTCGTCGGCCGCAAGAGCCCCTTCAGCCTCTATGACTACGGTCTGGCCACCTACGACCGTGACACCACGTTTGACGAGAAGGCCAGCGCCGGCTTTATCGAGATTGACACGCTGTCGCTCAAGACGTGGGCTAAGGTCCAGGGTCCCAGCTCTGCTGCAGCCCAGGCCTAAGGCTTCTCTTCCTTGGTATCCGCGCGGCCCATCCGCGTGATACGTAACGGGCGCACGGGGTCCCTACCTTTCGTTATGCTTGCTGACACTTCTTAACATCGGTGGCCCCTACGTTCCGCCCGCATATATGATGCCGCGTCTACGGCTGAGTCCGAGCCCCGCCGGGGTTGTCCGGCGGGGCTCCTTCTATCAATTTGGCGGCTCTGTGCCTATATATATGAGGAGTATCCATTATGTTCAACGCTATCGCGCATGCCTTGCTTGCCCTCGCGCCCGAGTTCGATGCTGCAAAGGTCGAGGATGTTCCTATGAGCCTGAAGGCCTGGATCGATGGTTCGCAAGGCAACATCCGGAGGGAGAAGTTGGGCACCAAGTGCCTCGTGCGTCACTTCTTTGCATATTAGCTACATGGCCCTGTGCACGGTGGGGAATGTGTAAAACTATCGGTTGAAAAATCGCTTTAGCGACATGGCTCATTGCTTTGGGCGCTTGTTTTGGTATTTGGAGAAAGGGGACGGTTCCATGGCTCTTTGGGGCGGTCGTTTTGAGGCGGGAGTGGCCGAGGTCACGCAGGAGTTTGGCGCGTCGCTGCCTGTCGACAAACATCTCTATAAGCAGGATATCGCCGGTTCTAAGGCGCATGCCAAGATGCTGGCGGCCCAGGGCATCATCAGTGCCGAGGACGAGCAGGCGATTGCCGAGGGCCTGACCGGAATCGAACAGGATATCGATGCCGGCAACTTCACCTTCGATATCAACGATGAGGACATTCATATGTCCATCGAGAGCGAGCTGACGCGCCGCATCGGCGAGGCCGGTAAGCGCTTGCATACCGGGCGTTCGCGCAACGACCAGGTGGCGACCGATACGCGTCTGGGCGTCAAGGCGCTGGCCAAGGAACTCATGGAGGCCAATCTTGAGCTGCGCCATGTGCTGGTGGATGCGGCCAAGAAGTACGACAAGGTGATTCTGCCGGGCTACACGCACATGCAGCATGCTCAGCCCGTGCTGCTGTCGCATCATCTGCTGGCGTATTCCTGGATGTTCGCGCGCGACTTTACACGCCTGAAGGCCGCCTTTGATGCCGCTGACAACTGCCCGCTGGGTGCCGCCGCGCTTGCCGGTACGAGCTATCCGCTCGATCGTCAGATGACGGCTTCCGAGCTTGGCTTTGCGGGTGTGATTCCCAACTCGCTCGATGCGGTTTCCGACCGTGATTTCCTGCTCGATCTGCATTACGCCGGCTCCGTCATGGCCATGCACCTGTCGCGTCTTTCCGAGGAGATCGTGCTGTGGTCGAGCTCCGAATTCGGCTTTATCACGCTTTCCGACTCGTATTCCACCGGCTCGTCTATCATGCCGCAGAAGAAGAACCCCGACTTTGCTGAGCTTATCCGCGGCAAGAGCGGTCGCGTGTACGGCAACCTGGTGCAGCTGCTCGTGACCATGAAGGGCCTGCCGCTTGCTTATAACAAGGACTTGCAGGAGGACAAGGAGGGTGCGCTCGATACCGCCCATACGCTCATGCAGTGCCTGTCGGTTATGGCCGGCATGATCTCGACCTGGACTGTCAACGAGGACGCCATGGCGCGCGAGTGTGGTGTGGGCCACTTGGCAGCCACTGATGTTGCCGATTACCTGGCAAAGCGCGGCCTGCCGTTCCGCGAGGCACATGCCGTGGTGGGTCATCTTGTCCTGATGTGTGAGAAGCGCGGCTGCAATCTTGAGGACCTGCCGTTTGAGGTGTTTCAGGAGGCAAGTCCGCTCTTTGAGCGCGACATTACCGAGGCACTCGACATCCCGTCGATTGTCGCCGCGCGCACGACCGAGGGTGGTACCGCCCCTGCTGCCGTTGCCGTGCAGTTGGGAAGCGCCGAGGCGCAGCTCGCGGCCGATGAGGGTGTGTTTGGCTCGTTATCCAAGGTCGTCGAGATGGGCCACGGAGCTAATTAGCTTATTGGATGCGTCTGTCTGGTGTGTTCATCATATTTTGCCTTTACGGGTGCCCGCTACGGTGGGCACCCGTTTTGTTATAGAGAAGGAAGGAGCTTGTCGAGAACTTCTGTAGGACATTTGCGCAGGTTGTGAAGGGGGTGCGTTCACGGGCGACAATCGACCGCCCGTTCTGTTCGTTGCAGTTGAAAGTGGGACGGATGGTACTCTAGTCGGGCTTCGAAACAGAAGTGACACATATGGAGCGCTTTAATAAATAATAACGCTTCAATAAACGGCTTTTTGTTTAACTGCAGCTAGAACTCTGTTACGATGCAGTCCAGGCGGGTGCCGGAATAGGACTTGGGCACGCGCGAACCTACTTGAAAGGCTACCTTATGGCTATCGAGAAGACCTTCATCATGATTAAGCCCGACGCCGTGCGCGATCGCAAGATCGGCGAGATCGTTGCTCGCATTGAGCGCAGCGGCCTTGTTATCGAGCGCATGGAGATGACCACGCTCGAGCGCGCTACCGTCGAGGAGCACTACGCCCATCTGGCCGACAAGCCCTTCTTTGGCGGTCTCTGCGACTTTATGACGAGCGGTCCGGTCGTCAAGATGGTCGTTTCCGGCCTCTCCGCTGTCTCCAAGATGCGCACCCTTATGGGCGCCACCAACCCGCTTGATGCTGCCCCCGGCACCATTCGCGGCGACTTTGCTGTCGATGTCAACGCCAACGTGATCCACGGCTCCGACTGCCTGGAGAACGCCGAGATCGAGATCAAGCGCTTTTTTGGCTAAACCAGCTTTGACTCCTTAAAGCTGTTAGCGTGTGGCTTGGGCGCCGCGGAACTTCATCCGCGGCGCCCTTTTTATTCAAGACTTTAGTCTGCTGGCCGCGCAGCGGCCAGCTTTAAACCACCCGCTACG
>UQMY01000015.1 GCA_900542325.1 uncultured Collinsella sp. | reverse complement strand
TCCGTACATGTACGGATGAATATGGGAGGTGTTCGGATGAAGTTGCCAATCAAGGGGGCCAAATCGATCGGGCCACCTCGCATCCCGCTATCCTCGCCATCTGCCCGAGCGTGCTACACTAGCAGCATCTATGCCACCGCGAACGGCTCGGCCCCGCGCCCGCCGCTCGCAAACGAACTTTAAACGCACGAGGGTTGGCCATGCCGCTTTTCTCGCAACATACCGCCCGGTTCTCGCCGGACGTTCCTTTGGAGGGCACCAGCTCTCGCGAGCTGCTCAAGCGGTACCAGCCGCTCGAGACACTTGCGACCGGCGGTTTTGGCTCCATCGAGATCTGCCGCGACACGCACCTGCGCCGCCGCGTCGCCATTAAACGCATCCCCCTTATCAACGGTGCCGGCATGCCCGCTAGCGACATCATGGATGTCCTGCGCGAGGCGCACACTGCCGCCATGCTTCAACATCCCAACATCGTGCAGGTCATCGACTTTACGCACGACACAGCCTATGCCTACCTGGTTATGGAATATGTCGATGGCATGTCGCTGGCCGAGTTTTTGCACCGAGCGGACGGCCACTCACTTACCTTTGACGAGGCCGCGGCCATTGCCGATGCCCTGGGCCAGGCGCTCACCTTCGCCCACAGTAATGGCGTACTCCACCTGGACATTAAGCCCGCCAACGTGCTCATCGACCACTCGGGCAATGTAAAGCTCACCGACTTTGGCATGGCGCGGCTGTCGTCCGCCGGTGGCTTTGGCGGCTCACGCGGCGGCACCATCGGCTACATGCCGCCCGAGCAGCTCGATATCGAGACCGGCACGGTCGACGAGCGCGCCGATGTCTTTGCCCTCGCCTGTGTGATCTACGAGGGCCTGTGCGGCAGCGCTCCTTTTATGGCGGCCACGCCCGCCGACTCGCTCGGCCGCATCATCGGCGGCGCCACCTATCCCAGCGAGCTGATACCACACTTTCCCCCGGGAGCCGAGGCCGCGCTCATGAGCGCGCTCTCCCCCATGCCGCAGGACCGCCCCAACAGCATCGAGGCATTTTGCGACCAGCTCCTTGCCGGTCTGGGCAGCGTGCGCGAAGGCCGTCGCAGCCTGGAGCAAATGGTTGGCGAACTTTCGGATGACGAGCAGGAGCTCGACGATATCGAGCCGTCGCACTACGAGGACGACACCATCGAAGTCGACCCCGCACTCGGCTGGGCAGGCACGCGCTGGAGCCATGCGCGCGACTACGCCATGCACGCTATCTCGGCGCTAACGTGCGGCGCCTTTAGCTTTTTGCTGATGCAGACGGCCGGCGTCGCGGCGCTTCCCGGCCTGGTCATTGCGGCTATCGCGATCGGAGCGGCGGCCGGCCTGGCCCCCCAGATTGGCTCGGCCATCTCGGCTGTGGGCTTTTTGGTGCTCATGGCAAACGCCACCATGCAGGCACAGGGCGTCCTGTCGATGTTGCCCGTCGCGGTGATCTTTGCCGCCGCCATGTCCGGTTGGTGGATCGCCTGGGGTCGCACCGAGGCTGCCGCGAGCGCCGCACTCACCTGTGCACTCGCGCTTGGCTGTCTGACCGGCAATACCTTCCTGGCAGCTGGGGTCACCGCCGGCGTCGCGTCATTTTGGCTCGGCCCGGCAAGCGCCGCCGCGGCAACGGGCATGGGCGCACTTTTTGCCCGTCTGGCCACGGTCGCGCTTTCAGCCGGAGGCGTGCTGGGGCTCGGTAACGTTGCCGCAGCGCTGGGAGACCCACTCCTTTGGGCTGCCTTTGTGCTGGTAGCGGCAACTGCCGCGGCGTCATCTGCGCTGCTCAACGCCCATGCCAAGCGTGCCGATCAGGGATCAAACCTTGCCGCAATCGCCGCCATCGCCGTCACCGGCATCGGCTGCGCAGCGGCGTCCTGTCTTGCACACCATATGGAAATTGCCAGCCTTGCAGCCGCGGTCATCGCCAAGGCGGCGGTTGCGGGAATCCTATCCTCTATAATCGTTGGGATATGCCTATATTTGCTCGGATACCAAAGAACCTATACGGAGAGTGATCTTTCGTGAACTTCCTGAACATCTTCGAGGACCACGTGGCCGGCATCTTCGGTGCCACCCGTGCCCCGTTCTCCTTTAAGAAGCTTGCCAAGCAGGCCGCTCGCGACATGGAGGATCAGACTCTGGTGATCAATGGCGTCAACACGGCGCCGGCACTCTATACCATCCTGATCGCCGCCGACGACGACCCCATGCTCGCCCCGTTCTACCCCGAGCTTTCGCGCGAGGTCCGCGAGTTCGTGAAGGCGCAGGCCGAAAAGCGCCGTTATGTCTTTGTCGGCGAGCCCCTCGTGCGCTTTATGATCGATCCGCAGCTGCGTGCCGGCAAGTTCTCGGTCTTTGCCGAGAACGTCGATGCCCCCACGCTCGGCCGCCTGTACGAAGAAGAGCGCGCCTATCAAAACGGTCTGGGCCAAAACAACTCCGCGGCAAGCCGTGCCGCCAGCGCCCCGCGCGCCGGCCAGCAGCAGTTTGCTGCCCCGCAGCAGCAGCGCCCCGCCGCCATGCCCCAGCAGCAGCCGACGCCTCGTGCCGCCGCTCCCGACCCGCTTGCCGTAGCAGATCCCTTCGCGCCTAGCGTCCCCGACCCCGTCGCTCCTATCCCGGTGCCGCAGACCGTCTCGCGCGACGCGCTTGCCGGCATGGGCGGAGCCGCCGCGACCGGTGCCGCCGTGGGCCTAGGCGCCGCAGCCGGCATCGCCTCCAACATGGCAAGCACTCGCGCCCCGCAGCGCCCGCTCGCCCAGCTCGTCGACGTCGTGAGCGGCGAGAGCCATAGCATCACCTCCGCACAGGTAACCATCGGTCGCGAGCGCTCAGTTTCCGACATTGCCCTGCGCGACCCCAACGTGTCGCGCCGCCACGCCCAGCTCACCTTTACGGGCTCGGATTGGTCGATCGAGGACCTCAATTCCACCAACGGCACGCTCGTCAACAACCGCCGCATTACGCGCTGCCCGCTGCGCAACGGCGATCTGCTGACGTTTGGCCTGAGTACCTTTGAATTTAGGGGATAGTCGCTTATGAACATCGATATCGTCCTTTTTGCAGGCCGCATCGTCTTGGTCGCCCTGCTCTATATCTTCCTGTTCGCCGTCATGAAGACCGGCGTGGGACTCGTGCGCGGGCAGCGCCGCGACTCGGCTATCTGGACGATCGATGTGGACAAGGGCCCGCGCGGTATCCGCGGCATCCACGTAGACA
The DNA here is from genome assembly GCA_900542325.1 of uncultured Collinsella sp. Lineage (GTDB taxonomy): Bacteria > Actinomycetota > Coriobacteriia > Coriobacteriales > Coriobacteriaceae > Collinsella. The sequence continues at coordinate 54,861 of UQMY01000015.1, read as the reverse complement.
TGCTCGGCCCCGTCATCGTCGGTCGCTCGCCATCTTCGGACATCTGCATCAACGAACCGTTCGTCTCGGCCTCGCATGCGCGCTTTTCGCTGCAGGGCCCGGCGCTCATCATCGAGGACCTCAACTCGCTTAACGGCACGCTCGTCAACGGCCGCCAGCTCGTGGAGCCCGCGACGCTGCGTGAGGGCGACGAAGTCCAGATTGGCGACGTGGTCATGAAGGTGAACCGTCGATGATCGACGAGGAGAACAAGTCCGCAACTATGACCGAGGCACCGGCCGCCGCCACAGCTGCGCCGGCCCACGCCGCTCCGGCGGGCTCCGCACCCGTGGAGCCCGAGGACACCGTGTTCTCCCTGCCTCTTTCGCAAGTAACGCATGATATTTCGGATCTCGCCGATAACGAGGACGAAGAGGATGCCGTAGCGGCGCCCATCGGCGCACATGCCGCGGAACAGCCCACAGCGCCCGAAGCAACCCCGGCGCCGGCTCACTTTGCAGAGCCCGTCGCCGCGGCAATCAACGAGAGCGCTGCGGTGTTTGCGGCACCCGAGCCCGCCGCGCCGGCGTTTCCCATAGCCCCGGCATCCGAGGTTGCGCCCGTGTCTACGCCGGCGCCCGAAGCGGGGCCATCCCCCGAGGACGGCCCTGCACCCAAGGCCCCACAGCCTGCGCCCGCAAGCGAGTCCGATACCGTGGCCGAGCCCGCCGCCCAGTCGCAAAGCACGCCCGCGCCGTCGCACTTTGCGACACCCGAGCCTATAGACGTCAGCCCGCAAGACGACGAGTCGACCGCCCGCGCGTCCGAGGAGCCCGGCTCCCCGGACACCGGCGATTCCGAATCAAACGCCGAGACCGACACCGTCTCTCCCGGTGACACAGCCGAGATCGACGTTGCCGCCGTTGAGGCCAAGCTCAAAGACCCCGGCTCGACCATGAGCTTTGAGCCCCTGACCGAGGAACGCATCGAGACCGACTCGACCTATGATGCCGGCACCACCACGCAACTCATGTGGGGCGCCCGCTCCGACGTTGGCTGTGTGCGCCCGCACAATGAGGATTCCTACCTGGTGCAGTCGCCGCTCTTTTGCGTATGCGACGGCATGGGCGGTCACGCCGCCGGCGAGGTAGCCTCTTCCATCGCCGTCGAGACTATTGCCAAGACGGCCCCGCAGTCCGCCGACGCAGCACGCCTGGCCGCAGCCGTCGAGGCAGCCAACGCCGCCGTAATCGAGGCGGCCCTGAACGGCCTGGGCAAGCCCGGCATGGGCTGCACAGCCACTTGCGCCTATATCGAAAACGATACGCTCGCCATCGCCCACGTGGGCGACTCGCGCGCCTACCTGCTCCACGAGGGCACGCTCATCCGCGTGACCCGCGACCACTCCTATGTGGAAGAACTCGTGGACGCCGGCGAGATTACGGCAGACGAGGCTCGCGTCCACCCCAACCGTTCGGTCATCACCCGTGCGCTGGGCTCGGACCCCGCCATGTATGCCGACCACTTCACTCTGCATATCGAGGAAGGCGACCGCCTGATCCTGTGCTCTGACGGCCTTTCGAGCATGATTCCCGATAGCGATATCGAGAACATCGCCACGCAGTCCTCAACCGCGCAAATCTGCGTCGACAACCTAGTGGACGCGGCGCTTGCCGCCGGCGGCCACGACAACGTGACCGTAGTAGTCGTTGACCTGGTTGACGATGGCGTTATGCGCGAGGCGCAACGCGTGCGTCGCCGCAACATTACTATCGCCTCCATCCTGGCCCTCGTCTTTGTGCTGGCGGCTGGCATCTGGGCCTACACGGGTGTCACCGGCTCGTACTACCTGGGTACCTACCAGGGCAATGTCGCCGTCTGGCGCGGCCTGCCCGGCAAGCCGCTCGGACTCAAGCTCCACTGGCTCGAAAGCGAAACCAGTATCAAGCTGTCCGACCTGCCCGAAGACACGCAAAACCGCCTCAAGGCGGGCATTCCGCAAACAAGTGTCGACGATGCGCAGGACACGATATCCAAGTACCGCCACCAGATCGACGAGGAGCAGACCCGCCAGGTGATCGATGCGCAAACGATTCGCGACAACACCAATCAGGGATCGACCTCCGAATCAGATTCCGAGAAAACCGCCGAACAGTCCGCCGAGGCCGAAGCCTCCGAAAAGAACTAGAAAGGGAGTGCCGCTTATGAGTCGCCGCAACACCGAGCTGCTCTTGCTCATCGCCTCGGCGTTCCCCGTCATCCTGCTGTATGCGATGTACGTGCTCACCGCGGGCGCCGCCATCTCCTTTGAGACGCTCGCCGTGCCGATCGGCCTCTTTGCCGCCTTCGCCGCGGCACATATCGCCGTGCGCATCTTGGCGCCCGGCGCCGACCCCGCCATCCTACCCATCGTATTTATACTTTCGGGCATCGGCATCACGTTCGTGACACGCCTCGCCCCCGCTCTCGCCATCTCACAGCTCATCATCCTGTTTGTCTCGGTGGCGCTCATGGTGGGAACGCTTGCACTGGTCAAAAACCTCGACGTGGTCATGCGCTACAAGTACACCTTTGGCATTATCGGCATCATTCTGCTGATGCTGCCCATCTTTATCGGCACCACGATCTCGGGCTCCAAGCTGTGGATTCGCATCGCGGGCTTTACCATCCAGCCCGGCGAGTTCGCCAAGGTCTTTATCGTCCTGTTCCTGGCCGGGTACCTAGCCGAGAACCGCGAGCTACTCTCCATCTCCAACCGCAAGATCCTGGGCTTTAAGATCCCTCGCCTGCGACTGCTGCTGCCGCTGTTTGCCGTGTGGGGTGTGTGCCTGCTCGTCGTCGTCTTCGAACGCGACCTGGGTTCGGCCGTGCTGTTCTACACCATCTTCTTGCTGATGCTCTACGTTGCCACGGGGCGCTTTTCGTATGTCGTTATCGGCCTTGCGCTCTTAGCCGTTGGAGCTGTGGGCGCCTACAAGTTCCTGTCTCACGTTCAGGTGCGTTTCCAGGTTTGGGTCGATCCGTTTAAGGACGCCCAGGGCCAGGGCTACCAGATCGTCCAGTCGCTCTTCTCGCTTGCCGATGGCGGCCTGGTCGGTGTTGGCATCGGCAACGGCATGGCCAACAACATCCCCGTCGTCGAGTCCGACTTTATCTTCTCGGCTATCGGCGAGGAGATGGGCCTTTTGGGCGGCGGCGCCGTGCTCATCCTGTTTATGCTTTTTGCCGTGCGTGGCCTCACCACGGCTGCCCGCGCTAAATCCGACCTCGCAGCCTTTAGTGCCACGGGCCTTACGGCCGCCATCAGCTTCCAGGCCTTCTTGATCGTTGGCGGCGTAACCCGCCTGATCCCGCTAACCGGCGTCACCCTGCCCTTTATGAGCCAGGGCGGTTCCTCGCTGCTGGCGAGCTTTATCATCGTCGCGCTCCTGCTGCGCGCCGGTGACGAGGCGACCGGACGCGAGGCCGAGCTCACCGGCACCGGCACCATGGCCGCCATCACCGATGATCAGGTCGCATCTGCCGCCGCCCCGACGGGCACGCGCTTTGCCACCTCGTCTTCCTACGGCAGCGGCAGCCATTCCGTCGGCTCGCGTATGCGCCGTCGCCTGCTCGACACGCCTGAATCCGGTGTGCTCGGCCGCGTCGCGCTCGCCAACCGTCTAACCCGTGCGGTGCTCGCCTTTACGGCGCTGTTCGCCATCCTTATCGGCAACCTCACCTATGTCCAGGTCATCAAGGCCAAGGACTATCAGGATATGCCGACCAACAACCACACCATCGCCCGCTCCAAGTACATCCAGCGCGGTTCCATCATCACGTCCGACGGCGTGACGCTGGCCGAGTCGCTGCAGCAGGAGGACGGCACCTACGTACGCTCCTACCCCAACGGTAACCTGGCAGCGCACGTGGTTGGCTACGTGAGCCAGCAGTATGGCACCACCGCCATCGAGAGCGTCATGAACGACACGCTCACCGGCTCTAAGGATTACTCCAGCTGGAACAACGCCATCGCGTCGCTCGCGGGCCAGACCCAGCCGGGCAACACCGCCAAGCTCACCATCGACTCGCGCATCCAGACGGCTGCTGAGCAGGCGCTCAAGGGCTTTAAGGGCGCTGTAGTGGTCATCGACCCGCGTACCGGCGCGGTGCTCGCATGTGCCAGCTCGCCCACCTACGACAACACCAACATCGATGCCCTGCTACAGACGGGCGGCGGCGAGGACGGCTCCATGTACAATCGCGCCATGGACGCGCTGTACACGCCGGGCTCAACGTTTAAGGTCGTTACGCTTTCCGCGGCACTCGAGACCGGTACCGCCAGCCTTACCAGCACCTACCAGGCGCCCGGCTCCATGGACATCGGCAACGCACCGGTCACCAACTATGCCAACGAGAGCTACGGCACCATCAGCCTGCAGCAGGCCTTTGCCGTGTCCTCCAACGTCGTCTTTGGCCAGGTGGCAAACGAAGTTGGCGCAAACACGCTCGTGCAGTTTGCCAACGCCTTTGGCTACGGCCAAAAGCTCGGCCAGGACCTGACCTCCGCGGCCTCCATCATGGCCGACCCGTCGCTCATGACCGAGTGGGAGACCGCCTGGGCCGGCGCCGGCCAGCCTGTCGGCATGGACCACACGCCCGGCCCGCAGACCACCGTCATGCAAAACGCCGTGATTGCCGCCGCCATCGCTAACAGCGGCGTAGTCATGGACCCGTACTTTGTAGCCCAGGTACTCGCCCCGGACGGAACCGTGGTCAAGACCACGCAGTCCCGCTCGCTGGGTCAGGCCGTCAGCTCCGCCACGGCCGACCAGGTCAAGCAGGCCATGCTTGCCGTCGTCCAGTCCGGCACCGGCACCGATGCCCAGGTCCCCGGCGTCAAGGTCGCCGGCAAGACCGGCTCGGCCGAGACCGGCGGCACCAACGTCAACTCGATGTTCGTTGGCTTTGCACCTTATGATTCACCCACGGTCGCCATCTCGGTGGCCTTGGAGGATTACGACAAACACGACGTCAAGGCGGCCAAGATTGCCGGCATCGTCCTGACCGCGGCGCTCGCCGCACAGGGAGCGTGATGCCCATGATCGAATCGGACACCCGAGGCGCGCCGCGGCCGAAGAGTTAGCGGCAACGCGCCACACGGCCCCAGCGGCCACATCGTAGGTACTACACACATCGTTGAGCGAATAGTTATGTTAGGAGCAGGAATGGAACAGAGGGTCCTCGGGGGAAGATACCTCCTCAAGGATAAGGTGGGGACAGGCGGTATGGCGACCGTCTACCGTGCACAGGACCAGGTCCTTGACCGCACGGTGGCCGTCAAGATCATGCTGCCGCAGTATGCCGGCGACGCCACCTTCGCCGCACGCTTTAAGCAGGAGGCCCAGGCAGCAGCCGGCCTCTCCTCCCCCTATATCGTAGGCGTCTACGATTGGGGCAAGGACGGCGATACCTATTACATCGTCATGGAGTACCTGCGCGGCACCGACCTTAAGAGCGGCATCAAGAGCCACGGCGCCCTCGATCCCAAGAAGGTCGCGCAGATCGGCTCACAGATCAGCTCCGCGCTTTCGGTCGCCCACAAGCACGAGATCATCCACCGCGACATCAAGCCGCAGAACATCATGGTGCTGCCCGACGGCAACATCAAGGTGATGGACTTTGGCATCGCGCGCGCCAAGAACAGCCACCTCACGCAAGACAACAACGTGCTGGGAACCGCCCACTACGTCAGCCCCGAGCAGACCCGCGGTCAGGACCTCGGCCCCACCTCGGATATCTACTCGCTGGGCGTCGTGATGTACGAGTGCGCCACCGGCCGCGTTCCCTTTGACGGTGACGACGCTATCTCGGTCGCACTCAAGCAGGTCAACGAGCTTCCTATTCCGCCGAGCCAGATCAACTCCGGTGTCGACGCCGACCTTGAGCGCATCATCCTCAAGTGCATGGAGAAGGACCCGGCAAACCGCTTCCAGACCGCCGACGAGCTGCGTCAGGTGCTCAACAGCTACCTGTCGGGCCGTGCCGTCAACATCTCGGAGCCCACGCGCATCATCGGTGCACCCGGTGAGCTGGGCGCCACCAAGACTCGCGAGCTTTCCGATCAGACGCGCGCCATGGTACGTCCCGTCTCGGGCGTGAGCGGCCAGAATACCGCCCGTAGCTCGGTTTCGGGCTCCACCGGCTCCTACGAGGTCGAAAAGCCCAAATCCAACAAGAACAAGATCATCGCCGCCGTGGTGGCAGCCGTTGCCGTCATCGGTATCGTGGTGGCCTTTGCCACAGGACTCTTTGGCGGCGAGCAGGTCACCGTGCCCGATGTGCTGGGCAAGGACCAGCAGACTGCCGTCGAGCAGATCAAGGAAGCCGGCCTCGAGGTCGGCACCATCGACCAAAGCTACAACGACGATATCGACGAGGGCAAGGTCGCCGAGCAGACGCCCAACGGCAAAACCAAGAAGGCCAAGGGCACCAAGGTGAACCTGGTAATCTCCAAGGGCCCCAAGCCCTCCGAGAAGGTTGAGGTTCCCCGGCTTGTCGGCCTGACCAAGGACCAGGCAGAAGCCGCGCTGGCAAGCGTTGGCCTGAAGGGCAACGCCTCCGAGGAGGCCAACGAGGCCGATGAGGGCCAGGTCTTTGAGCAGGGCACCGAACCCGGTAAGGAAGTCGAGAAGGGCACGACCATCTCGTACAAGGTCTCCAGCGGTCCTGACACCACCTCCGTCCCCGATCTGACCGACATGACCGAGGCCCAGGCGCGCAACGCCCTCGATATGGCAGGCTTTGGCGTCGACGTGAGCTACCAGGAGAACGACTCCGTTACCGAGGGCACCGTCATTAGCTGGAACCCCAGCGGCAAGCAGAAGCCTGGCGCCACGATTACCGTCGTCATCGCCAAGAAGTCCGGCAAGGCCAGCGTTCCGGGCAACCTGTACGGCAAGAGCATTTCCGCCGCCGTTACCGCGCTCAACAACGCCGGGTTCTACAACATCGCATTCTGCGATCAGAACGGCAACCCCGTGAGCGGCAACGAAAACGCCACCGTTACGGGCGTCTCCCCCACCGGCAAGCAGTCTACCGACAGCACGATTACGCTGACGGTCGCACTTTCTGGCTCGGGTTCGGGTTCGGGCTCGGGCACGGGCGACGATTCCGGTACGGCCAACTAGTCGCCACCCCACCGCCCATTACGGCTCTCGCCGCAAACATATTCGCTCACAGGCGCCCGCTTGCTCCCCCAGCAAGCGGGCGCTTCGTTTTTGACATGGCATGAACCAGAAGAGCCCGGCACCGTGGCGGTGTACCGGGCTCGATCAATCTCTGGTGCCCCCGGGCGAATTCAACCCCCCCGCGGGAAATTGGTGACGCGGGTGTCGACGGCTCGAACCCTGCCCTTAGACCAGAAGAGCCCGGCACCGTGGTGGTACCGGGCTCGACAAATCTCTGGTGCCCCCGGGCGGATTCGAAAACTCCCCCGCGGGGAAATTGGTGACGCGGGTGTCGACGGTCCGAATCCGGCCTTTAGACCAGAAGAGCCCGGCACCGTAGCGGTACCGGGCTCGGCAAATCTCTGGTGCCCCCGGGCGGATTCGAACCGTCGACACCCGCTTTAGGAGAGCGGTGCTCTATCCCCTGAGCTACGGAGGCATGTCGTATTAGTGTAGCAGATTTACGCCGCTGTAATGCAGCGTATACCCACTCTTCGAAGTTGCGGTGGAACAGCCCTCCGGAAAGTGCGTCCCACTATCCAGGCAAATTCTGGGTCAGACTTTCCCCATGGGACCTCGCTGGGAAACTGTGTCCCAGAATTTCGACTCGAAACGGGACACGGTTTCCCAAACGGGCCCGTTCCGGAAACTACATCCCGCAATCGGCACTCGAACCGGGATGCACTTTCCCGATCGAGCCTCATGGGAAACCGCGTCCCACTTTAGGGGGGCGCTCTTTAATGGCTAGTTGCCTTTGTGGAAGAGGTTTTTGATAACGGAGGGGATGCTCTTGGCGCCCTTAGCCGTCACATCGATAAAGTCAGGCGAACGCACGAGCTTATCCTCGTCGACGTACTTGCGGACCGCGCGCAACGTCTCTTTGTCGTCGCGCGTCGAAAACGTAAAGTGACCGTTGTCCTTGGTGAAGATGGCAAAACGCGTAATCTTCTTGGTGCCGCGCAAAACCTCGGCGGCAATATAGTCGACCTCGTCCCACGGGATTTGGATATAATCCTCGGGATTACGCTCGTTATAGTACTCAAACGCCTTATTGCCCACCATCACGTTACCGTGACTGGTAAGCCCCATCAGGCAGGTTGCCGGCGTTGCCAGATCGACCGTGCTGTTCTGAGATTGCGCCATACGCGCCTCGCCCTCCAATAAAAACAATCGGACCGCATCCAGTGTACCCACCGGGTGCGGTCCGTTTCAATGGCTCAAAAGCCCTTGCCTAGCAACTCTCGGTCTTAAGCCGAAGCGTGCTTACATGAAGCCGCAGACGCGACCGATGATGCCGACGGCGAAGAGAGCCAGGATGATGACGATCGGGCTGACCTTCTTCTTGAGGAGCTTGCAGACCAGAAGGGTCAGGCACACGGCGGCAAGGCCGGGGATGAGCTGATCGAGGTTGGCCTGAAGCGTGGTGACCTTCACCGGGTCGAGTGCGTTGGCACCGACAGAGCTGTACATCGTCAATGCCTGCTTGATGCCCTCAGAACCGGCGGGCAGGTTGGCCCAGTCGATATAGGCGCCAGCGGACTGCGTGACCTTGGAGACGACCGGGGTGAAGGAGATGGACACCCAGCGCTCGACCAGGGCGCCGATGATGAACATACCCAGGATGGAAGCACCCTCGGTGACCTTGCCCATCAGACCGCCGGAGAGGTCCTTGGCGATGGAGGAGCCGACCTTGTAGCCAAACTCCTGCGTGTACCACAGGAAGGCGTAACGGATGATGTTCCACGCGAAGAAGAACAGCAGCGGACCGGCGATGCTGCCGGACAGGGCCAGGGAAGCGCCCAGTGCACCCAGAATCGGGCGAAGGGTGAACCAGAAGGCGGGGTCGCCGACGCCGGCGAGCGGGCCCATCATACCGACCTTGACGCCCTGAATGGCGACGTCGTCAATCGGAGCACCGTTGGCGCGCTCCTCCTCGAGGGCGAGGGTAACGCCAATGACGGGGGCGGAAACATAGGGGTGGGTGTTATAGAACTCCAGGTGGCGCTTAAGAGCGGCAATCTGGTCATCCTTGCTGGTGTAGAGCTTCTTGATCGCAGGGATCATTGCGAAGCACCAGCCGCCGTTCTGCATACGCTCGTAGTTCCACGAGCCCTGAAGGAACTGATGACGGAAGCAAACCTTCTTACGGTCAGCCTTGGTGAGCTGAATCTTGTTCTCTGCCATATGTATCACTCCCCTCCTACTCGTAATCGTTCAGAATGTCGCCGAGCGGGTCACCGGAGCCACCGCCCATGCCGCCACCCTGCTTGGCCAGATCCTTAAGGCCAAGGTAGATGAGGGCAAGGGAGATGCCGATGAGGCCAAGGGCGATCAGCGTGAGCTGAGGGATGGCAGCAAGGACAAAGCCGAGGATGAAGAACGGCCAGGTCTCCTTGGTGGCCATCATGTTGATGACCATGGCGTAACCGACGGAAGCGACCATGCCGCCGCCGACAGCCATGCCGCCGGACAGCCAATCGGGCATAGCGTTAAGCGCGTTGGTAACGGCCTCGGCCGGGATGATGCACAGAAGTACTGCCGGGATGGCGATACGAACACCCTGCATGAGGATGCCGGCGTACTGCCAACGCTCGATGCCGGCGAAGTCGCCCTTCTCGGCGCAGGCGTCCATGCCGTGAACCATAGCGGTAGCCAGGGTACGGCAGATCATGGTCAGGAACAGACCAGCGACCGACAGCGGGACGGCGACGGCGATGGCGGCGGTAACGGCCTTGGCCGAATCGGTGGCGCCACCGTTGAGGGCGAGCACCATGATGATCGAAGAAGCGACCGAGGCCAGAGCGGCGTCAGGCGCGACGGCGGCGCCGACGTTAGCCCAGCCAAGGGCCATCATCTGGAGCGAACCGCCCAGGAGGATGCCCTCCTGAAGGTGACCGGTTACGAGACCGATAAGCGTGCATGCCACGAGCGGCTGATGGAACTGGAACTCATCCAGAATGCCTTCCATACCGGCAAGCAACGCGACAATCGCAACAAGCAGAATAGTGATTGCAGACATGTATCGGACCCTCCTTTACTATGCTTGAGCGGCCAGTTCGGCCTTAGCTTTCTTCAACATGGCGTCGAGATCCTCGGAGGAATCCGAAGGAACCTTGCGGACCTCGAACTTGACGCCCTTGGCCTTGAGAGCCTCGATGGTCTTGACGTCGTCATCGCCCATGGCGACGGCGTTAGTAACGACGACCTTGCCCTTGGAGTGGGCCATGGAACCGATGTTGGCTTCCTTGATGTCGACGCCGGCCTCGATGGCCTTGAGCAGATCCTGCGGGTTCTCGAAGAGCAGCATGGCCTTGGTGTCACCAAAGCGCGTGTCCTTGACGACCTCGGCCATCTTCTTGATGGGCACGACGTTGGCATGGACTCCCGGAGGGGCAGCCTGCTCGATCATGGTCTTGCGGAGCTCGTCGTGAGCAACGCCGTCGGAAACCACGATGATGCGGTTGGGGTTGATCTGCTTGGTCCACGTGGTGGCCACCTGACCATGAAGCAGACGGGTGTCGATACGGACGTGGGCGATCTTGATGTGCCCGTCGCCGATGACCGTTCCCGGAGGGATGGCGCCTGCAGGAGCAGCGGCGGCCGCAGCCGGCTTCTTCTCCTCGGGCTCCAGAGACTCGGGCTTGACGCGCACGCCAGCCTTAGCCTCAGTCACGAGATGTTTTGCGATCGCATGTGCAGTGTTCTTTGCGTCAAAGCGCTGCGAATATGCCTCGATGAGCATAGGCAGGTTGACACCGGTGACGATAGCCCAGGAATCGTGGCCCTCGATGAGCCCGCTGATCTGGTTGAACGGCGTGCCGCCCCACAGATCAACGAGGAAGAGCACCTGCTCCTGGTCCTCGAAGGAAGCAATTGCCTCCTCGACCTTGGCTCGGAAGTCGTCGGGGCCCATGCTCGGCTCGAGCGAGACCACGGCTACAGACGGCTGATCGCCAAAGACCATCGAGCCCGTCTGCTTGATTCCAGCCGCCAAGTCACCATGGCTAGCAAGAACAATACTTACCATCACATAACCTCCTTTTTGTCTACGTAATTCCTACACGACAGTTATGGAGTATAGCTGCAAATACAGCAGAATTGTTTGAAAAACTGCAAAAGGTAGCATTATTTGTTTAAACGTCTTAATTTGTTACAAGTTGATTACATTCCGGCATCATTGGCTGATCTGCCGCTGATAACTGATACCCAACCAATACTTACACGACGGATATGCGCATGCTGTCATTATTACCGCTTTTAAACAGATGCAAACGTGCTGAGACTGAGGCTATTTCGTTTAAACAGCTATGCCTTGACTAATGGCGAGCGATATGCTCTAGCAAAGTAGTTATTGGGGACGTTCTGAAATGGCTAGTCATTGGGGACGTTCTTTTTCGACTAGTCGTTTAAGAACGTCCCCAACGACTAAGTTAGGCGATGTGGAGGGGGTTGGCGGCGTCGACGGCATCGGGGGCATCGGATAGGCCGTCGGGGGCAGCGTCTGTCGGGTCCTCGTCGGGGGTCTCGATCTGCTTGATCATGACCTCCTGGCCCTGCAGCAGATAGGTCTCGCCGCTACCGCAATGGGGGCAGGTCTTGCCGTGCTCGACCGTCGCGTAGTCGCAGCCGCACGCCTCGCAATGCGTCACGGCCTCGACAGGCTCCACAATAAGCTCCGCGCCCTGCGTGATAGGCTTTTTATCTGCCGCCCAGCGCCAAGCATCAAGCAGCAGATCGGGAACGACGCCCGAGACCTCGCCCAGCAGCAACGTCACGCTCGAAACGCGACGCACGCCATTGGCGCGCGCCACATTCTCAACATCGCGAATGATGTGATAGACGATTCCGAGCTCGTGCACTTTTGATTCCTTCTGCTGTTCCCGTTATGGCTACTTACTTGCGACCGAATTTAATCTTGATGGCACGCTTGAGTGCGTGCTTGCCGAGGCTCGGGAGCTTTTGCTCGTATTTGACCATCGTTGAGCACTCGGGGCGGTCGCGATCCAGATGGATGGCGTCGAACGCGCACTTGGTGGTGCACAGACCGCAGCCGATACACTTGTTGGGGTCGACGATCGAGGCGCCGCAGCCCAGGCAGCGAGCGGTCTCGGCGCGCACCTGTTCCTCGGTAAAGGTCTCGACGTACTCGCTAAACGGCGCGGCCTTCTCGCGTTCGCGGTCCACATGCGCAACCTCGCGGCTCGCGTTGTCGTAGCTCTCGAGCACAACGTCGTCGCGGTCGAGCGCGGTGTAGCGGCGCTGGTTGCGGCCGATGGTGAGCGTGGAGCCCGGCTGCACAAAGCGATGGATGGACACCGCGGCCTCATGACCGGCGGCGATGGCGTCGATGGCAAAGCTGGGGCCGGTGTAGACGTCGCCGCCCACAAAGATGTCTGGCTCGGCGGTCTGGTAGGTCTGAGGATCGGCAAGGGCACCCTGACCGCGGCCAAGCTCCACCTTGGAGCCAGCCAGCAGGTTGCCCCACACAATGGACTGGCCGATGGACATGACCACGCGGTCGGCATCGACGCGGCGCAGGTCGTTCTCGTCGTACTCGGGCGCAAAACGGCCCTCGTCATCGTAGACGCGCGTGCAGCGCTTAAAGGTGATGCCGCACACACGGCCGGCCTCGTCCAGATGGACCTCCTTGGGGCCCCAACCGCAACTGATGTGTGCGCCGTCCTCGATGGCCTCGCGACGCTCTTCCTCGCTGGCGGGCATCTGCGCCTCGCTCTCCAGGCAGAACATCTCAACGTGCTCAGAACCCAGACGGCAGGCGTTGCGGGCAACGTCGATGGCCACGTTGCCGCCGCCCACCACGATGGTGCGGCCGGGCAGCGCATCGATCTTGCCGCTGTTGACCTCGCGCAAATAGTCGACGGCCACGGTCACGTCCTCGGCGTCCTCGCCCGGAATGCCGGCAAGGCGGCCGCCCTGGCAGCCAATGGCAACGTAGAAGGCCTTAAAGCCCTGCGCGCGCAGCTCGTCGAGCGTCACGTCGCGGCCGACTTCCACGCCATAGCGAAACTCGGCACCCATCAGGCGAATGACCTCGACCTCCGCCTCGATAACATCCTTCTGCAGCTTAAAGCTGGGAATGCCATAGGTGAGCATGCCACCCGGGCGCTCGTTTTTCTCGAACACGACGGGCTTATAGCCCTTCTCGGCCAGATAAAAAGCGCAGGACAGACCAGCCGGACCGGCACCGATGATGGCAATCTTCTGGTCGAAGCCGCCAGCACGCGTCGGGGTCACCACGGGCGGGACATAGCGGGTCGCTGCGTCCAGATCGCGCTGGGCGATAAACTTCTTGACTTCGTCGATAGCCACGGCGGCGTCCACACGACCGCGGGTGCAGGCATCCTCACAGCGGCGATTGCACACACGGCCGCAGATAGCGGGCAGCGGGTTCTCGCGCTTGATGAGCGCCAGGGCCTCGTCATAGCGACCCTGCGCCGCGAGCTTCAGATAGCCCTGAACGGCAACGTGCGCGGGGCAGGCCGTCTTGCAGGGCGCGGTGCCGGACTCATGCGTCTCGATGCGGTTATCGTTGCGGTAGTTGGGCGACCACTTGGTGTGGTCCCACTTGGTGGCATCGGGCAGCTCCTGGCGCGGATACTCGGGTACCTGTCCGCCGGCCTTTTTGCTGCAGAGCTTTTGGCCCAGCTTGGCGGCGCCGGCCGGGCACACCTCAACGCAGCGACCGCAGGCAACGCACTTGTCCTTCTCGACCTTGGCAACATAGGCCGAGCGCGACAGGTTGGGCGTGTTGAACAGCTGAGAGGTGCGTAGGGCGTAGCACACGTTGACGTTGCAGTTGCAGATGGCGAAGATCTTGTTCTCGCCGTCGATATTGGTGATCTGGTGCACAAAGCCGTTGTCCTCGGCCTGGCGCAAAATGTCGTAGACCTCGTCGCGCGTCACGTAATGGCCGCGGTCGGTCTCGACCACGTAGTCGGCCATATCGCCCACGGCGATGCACCAATCGGCCGGGTCGTCGGCGCAGCCCTCTCCCATCACGCGACGGCTCGCGCGGCAGCTGCAGGTGCTGGCGGCATACTTGCCATCGTATTTGTCGAGCCAATGCTCGATATGCTCGATCGGCACCGACGTGCTCGCGGCATCGATGGCCTTCTCGACCGGAATGACGTGCATGCCGATACCGGCGCCTCCGGGCGGCACCATCGGCGTGGCCTTGGACAGCGGTCCCTTGGACGCCTGCTCAAAGAACTTGGCATAGACCGGGTGCTCCTCGAGCTGGCTCACGCGCATGTTGAGGAACTCGGCGGAACCCGGCACCAGCATGGGCAGCACCCACTGCTTGGCGCGCTCGGGATTTTCCCAGTTGTACTCGAGCAGACCCGTGTAGCTCATGTCGTCGAGCATCTTCTCGATATCGGCCTCGGGCATGCCGGTGAGCTTGACCATCTCGGGCAGCGTATAGGGACGGCGCATCTTCATCTTGCAGAGTACCTCGGCCTGCTCGTCGGTTGCGGCCTCGGCAAACGACCAGTACTCGTAGCCCAGCAGCTCGTCGCGATGCAGCAGACGGTTGGTGCAGTGCTCGCACAGCTTGACGATGGCCTCGCGCGGATGCTCCGGCAGCGGCGGCACGAACTCCGAACCGATGTCAGGCTCGGTGTAGCTAATTCCCGGTCCGTTGAGAATCATGGTTGTCCCTTCTCTTGCCGCAGCCCGGCGAGACCGCAGCGCCCCTCTTTTTTGCAGGCCGGACATGCCCCCATGCCGTTCACCCGCCATTAGTTGACATTGTGTCAAAAATAGTATTGACGAACCGTCAACAATATTCAAGACTGTTAGGCGAACGGTCAGGCAAAAGAGGATGGAAGGCGGCAAAACATGGGCGGCAAAACAGCAGATACCTCTGTGGTCGATGCCGTCCCCGCATCCGATAGTGCGGCAAAGCGCCTGACGGGCGACGAACGCCGTCGCGAGATCCTCGATGCCGTGCGCACCGTAAGCTCCGAGCTGGGCGTGTCCCACCTATCGGTATCGGCCGTGACCAAGCGAGCCGGCTGCACGCGTTCATTGTTCTACCACTACTTTGCCGATATGGACGCCGCCGTCACCACTGTTATGGACGAGGCGATCGACGGCTTTATCTCCGAGCTCGAGCAGTGGAACGCCGGCCGCACCGTCGGCGATATCGAGGGCGCACTCGACACCGTCGCCCCGCTCTTTAAGCGTCTGGTCGCCAGCGGCCACGAACTGCCGAGTACGCTCACCTCAAGCAGTGGCGCGCTCTACGGCGGCTTTTTGCACAACGTGGTTCAGCGCGTGGCTCAGTACATCTGCGACACCACCGTGGTGGATTTTGTCGCCCATCATGAGCTGCGCATCGACCATGTCTACGAGACGTTCTACACCCTCATCATGGGACTGTTGATGTATATCCGCACGCACCCCGATGTGCCCGACGAGACAGTCAAGGAAATCATCGCCTCGACACTCCACATCGAGGGCTATACCGCCAAGTATCCGGAGCGCAAGCCCCAGAACTGACGACATTTGGCCAAACTGCCCGCGATCAGAAGAGGGGCCGCGGGCTTGTGAAAGGAGAGCAGCATGCTGTTCGATGTTTGGGGTAGCGATACCCTTATCCACTGGGCCGGCTGGGCCATGGTCTTTATTGGCCTGATCGTGCTCAACGAGGTAGGCAGGCGCACCAAGCTGGGCGCGGCCATCATCTTTGGCGTGGCTCCGCTGGCCATGACCATCTACTGCATCGCCATCGCCGTCGGCGTTTCGCAGGGTGCCGAATGGGCGCTCACCAACCCCACCCATGTGTACCAGAACAGCTGGTTCCACTACGCCAAGGTATACGCGGCGCTGGCCGGTTGCTGGGGCTTCATTGCCATTAAGTACCAGTGGGGCAAGATCGGCAAGGCGCATTGGTTCCGCGCATGGCCGTTTGTGATCGTCGCCATCAACATCATGATCGCCGTCGTGTCCGACTTCGAGAGCGCTTATCACTTCTTTGTCCTGGGCGAGTCCACCTGGGTCACCTCCGAAGGTGCTACGCAGCTGGCCGGCTGGAACAACGTGTTCAACGGCATCGCCGGTATCATCAACATCTTCTGCATGACCGGTTGGTGGAGCGTCTACGCCTCCGAGGATCAGACCGACATGCTGTGGCCCGATATGACCTGGGTCTACATCATCGCCTACGATATCTGGAACTTCTGCTACACCTACAACTGTCTGCCCACCCACTCCTGGTTCTGCGGCTTTGCGCTGCTGCTGGCGCCCACCGTCGCCGCCTTTATCTGGAACAAGGGCGGCTGGATCCAGAACCGCGCCTTTACGCTGGCTATTTGGTGCATGTTTGCCCAGGTGTTCCCGTTCTTCCAGGAGGAGTCCATCTTTGTGACCCACTCCACGCTCGACCCCAGCGCCGCTACCGCGGTCTCGATCGCCGCACTGGTCGCCAACGTCGCCGCGATCATCTACATCGCCTACCGCGCCAAGAAGCTCGGCCGCAATCCCTACAAGCAGGATGTCTTTGAGGGCACCAGCGATTGGGAGAAGGCCACCGCCCGCCGCGCCAAGGTGGATTACGCACACGCCGAGTAACGTGCCTGACGCAAACATCGTTTGAGCACGAAGCGGCGTAGCCGGCTCCGCGCAACTCAACGCATTGCAGAGTCCCCCGGAATGTGATTCGTTCGCGTTCCGGGGGCTTTTTGCTGCCGCGAGGATGCGGCTGAACGATGTGCTCGGGTTAAATCGGATCTTATATTTCGCATTCGCTTTATATGGCTCCATTTTTGGGTACAGTGTTGAGCCGATATTGCATTGGGGGATATATGAGCGATGAGATGTGTGGCCGCGAGGATGCGGCCCAGGATGCGGAAGCATGTGCCGAGGCCCTGGAGAGCCTTGACCGGATTGCGCTAGACGAGCTCTCGTTTAGCGATTCGGCCGTCGACACGCAGGACGAGGCGCACGAAGACAGCGACGCCAAAGACGCTCCTGACGAGGCCGAAGCCGAAGAGGACGATAGCAAGGACGATGACCAGCCGGAATCCGACTCGGGAGAAGAGACCGTCCTGCTTGGCAGCTTGCCGGCCGAAGATTCGCTGACCCGCGAGCTCCCTGGCTTAGGCTCCGCGCCTGCCGTGGACGAGACCATCGCCATGGGCGATATTCCCCTACCGTCCGTTCCTTCGGCACGCGAAGCCGAGGCTCGTCATCGTAAGATGTCGCCCAAGCGCCGCAATCTGATGGTCGCCGGTGTCGTGGCCGTCGCGCTCGTCGCCGGCGGCGCAGGCTACGCAGCCTGGAACGGATACCGGCAAGAGCAGGCTGCCATCGCCGCCGCCAATGCCCACACGATGATGTCGGTGCAGATTGGTGTACATGCCGCGGGGCTCGACTGTTCCACCGGCTCCAAGATTCCCGTACAGGTGAGTGGCCAGGATTCTGACGGATCCTCCGTAAGCGAAACACTCTATGTTGACGAGCACGGCCGTGGCATCAAACTGCTACCCGGTGACTACACGCTCTCCGTTGCCGCCTCCCCCATCGCGTCCGACGGCACCGTCTATACCGTGCCGACCACCAAGGCGCAGGTCACGATCAAGAGCGACGGACAGGACCTAAGCAGCCAGGCCGCCTTTAAGCTCAAGGTGCCTTCGGCCGACACGGTAACCGACGACCAGATCGATGCCGCCGCCAAATATGCCGAGGAGGGAGGCGCGAGCTCCGCCGCCACCGCCAAGGTGCTCCAGCAGGCGGCAACCGCGCGGCGCGACGCCGCCGTCAATGCCGTGAGCGCGCAAAAGGCACAGGCAGCCCGCGATGCTGACGCTCGCCACAAGGCAACCGACCTCTACCAGCTCGATATCCCCGTCGAGTGGTACGGCAAGGTCGAGACTTGGCAAAATGGCAGCACGCTATGCATCTATCTTGCCGGCGACAGCGATACGCCGATTGTGACGCTCGTCGCGGTGCGCGAGGGCGAGAGCTTTACGCCCGATGAGGGCGATACGGTTTTGGGTGCGGCCAATCTAGGCAACGGTTATACCGTCTACGCCAGCGGCCCCGTCTATCCGTACGTGGTGCCCCAGACCATCAACGGACGGACGCAGAATCCCGTGTCAACCTACCCCATGGACACGGCCGTTGAGCTTGTCGAGCTCACGACCGGTAACCGCTACACCTATAGCCAGATCAAGAACGTACTGGTCGGCAAAGACGGCAAGGCCGACGCCGCGACCAAACTTGAGACCGACTACCTCGCCCAGATTCTCCTGCCGAGCATCAAAGCCCAGGACTAGCGGACCATGACACCTGAGTCCTGGCCTCGCAAATCCATAGACGATTAGGAAAGGAGCCACTTCCATGCGGGCGCAGCATGTACCACGCCGTGTTTGCATGGAATATCGGCCTGCTCATCCATGGTAACGATTGTCGACTCACCAAGATCGAATTGGGCCATCGAGGCATCAAGCGCGGCAATTTCGCGCTCGCGCGTTTTCTCGCTTGCCATATCCGCACTCACCTGAATCAGGCTATAAGCCTGCATGAGAAGTGCATCCCCAGCCACAAAGTCAACCTCATGGCTTTTATTCTTCTCCTTGACCAATAGGCGACAGACCGAACCGACCCGCACCGCAGGAGTCCTTCTTCTGAGCGCATTGAACACCGCAGTCTCGAGCCTCTGGCCCTGGTCCAATGCCGATGCGGGAGAGAATGCTCCGAACATCGCAGGATCGACAGCGTAGACTTTAGACGCAGACCGCGTATTATTTGCCAGTGAACGCGTGAACTCCGGCACGGAGAACAGCAGGTAGGCATCCTCATAATACTCAAGTAAGTCGCTGAGCGAATTACGACTGACGGGTATCTGCCTGCTCTTGAACTCGTTGTACACTTTGTTCACTGACAGCTCTCGTCCCGAAGATGCCATGCACCGCGCCAGAAACAGCGAGGCCAAACGGGGGTTCTTGACGTCGTAACGCTCAATGACGTCCATAGCGACCGTTCGCGAAGCATATTCCTGTAGCAGCTGAATCGCGTCTGCGGGCGTTTGCTCAAGCGTCGCGATGAATCCCCCTCGTTCAAGATATCCGATCAGATGATGTCGAAGCAGCGCTGCATCGCTTGGGGAAAAGGTCGCATCTGGCTCGAAAACGCTCCCCGTCTTATATCGAACGTATTCAGAAAAACTCAACGGAAAAAGCTCTCGTATAAGAGAACGACCCCTGAACTCGCTCTTAAGTTCTGAGGACAGCATCTTAGAAGAAGATCCCGTCACATAGACGGTCGCTTTCTCCGTATCGACTACACGCCGCAGAAACGCACCCCATTCGGGAATTTCCTGGATCTCGTCAAAGAAAATGTAAGCGCCCTCGGTTCGAGCAGCAGGATGCAGCGCATAGAACGTGTCGAGCACGTCCGCCAGCAGCGATGGCTCATACGGGCGCAAGCGCTCGTCCTCAAAATTAAAGTAAAGCATCCGGTCAAGCTCGACGCCCCGGCCCCGAAGCCGCTGCATCTCCTGATACAGGCGATACGTCTTTCCACAACGGCGGGCCCCCACAACCACATTTACGATGTTGTCGCGCTTTGGCTCCTGTGAGTTTCCCAGATCAAGATCTCGCTCAAAGACCTGCGGAACTCCCTGTTGCTCAAAGTCCTTTATTTTCTGGGCGATCAAGTTGTTGAATGCCACGATTCTCCAATCTTGCTCTCTAGCTAATCAAGATTATAACGATTCTTGATTAGCAGGAGAACAAGATTGTGTGTAGCTTGATTAATAGAAAATCAAGTTTTACTA
Organism: uncultured Collinsella sp.; assembly: GCA_900542325.1. GTDB lineage: Bacteria > Actinomycetota > Coriobacteriia > Coriobacteriales > Coriobacteriaceae > Collinsella. The sequence continues at coordinate 34,872 of UQMY01000015.1, read as the reverse complement.
TTGCCGAGCATCAAGGCCCAGGACTAGCGGACCATGACACCCAAATTAGCCACTTAACGCCACGGGTCGGCTTCGAACATCGGCTCGCGCTCGGGGCGGCGATCGCTGTAGGGATCGTAGCCGTCATCGTCCTCGTTCTCGGCACGGATGTAGGGGTCGCGCGGCTTGGGCGCCGGCTTGGACGTGGGCCTGGGCGCCGGCGCGCTTGTCTTGATCTCGTCTTTCATCTGCATAGCTCCTTACATCGCATCCGTTCGGCATCATCGATTGTCGCACGAAAAAGGGCGGCGGACCCAATGGATCCGCCGCCCTTGGCGTTTAGAGACGGCTGGTAGATTTTAAGGCATATCCCAAAAATCTACTCGGCGTCGGGGACCTCGTAGGTGGCCGCCGGCGTGTTATCGCACACGACGGTAAAGCCGCCGTCCTTGTCGACATCGACTGTCACCTGATCGCCCTCGCGCACCGTGCCGTCGATGATAGCGGCGGCGATGGCATCCACGACCTCGCGCTGAACCAGACGCTTGAGCGGACGGGCGCCAAAGACCGGGTCCAGGCCGCCCACGGCGAGCATCTGCTTGGCCGCCGGGGTGATGGCAAGCGTCATGCGCTCCTTGGCCAGACGCGCGCGGACGTCGGCGAGCTGGATGTCGACGATCTTCTCGATCTGCGCCATGCCGAGCGGATGGAACACCACGATATCGTCGATACGGTTGAGGAACTCGGGGCGGAAGGTTTGAGCCATGGCCCCGTCAACCTGATGGCGCATCTCCTCCTCGTCCTTGCCGGACAGATCGGCGATAGCCTTGGAGCCCACGTTGGACGTCATGATGATAATCGTGTTCTTGAAGGACACTTGGCGACCCTGACCGTCGGTCAAACGGCCGTCGTCGAGCACCTGCAGCAGCACGTTAAAGACATCCGGATGAGCCTTCTCCATCTCGTCGAGCAAGATCACGGAGTAGGGACGACGGCGCACGGCCTCGGTGAGCTGGCCGCCCTCGTCGTAGCCCACGTATCCCGGGGGCGCACCGATCAGACGCTGGACGCTGAACTTCTCCATGTACTCGGACATGTCGATACGCACGAGTGCGCGCTCGTCATCGAACAGGCACTCGGCCAGCGCCTTGGCGAGCTCGGTCTTGCCTACGCCGGTGGGGCCCAGGAAGAAGAAGCTGCCGATGGGCTTGTCTGGGTCGGAGAGACCCGCACGGCTGCGACGCACGGCCGCGGCTACAGCGGAGACGGCCTCGTCCTGACCGATAACGCGCTTATGCAGCTCGCCCTCCAAGCCCTTCAACTTGTCGAGCTCACCCTGCATCATCTTGGACACGGGCACACCGGTCCAGGCGCTCACGACCTCGGCGATCTCATCGGAGGTCACCTGTTCGTTGAGGCCCTCGCCGTCCTGCTGCTTTTGCGCCTCGAGCGCAGCCTCGGAATCCTGAATCTGCTGCTGCAGACCCGGGATCACAGAATAGCGAAGCTCGGACGCACGGCCCAGATCGCCGTTGCGCGTCGCGCGCTCCTCTTCGCTCTTGGCCGCGTCAAGCTGGCCCTTAAGCTCCTGCACGTGGTCGATGGCGTTCTTTTGGTTGAGCCAGCCGGCCTTTTGCACGTTGAGCTTTTCCTGGACTTCGGCAATCTCTTGGCGCAGAGCCTCCAAACGCTCCTTAGAGGCGTCGTCGGTCTCTTTCATGAGCGCCTGCTCCTCGATCTGCAGCTGGGTGAGCTGACGCGTGGTGGCGTCAATCTCGACCGGCATGCTGTCGAGCTCCATGCGCAGGCGGCTTGCGGCCTCATCGACCAAGTCGATGGCCTTGTCGGGCAGGAAGCGGTCGGCAATGTAGCGATCGGAGAGGTCGGCAGCTGCCACGAGCGCGCTATCGGTGATATGCACGCCGTGGAAGATCTCGTACTTCTCCTTGAGGCCACGCAGGATCGAGATGGTGTCCTCGACGGTAGGCTCGCTCACCATAACGGTCTGGAAACGACGGGCGAGTGCCGCGTCCTTCTCGATGTACTTGCGATACTCGTCGAGCGTAGTCGCGCCGATTGCGTGCAAGTCGCCACGGGCGAGCGCCGGCTTCAGGATGTTGCCGGCATCCATGGAGCCCTCGGTGGCACCCGCGCCCACGATGGTGTGGAGCTCATCGATGAACAGGATGACCTTGCCCTCGGACTTTTGCACTTCCTTGAGCACGGCCTTCAAGCGGTCCTCGAACTCGCCGCGATACTTGGCGCCGGCGACCAGCGCGCTCATGTCGAGCTCGATGAGGTCGCGGTCGCGCAGGGTGCTCGGCACGTCGCCGGCCACGATACGCTGGGCGATGCCCTCGACGATGGCCGTCTTGCCGACGCCCGGCTCGCCGATGAGCACGGGGTTGTTCTTGGTGCGGCGGGACAGAACCTGGATGGTACGGCGGATCTCGTCGGTACGGCCGATGACCGGGTCGAGCTTGCCGGCGCGGGCCAGATCGCAGATGTTGCGACCGTACTGCTCCAGCGCCTCAAACTGGGTCTTATCCTCGGCAGACGTCACGCGGTCATCGCCACGCAGCTCCTCGTAGACCTGCTCGATGCGCTCCTTGGTGACGCCGGCGTCACGCAGTACACGACCAGCCTCGCCCTTGTCCTCGGCAAGCGCCATCAGCAAATGCTCGGTCACCACAAAGCTGTCGCCCATCTTGGTGGCCTTCTTCTCGGCCTTCTCGATCACGCGGACGAGCTCATTGGACAGGCCCATCTGCTGGCCCTCGCCCGAAACCTTGGGCGCGCGGTCGATGGCATCTTGTGTGGAGCGTGCAAGCTGGGCCGGATCGGCGCCGATGCGCTCGATGATCACGGAGATATTGCGCTCGCCGGCACCAAGCAGGGCGGACAGCAGGTGAATCGGCTCCACCGCGCCGGCCTGCGCGTCGGCAGCCGTGCTCATGGCGGTCTGCAGCGCCTCGCGCGACGTCATTGCTAGCTTATCGATTCTCATGGAATCACCTCTCTTGGGGCGGCCGCCCTACGGGGCGGCTTCACGTTGTTCGAGAAGTATTGTTGCCAGCTTTGCGCGATCTTATACACAAATCTAAGTCTCTATATATAAGATTTTCTGAGTGATTAAGTGATAGGGAGCAGGCACGCTCGCCCGCTGCGGCCTCGTCCCCTTACTATCTCAATCTGTAACATCTATCGACCGTTTCCGGCTCCAGATGTTACAGATCGAGACGAATTGTTCAGCGGCGCCCGTTTGTCTCAATCTGTAACATCTAGTCGGCAAATAGGGCTCTATCTGTTACAAATCGAGACGAACGAAGACACCTGAGTCGAAAATCTAAATCTGTAACACCAGGCCCACTTTTAGCGGCCAAGATGTTACAGATCGAGACAAACCGAGAACTACTACAAAGGGGACGGGTACCTTTGTGGTAGTCGCGGTCTCTACTCCTTCGCCGAACCCGTACTTCCCGATTCGACGGTCCAGGGCATCTCATCCTCGAACAGCCATGTACGGGCAGACCCACTATCGCGTGCAGTCTGCGGGTCAGGCAAGCAGGTCTGTTTATAGGCATCTTGGATACACTGACCCATAAAATCGTTGAGCTCGGTCTGGTCGCCCTCCATGACATAGGCGACATCGCCGTCCATGATGTAGATGCCCGGACCCTCATTGCCCTCGTAGCCCGGATCGTACGAGACATCACATAACTTTGCGCCGTTTGCAGTGTCCAGCTCGATGGACGAGTGGCATCCGCCAACCATGTCGTTCGCTTTTGCCCGATAGGACGCATATCCGTACCAACGCTTAAATGTTTTGCCCTTGAGTAGCTCGGACGCCCTATCGATCAGGCTTGTATCCGTGGTATAGCGCATGGCCCCAAGCTGAATACGCGGATAATTGCTAATACCCAGCACAGCCGGCTGCTCATCAAAATCAACGGTAATGGTCTCGGGCTTGTCGTCGCCGGTCAGAAGTTCGACAGATTGAGTCACAGGCTTGACCACCGGCTCCGTCACCGCAGCAGGTAGAAATGCCATACCGACAGCGCCCGCGCCAACCACAGCGATCGCAAGCGCCAAGACAATCAATCCAATACGGGCAGAACGGCTCACGGCAAAACACCCCACAATGCAAACCTTCGCCACCTGCACTAATGATACCGCCAGCTAACACTATTACCAAAAGAAGCCGCGCGCTCCTCACCACCACAAAGGGGACAGGCACCTTTGTGGTGGTTTTCGACGCTAACGGTCGACCATCTCGCGCAATGAGATTAAACTTGAATTGCTCTCTGAACATATCCATTTCTGCCTATCCTCAACAGATCTTTGTCTCGAGGAGCGCATATGAAGCCGCCTCATTCCACCGGTCGCAACGTCATCGCCATTCTCGCCATACCCATCGTGATGCTCTTCCTTATCGTCATCACGCCCTTTTCCCTTGGTATCACCTCGCCCTTCGATTTATGCGGAATGGTCGACGCCGGCTCGCGTGCCACCTCGCTCTCCTTTATCTGTCGCGGCGTGTTTTACGAAGATGGAATTCCCACCGGAAGTTGGCAGTCAAAGTTGCCACTGCTCGGTCAGATCGACGGATGCTCCCCCTATTTCTGCCTTGGACCTCAGACGCTAAACTATCTAATCGACGACCAGCCACTCGACTCCATCACCCTCGCCTACGACTACGCACCAAACACCGATGAGCGCCACATGAACCAAGTCCTCGACAAGATGCTTGGACAGTGCGGACTCACCGAGGAGGCCGGTCGAACCATCTATAGCAACCAGAAATTAAAGCGAACAGAACTCCGCCGTGTCGGAAAAATCAAAGGGCGAAACGGGGCCGCCTACTGGGATGCCTGGGCAACACGCGACAAGGGCGAATTCGGACACAGCACCTATATGGTCACTGTCTACACCAAAGACGGAATTAAGGACAATGTTGACGATTTCGCGTCCTCCAAACTCGGCATCCCCAAAACAACCAAGCCCGCCAGCCCAGATGAAATCCTGTAGAGACGCTCATTAGAATGTCGCTCAACGTGCACACCGACATTGAGCTCACCCCCACCACCACAAAGGTGCTTGCCCCTTTGTGGCGGTTTTCGACAAAAAGAAGCCACCCCAATAAAAAGGGGCGGCATCAAGTAAGTCTATTTATTAGCGTCCCTCAAGACCCAACGAGAACGCAGAAATGTAGCCCGGGGCTTACCCTTTCCCGAACGCGACCCTCGCGAAGCGCGTGAGCGAGCGGGAAAGGGTAAGCCCCGGGCGGACAATTAAGTGCGTTACTCGGCAGCGGCCTTGAACTTGTTGTAGTTGATCAGGCAGCCGGCCTTGACGATGGCACGCTCCTCGGCCGTCATATCGGCAATGTAGAGCTCAATCTGCTCGACCGCACCATCGGCGCGCACCACGTAGGCGGCGATGTCCTTCAGGTCGCCATCGAGCGCGGCACGGATACCCGGCACAAAGACGTAATCGCCCACCTCAAAGTTGGGCTCGGCCTCCATCTGGAAGGGCACCATGCCCCAGTTCATCACGTTGGAGCGATAGCGCTTGGTGGCGTACTCGTGGACGATGTTGGCCAGGCCGCCAATTACGCGCTGGCAGCTCGCGGCCTGCTCGCGAGCGCTACCGTCGCCAGGCTTCTTGGCGTAAATCATGGAACCGAACTCGGTCGCCTTGGCATCGGCCGCGACACCCGCGCCGGCCAGCGCCTCAAACACACCGGCAAGCTCGGCATCGAACGCCGCCAGGTCGCCTGCGGACTCGCCGGCAACGCGACGCTTCTCCACAGCGTCGACCTCCTTGGAGCGACCCACGTAGGCCGGGTCGCGGCGGCTCAGCGTAAACTCAGCCAGGCCCAGCGGGTTGGAGCGGAAGGAGCTCGTCTCGCCCGAGGGAATGAGCTCGTCGGTCGTGGTGACCGGGTCCATGATCTTGGAGCAAACCTTGAGCAGGATGTCGTCGCCGAGCGGCTCCATCGCGGGCCACGGCTTGATGTTGGGGCCTTCGACCAGCTCGTCGGCAGGCTCCGCCTTGCCAAAGCCCCAGTACACGCGCTTCTTGTACGGCGCGTCGTCAAAGGTGTACTCGCAGGCCTCGTCCCAAGTGTCCTCGGGCAGGTCGGTCGCCGGCGTCAGGACGCCGCCGTTGGCAGCCGTTGCCGCAATGGAGCGGGCGTCCATCAGGGCCACGGCGCTCAGCTGGCCATTACCCGGCTTGGAACCCTCGCGGTTGGGGAAGTTGCGCGTGGTGTGACGGATCGAAAGGCCGTTGTTGGCGGGCGTGTCGCCGGCGCCGAAGCACGGGCCGCAGAATGCCGTGCGCACGATTGCGCCGGCCTCCATGAGGTCGTAGATGTAGCCGCGGCGTATAAGTTCGAGCGCCACGGGCTGGCTCGTGGGATAGACCGACAGCGAGAACTCGCCGCAGCCGGTATTGGCGCCCTTGAGCACGCGGGCAGCCTGGACCACGGAGTCATAGTTGCCGCCCGAGCAGCCGGCGATAACGCCCTGCTGCACGTGCAGCTTGCCGTCGACGATCTTGTCGAGCAGGCTAAAGTGCGTCTTGCCCTCGCCGATCTTGGCGGCCTCGAGCTCCACCTCGTGCAGGATGTCCTCGAGGTTCTCGTTGAGCTCGTCGATCTCAAAGCCGTTGGAAGGATGGAACGGCAGTGCGATCATGGGCTTGATGCTCGACAGGTCGACCTCGACGCAACCGTCGTAGTAGGCGACATCGGCGGGCTTGAGCTCGCGATAGTCGTCGCCGCGGCCGTGCATGGTCAAAAACGCGTGCGTGTCCTCGTCGGTGGCCCAGATGCTCGACAGGCAGGTGGTCTCGGTGGTCATGACGTCAACGCCGTTGCGGTAGTCGGTCGTCATGCTCGCGATGCCCGGGCCCACAAACTCCATGACATTGTTCTTGACGTAGCCCTTGGCAAAGACGGCGCGAATGATGGCGAGCGCCACGTCGTGCGGGCCGACGCCGGGGCGCGGGGCGCCCGTGAGGTAGATGGCCACGACGCCGGGATAGGCGACATCGTAGGTGTCGCGCAGCAGCTGCTTTGCCAACTCGCCGCCGCCCTCGCCCACGGCTATGGTACCCAGGGCACCATAGCGGGTGTGCGAGTCGGAACCCAGGATCATCTTGCCGCAACCGGCGAAGTTCTCGCGCATAAAGGAGTGGATGACGGCGATGTGCGGCGGAACGAAGATGCCGCCGTACTTCTTGGCTGCGGAAAGGCCAAAGACGTGGTCGTCCTCATTGATGGTGCCGCCCACGGCGCACAGCGAGTTATGGCAGTTGGTGAGCACGTAAGGCAGCGGGAACTGCTCCATGCCCGAAGCGCGCGCCGTCTGGATGATGCCGACAAAGGTGATGTCGTGGCTCGCCATGGCATCGAAGCGAATCTTGAGTGCCTCGGGGTCGCCCGACGTATTGTGTGCCTGGAGGATCGAATACGCGATGGTGCCGCGCTTGGCATCCTCGGGTGTCTGCGTAATACCGCGCTCGGCAGCCTCGGCCGCAGGCACAACCTCGCTGCCGCCGCGCAGGTAGATGCCGTCCTCGTACAGCTTGACCATACTGTCTCCCACTCTGCCCAAAAGATTTGGGCGCATAGCATACATTCGTTCAATATCGTGCCATAGAACGGTTGCGAGTTGGTTACGAATCTGCACGTTCACTTTATCTAGGTAAAGTAAAGGACGTGCCGGTCGAGGGCCGGAAGATTTTGTGCAAGAGCGTCCCTTTCGACTAGTCATTTAAGAACGTCCCCAATGACTACCCTACCGCATCCGGAGCAAGGCAACGCCGCAGGCAGAGGACGGACAGACACTATGACCCAATCCAGGGGCACGGAAACGACAGGAGCCCCCGCTCGTGACCGCGGGTCGGGGCTGCGACAATGTTGTTGAAGTGCCAGAGGCGCAGCCGCGCCGCAACGAGGTTGGGAGGCTCCCGTGCCTAGATATTCTACCGCCTTCGGAATGGACGTACACCTCAGGTCCACCACCGTCTGCGCGCTCGACGCGGAGACGGGCGAGGCCGTGACGAGGAGGTTCCGCGGCAACCCCTGGGGCGAGGTCGCGGAGTGGATGTCGGGCTTCCCCGGCCCGTCGCTCGCCGCCTACGAGAGCGGCTACCTCGGCTTCGCCCCGCAAAGGGAGCTCTCCGGGCTCGGCGTCGACTGCATCGTCGCGGCCGTCTCCAAGGTCCCGAGGTCGGCTGCCGACCTCTCGTCCAAGAACGACCGCAACGACGCGGCCAGGATGGCCAAGGCGATACTGTCGCACGACGTCACCCCGGTATGGGTGCCGTCCCCCGAGATCGAGGGGCTCAGGGACCTCGCCGCCGCCCACGACGCGGCGACCGCGAGGCTCGCGGCGGCGAAGCAGCGGCTCCTGGCGTTCCTAGCCCGCCGCGGCTATGTCTACGGCGGCACGACGCCGGCCGGCAACCCCCGGAAGTACTGGACGTACGGCTTCCTCAGGTGGCTCGACGGCACACACCCCGCCGACGACGGAGGCATCCGGGCGCTTGCGGCGCTGAGGAACGAGGTCGAGGCGGCCGACGAGACGAGGGAGGCCCTCCTCGCCGAATACAGGGCCGCCGTCGCGGCGGGCCCCCTCTCGGCCGAGGTCGAGGCGCTCCAGTCGATCAAGGGGTGCGGGTTCGCGCTCGCCGCCGCCTTCGCGTCCGAGGTCGGCGACTTCTCGAGGTTCCGCTCCGGCAGGCAGGTGACGGCCTACTTCGGCCTCGCCCCGAAGCAGAGGTCGAGCGCGGACTCCGTGCGCCTCGGCGGAATCAGCGGGGCCGGCAACGCGCTCGTCAGGAAGCTGGCTGTCGAGGGGTCCTGGTGCTATGCCCAGGCCGGCCACCAGCCGAAGCTGATGCCCAAGGGCTCCGGCGTGCCCCTCGAGATAAGGATGCACGGGAGGAAGGGGTCCGAGCGGCTCCTGCGCCGCCGCGAGGAGATGATCGCCCGCGGGATGCCGCAGGCGAAGGCGAACGCGGCCACCGCGGCCGAGCTCGTGAGGTGGCTGTGGGCCCTCGGCACGATGTGCCGGGAGGGCGCGGAATAGACATAAGCCCCCGTCCCGGCGAGCCGGGCAGCCTTCGGGGACACCCCCGTTCTCGCTGTGCGCGCGGCGGCCGCCGCATGCGCGAAGACAGACTAGGGGAACCCCGCCGAAGGAGAGGATTGCGGGCCGCCGGAGCGGTATCCGCGGATATGAGACTGAGCCGAAGGCGTCGATGACATGCCGGGGGCGGACCGGGACGGGTTTAACGGCAGGCCCCGCCGACCGATTGCAAGCGGTCGGCGGGGCCATTGTGGCCCTTGACAGTGGATTGGGTCATATGAGCGAGCCTGCTCCGGCTGCTGCAGGAGCAGACCGAGCGAATGACGCACATGACAAAGACCCTGCTCGAGATGAGCGAGCTGCGTAGTGTTCCCTGCAACGATGCGATTGACCTGGCGCCGATGATCGAAGAAGTGCTCACCGACCTGGCGCCCCTTGCCGAGCAAAAGGGCATCACGCTTGTAAGCAAGGGCGACGCGCAAACGATCGGCTGCGACACGTTGATCTATCGGCTACTGTTCAACCTGGTTGAGAATGCCATTCGCTACAGTGCGCCCAGCTCAACCGTGCAAATCGGCGCCCGTGCCGAAGGCGACCGCGTGCTGCTTCGCGTGCGTGACCAAGGGCCAGGCATTCCCAAGCAATACCAGACGAGCATCTTTCAGCCCTTCTTTCGTGTCGACAGATCGCGCAGCAGAGCATATGGCGGTGTGGGGCTGGGGCTTGCGCTGGTCTGGGAGATCGCCGCGCTTCACGGCGGCTCCATCGAGGTCGAAGAAAGCTCGAAGCGCGGAACGACCATGCTCGTGATTCTTCCCGCTCGCGCACCCGGCTCATTAAAATAACGAACGGGATGGCACGCCGTGTGGTGTACCATCCCGCACATAACATCGAAGATGTGACAAAGGGACCGTCCCTTTGTCACATCTGCTAGTTCTCGTCGCCTACCAGCTGAGTTAGCTTACTCCCACTCGACCGTGCCGACGGGCTTCGGCGTAAGGTCGTAGCAAACGCGGCAGATACCGGGGACCTCGGCGGTCACGCGTGCGGTAATGCGTTTGAGCAGCGCCCAGTCGAGCTCGGGCACCTCAGCGGTCATGACATCGACGGTATTGATGCAGCGAATAATGCAGGGCCAGTCGTAGGCGCGCTTGCCCTCGCGCACGCCGGTGGCGCGGAAATCGGGCACCACGGCAAAGTACTGCCAGATGGTCAGACCGGCCTTGTCGATCTCCTCGCGCACGATGGCGTCGGCCTCGCGCAGCGCCTCGAGGCGGTCGCGGGTAATGGCGCCAAGGCAGCGGACGCCCAGGCCAGGACCGGGGAACGGCTGACGCTCAACCATGTTCTCGGGCAGGCCGAGCTCGCGGCCCACGACGCGCACCTCGTCCTTGTACAGCAGCTTAACGGGCTCGCAGAGCTCAAACTGCAGGTCCTCGGGCAGACCGCCAACGTTGTGGTGGGCTTTCACGCCGTCCTGCGACTCCAGAATGTCGGGGTAGATAGTGCCCTGGGCGAGGAAGCTGACCTCGTCGCCAACCTTGCGGGCCTCCTCCTCGAACACGCGGATGAACTCGGCGCCGATGATCTTGCGCTTGGCCTCGGGCTCGTCGACGTCGACGAGTTTATCGAGGAAGCGGTCGGTGGCGTCCACATAGACCAGGTTGGCGTCCATCTGGTTCTGGAACACGTCGACGACCTGCTCGCTCTCGCCCTTGCGCATGAGGCCGTGGTTCACGTGCACGCAGATGAGCTGCTTGCCGATGGCCTTGATCAGGAGCGCCGCGACGACCGAGCTGTCAACGCCGCCGGAAAGGGCCAGCAGAACCTTCTTGTCACCGATCTGCTCGCGGATTGCGGTGACCTGCTCGCCGATGAACACCTGGGCAAGTTCGGGAGTGGTGATACGCACCATATCGTCGGGACGCTTGTTGGGATCCATGCAGGGCTCCTTTTCGGTTCGATGGAACGCGCCGCGCATATGCAAACGCGCTGTCATATGCCCTCATTATATGCAGAGCAAGGTTCGTTTCCCATCGCTGCAACGGAGCTTTTTGCAGGGGTGGCAATTTTTCCTAATGTCGAGGTCAGCTAGACTTCGGTAGCTCCCTTGGGAGCATTGCCAATAGACTCTTCCTTTATTCGTTCGGCATAATCGTAGGCGATAACCACAAATTCCAGTCCCGAGCAACAGGAGTACAATTGCTGCTAATGTGGCCACCTGATGGAAGATGGAAGATGGACTGCGATAGTTACCCGCTCATTCCCATGCCGTTGATGTGCACCGCCTTTGTGCCGGGGCAGATTGACGCTGCGGTTGCAGGCATTTCCGACCCCGATTCACGCACCATCGCCACGGCAGAAGCGCTGTACTTTCGCGGACAGGCCACCCTCGCTGCCAAGACGGCGCGCCCCTATCTTGACGCCACCGATCCCGCGCTGCGCTATTCCGCATGCTTTATCTGCGGATATGCCAGTCTGTCGCTCAACCGTATCGCCGATGCCCGTCGTTGCCTTACGGGCATCCTCGATACGCCAACTGACGAGGAATCGCCCGCCGCTCACGCCACGCATATCCTGTTCGCCTCGGCCGCGAGTGTCCTGTTGCACTTGCCTTCCCCGTATTCTGCCGAAGAGTTTCATCCGCTTGCGGCGCATCTGCCCGAAGGCCTGCGCCTGTTCGCCAGCTACGTGATGGCGCACGCCTTGTATCTGCGCGGCGAATACGGCCGCAGTCTGGGCATGGCGGAAAACGCCCTGATCATGAAACAGGAAAGCTATCCGATCTCGGAACTGTTCCTGCACCTGGCAGCTTCCATGGCATACATGAGCCTCAAAGACGTCGACGCCGCAAAGGCACACTTCGGAGCCGCTTGGGACATTGCGCGTCCCGACGGCCTTATCGAGCTCATCGGCGAACACCATGGCCTTTTGCAAGGACTCATCGAGGCATGCCTAAAATCGCAATACCCTGACGATTTCGCACGCATCATCGAGATTACATATCGATTCAGTTACGGCTGGCGGCGCATCCACAACCCCGATTCGGGCGAGGACGTGGCCGACGATCTAACGACCACGGAGTTCACCATGGCCATGCTCGCCTGCCGTGGGTGGACCAACGCCGAAATCGCACGCCATATGGGCGTGTCGCCGGGCACTGTTAAAAACCGCCTATCCGGCGTATATGCAAAGCTTGGCATCGGCACGCGCGCCGAGCTGGTCGCTCATATGTTGCGTTAGCGACCGGGCTGCCAAGCGCATCGAACGCGATCCGGAGCCCGGCACTTCGCTCGCCTAAATTGGACATTTTGACCCTTGAACGGCACTACCGCCACGGGGCACCTTCTCGCAAAATTGGATTATTTCCACCGATACCTGCGGGATGGGAGCCCAAGATGCTTGATCGCCGTTCGTTACTTGTTGCCGGAGCGTCCTCGCTAGCGAGCATCATGTTGCCTCGCGTGCCGGGAAGCGAAAATGCCTTCCTGCTGCCGTTCGCGCCCACCGAAGCCTATGCCGACGAAAAAGACCCCTTCAGGGTGCTCGTTCTCTCGCGCACCATGTTTGGTGTGGTCGTGGTCGACGTCGCCAACAAGAATATGCCCGTCAAGGGAGCGCAGGTCACGCTCGCGTCGCGTTATGCCGCGGGCAAGCAGCTCTCCGCCACGACCGACGATGAGGGCACGGCCATCTTTGAGGTCGCGCCGCTTTCGGAAGGCTACGTGGACGAGGCAACGCTTCTCGACGCGTACGACTTTAACGGCGGCATCTCCATTAGCATGGCGGGCTACCGCGATGTCGAGATTCCCCTTGCGCGTATCCAGGGCGGCACCGCCATAACCGCGCCCACGCGTCCGCTTTCCGACGGCGAGCCGTACTTCCGCCAGCTCACATTCGACGAATGGGACATCCAATACGCTGAAGCCACGTTCATGGCATTGCCGAAGGACGACACGGCAAACGAGCAGCCCGATACGCACGCCTTTACCGTGCAGGCACATCTGCCACAGGGTGGACAGGCAACGCTGCGCATCAACAAAGTGACGCCTGCCGCGGGCAGTTCGCCCGAAACCGTCACGCAGATCGGTCAGATCAAGGCCAGCGCATCGGGTTCGGATAATCTGGCAACGTTCACACTCGAAGACACGTTCCTCGATCCGGCATCGGGCCTTCTGGAAGAAGGGTGCAAGCTGCGCTTTGTCCTCGACTATCAGGGCAAAACCTACACGCTCTCATCCCCTATGGCCGTTGTCACCGCGCCGGCCGCAAAGTCGGAATCGGGCTCGGCCACCATTATTCCCACCACTATGGACCAAGAGATCACTCCGTTTGATTTCCCAGCGGCGTTTCCCGGCATCGGCGGCAACAAGTTCACCTGCTGGATGCCCTCGTTCCCCATTCTGTTCGATTTCTCGTTTGCCGGGTACGTACTGTTTGGCGGAGGATACAAACCAGCCAGCTATATGAACGATTCGGGCAATCCGGATCCGGAGTACTGGAAGAAGTCACCGCGTGAGTCGGGCGCCAAGCAGGCAACCCGCTACCTCGACAAGATGGAGGGGAAGTGGAATCAGTACAAGAGCATGAGTGCTGGTTCGGGTACCGATCCAAGGAACACCAAGCTCCTTCGCCACCATTGCACTCCGCTGTTCACGATGGATATCGCCACGCAGCTGTACGGCTCGCTCGCCTACGATTGGGTGGGCAAGACCTGGGGTGACAACAACGATCCCACATATGGCAATATTAAGGCCCTCTTCCAGGTAAGAACCGACCTCAACTGGACCGAACAGTTCACCTTGGGACCAGTGCCCTTTTTCCTAAACGTCAACCCCTGGGTGCTGGCGAAGCTGGCGCTCGCCGTGGGTGCCCACACGCACGGCAGCGGCGCGGCGTTTTTTAAAAACATTTCGCTCGACTATTCAAACACGTCGGGCTCGTTCACCATCCAGATCGGGCTTGCCGTCACCTTTGGCGCCGGCGTTGCAGGCGTCGCTTCGTCTGCCGTGCGCGGCGCCGCATCCCTCACGCTGTTCATTGGGTACGAGAAGGCAGATGGACACCAGCTTCCGCGACTGCGCGTAGGTGCAGACGTCGATGTCGACGTGATACTCCAGTTCGTAATGTTCAAGTGGACCACCAAGGCTTGGTCGGGATCGTGGCCCACACTCGCCGATTCGTGGGATATGTCAGTGAACAATGGCGATCAGTATGTGCTCCAGGGCTCTGAGCTGGCCTTGGGTGGAGATACACCTTATACGCTGGATGCCCGATTCGGCTCAGCCGGCAACGCCGAGGCAGGTGGTGTGCCGCAATTTATCGCATCGGCCACCATCGTCACTAACGCCGAGCTGCTCGCACGCGCCGAGGTTAAGGCCACTGCCGTAAACGTCGCGCCTGTCGTGCGCGATTGGGATCAAGCGGTCACGCGCATTGAGCTCGAAGCGGATGCAGAAAGCGACGACACGGGACAGATCGAGCATTTCGTCCATGCACTGATAGAGAACGACGAAAACGCCGCGCCGATGTATGAGTACACCTATATCGGTCAGGCAACGAACGCCGTTGCGGACCCCAACGCCAATTCTGCCGGCGTGTCAGAGGACGAGCGTGGCGGCATAAAACCCTCAAGCGACAACGTACTGTTTTCCGGCGTGCTCAGCGAAGCCCACATGAAGCTAATGATGATTGCCGGCGTGGAGTGTCTATTCCGCATCGCCTCGGTGCGCTACGGCGACAATGGCCGCTCGCGCCTGGTGGTGCACACAAAGGCAAACGGCACGTGGTCCGCTCCCACGCCCGTGGACTTTCCCCTTGGGTTTGGCGAGAGCGACGTGGAGCGCGACAGCATATACGATTACGACTTCGACGTGGTGAAATATACGGACGGTAGAGGAAACCGGGACGCCTACGTGCTGCTGGTCTCGGGCGAGCGCCCCGCCGGCGACAACACCCTTTTCGATACGGCAAGCACAGCCGGCATACTGTCCGTTGTGCGCCTGCGCATAAGTAATGACGAGACCCGCGTGGTGTCGCATACGTCATGGCGCAGCATCTCGCGCGGCCGCCTGCAAGAGGATGGCTACCATTGCCTGCAGTGCCCGCGTATCACGGTGGGCAAGACGGTGGTCGACGGGCGCCTGTCGGGTGCCTACCTCCACCGCCACGGAACCACCGCAGAAAAGGCGCTCGGCAGCGAGGCTGAGGTTGCGCTGGAGTGCTTTACCCTGTGGTCAGACGTTTCGGGCGACAGCCTGACGTTCCGCCAAGTTCTCCGCTTTCCGCAAGCACCGTCGAGCATCGAGCTGGGCGCACCCGAAAATATCAACGGCAAAATGGTGGTGCCCGTTGCGTACGAGACCGCAGACGGTTGCGGCTGCGCATCATACGCCGTGATCGGCCAGTCCATTGCGGCCTGGGACGTTATGTCACCAGACGCCACGGTATCCTGTGCGGTGCCGTGGCCACAACATTCGGGCTTTTTGGCAACCGTCAACGAGCAACTGCAGCATATTACTTGGACGCGAGGCGCATCGGCATTTGCAACGCAGCCCGTGGGCGCCGCAGGCTGTGGCCCGGCATCGTTTAGCGTGAGCAACAACGGCAGGTGCGTGCTCTATGTAGAGAACACCGATGGCAAGGTGGGACAAACCTACGACGAAGAAGGCAACCCGGTAGCAGTGATGGGCAAGCACTTCCGCATCTTCGCCAGCACCTTGGCAGGCGATCTGTTCACGGAGCCGTTCGTGATGTGCGAACTGGACCATCCCGTCGATCAGATAACGACATTTTTGACGTCGGGTGGTATGCTCTCCGCGCTCGCCACGCACATTGTGAGCGTGGAGAAGAGCGAGGCAGAGCTGCACGGCATCGAAGTGCCCTTGGTGGCGTGTGCCACTCCAACGGGCGCGGTCGCTACCTCGGGCGCGGTGGTGCCCGGAGCGGCAGGCGAATCCTTCATGGTCACGGTGCGAAACGACGGCAACACCTTGCTGACCGCCGGAACGATCGATCTGTACCGAGAGGGTTCCAACCAGCCGTTCTCCAGCGCATCCATCGGATTCGGAGCGAACGCACGCACGGCATCGATCTACGATCCGGAGCTTGCCGAGGACGCTTCGGCCAACGACATGGCACACGTGAAGTACGCGCTCGAGACGCTGGGCACACGTTTTGCAACGCACCCGCTGGTTGCCGACAATGGAAACGCCGTGCTGGCACCGGGCTGCACGGCACAATTCCGCATGAGCTTTGCCATCCCGGAGAGCTGGGGCGACGAGGTGGGCAAACGCGTCACGCTGTATGCGAAGGCGCGTGACCTGGTGGCACTCGATCCCGTAACGTTCGAGGAAATTCGACCGGGCGCAAACTCGACGCTGGGCGCCGTACTGCACGAGCTTCATGTACCCGACGCGGCATGCGAGCGCTCAGAAGTTCAGGTCGGCGTATGCGACAGCGCGAATACGACAGGGCTTCATGACGCCCCGATGACAGCAGACGGCGATGGTGGCTCGAGTGGCGGCGGCGCTGACGAGGGCGGCGGCTCCGGCGGAAGCAGCTCCGGCAGTGGCAAGGACCACGGCAATAACAAGCGCTCCGGAAAAGTGGGCGCGCTTGCGGGCACGGGCGATGTCAACGCTCCCCTTACGGCAGCCGCTGCAGCACTCGCCGCGGCAGGCGCCGGCCTCGTCGCCTACAGCGCCCGCCGCACGGCGCTCGAAACCGACGCCGCTCATAAGGTCAATTCGGATAGGCCTCGCTAGCTCCTAGTTACTATTGTGAGAGACGCCGACTCGGCTCATCGAACATCAAAATGGGCTGGTTCTGAATACCCAGAGCCAGCCCATTGCGCATTAAATGTCGTCTGAGGAGTCGAGTTCTGCCTCGAGCTTGGCACGGCGTCTTTTCGCCGTGAAAAACGTTGCGCACAGGACAGCAAACGTGGCCGCGAAAATCGTCGCACCGCAGAACACGCCCGTGGCCAGGTTCGCCAACCAAAAGACGCTTTCGAGCGGTACGATCTGCGCCTCAGCGACACAGCGCATTGCGGCAATAACAAGCGCGAACGCGGCGCTTATGGAAACCATGTTCGCCATCGCCATGTGGACATAACAATTTCGATTCGCTATTCAAACTTACTCGGACAGAACCGACTCGGTTTTGTCCGAGTAAACTCGAGCATAAACTTGTTCATGCGATACAATTAACTCGGACAAAACCGAGTCGGAAGGAACCGAGTAAGTGGAATTCATTGGCAGGGAGCTTGAACTCGCCCGTATTAAGAAAACACTCAATGCGCCCGAGCAGCGCAATGTTTTCATTTACGGAAGGCGTCGCGTCGGCAAAAGTGAGCTCATCAAGCAGGCGCTAACCGATTTATCGGACGTCGCAACGATCTATTACGAGTGCCGCCAAACCTCCGAGGCAGACAACCTCGAGAGTCTGTCCGCCCTTGCTGCTGAAGCGCTAAGCTTTCCTCCGCTCGCCTTCACGGGCATCCGCGAGCTCATCGAATTTCTGTTTGCCCAAGCCAAAGACAAGAACATTACCCTCGTTCTCGACGAATACCCCTACTTGAGAGATGCGGTTAAAGGCTTAGACAGCATTCTCCAGACCTCAATCGACGCTCACAGGGAAGACTCACGTTTAAACATTGTCCTGTGCGGCTCCTATGTTGAGATTATGAAATCTCTCATCGAGCATGAAAGCCCCCTCTACGGGCGAATTGATCTCGCGCTTGAGCTTAAGCCCATGGATTACTTTGACGCTGCAAAGTTCTATCCCGCGTTCTCACCCGAGGACAAGGTGCGGCTCTATAGCGTTTTTGGCGGCATCCCCTTTTACAA
Organism: uncultured Collinsella sp.; assembly: GCA_900542325.1. Taxonomy (GTDB): domain Bacteria; phylum Actinomycetota; class Coriobacteriia; order Coriobacteriales; family Coriobacteriaceae; genus Collinsella. Next base: position 16,943 of record UQMY01000015.1, on the reverse strand, counting down.
TCGCCTCATCGATCAGTCCCAAAGCGTACGCGACAATATCATCGAGCTCGTCACAGAACCTGGCGCCCGCTTAGAAAGCGAAGTACCGTCCTATCTCAACGCCGAGATCTCGAAGATGACCAACGCCAACGAAGTTTTCGGGGCTCTCGCACAAGGTTACTCCCGTTGGGGGGACGTGCTGGCACAGTCGCACGTCTCGAGCGGTCCGGCCATGGCAGACGTACTCGACAAGCTCATGTCACTCGAAATCGTCCAAAAGCGTGCACCCATCAACGACCCTACGAATAAGCGCAAGTCTGGCTACTTTGTGGTGGACCCACTTTCGCTCTTTTACTATCGCTACGTCTTCCGCAATGCTTCTGCGCGTCAGCTGCTCGACCCGGAAGTCTTCTATGATCGTCACGTCTCCCAAGACTTCGAGGAAAACTACACTCCACATATGTTCGAGGAGATCTGCCGTCAATACCTCGTACGGCAAAACAGGACTGGCAAGATCGAACCGGCTTTCGATGCCATAGGCAAGTACTGGTACGACGATCCCGCAAACAAAACGAGCGGCGAATTCGATGTGGTAACGCAAGACCCCGAGGGCTACGCATTCTACGAAGCAAAGTTCCGCAAATCCCCCGTCACGCAAAAAATGGTCGACGAGGAAATCACCCAAGTCGAGGCAACGGGGCTCAAATGCCATCGCTACGGATTCTTCTCCCGTTCGGGCTTCGAAGCTGACGAAAGCGATCGAACCGTCTTCATCGACCTGCCGCAGATGTTTGAATAGGACAGACCCCACCCGCATCCCAAGCATCCATTATCTAATCGAACTATTGTTCGATGGAATTCGTGTTGGTTGGAATCGCCCAAGGCCTGGGCTATGCTACCTTGACTATCTATATGACTAAAACGCAGCAAAGGAGCACCGAGAGAGCGAGTATGGCAAAAAACACCGCAAACTATGGTAACGACAGTATCCGCCAGCTCAAGGACGAGGAGCGCGTACGCCTGCGCCCCGCCGTCATCTTTGGCTCGGACGGACTCGACGGTTGCGCGCATGCCGCCTTCGAGATCCTGTCCAACGCCGTTGACGAGGCGCGCCAGGGCTACGGCAAGCTCATCACCCTCACCGCCTTTCGCGATGGCTCTATTCAGGTAGAGGACAATGGCCGTGGCTGCCCGCTCGACTGGAACCCTTCCGAGAAGCGCTTTAACTGGGAGCTCGTCTTCTGCGAGCTCTACGCCGGCGGCAAGTACAACAACAACCAGGGCGGCGACTACGACTTCTCGCTCGGCACCAACGGCCTGGGCTCGTGCGCGACCCAGTACGCTTCCGAGTACATGGACGTCACCGTCTGGCGCGACGGCAACAAGTACTCCCTGCACTTTAAGAAAGGCAAGGTCGTCGGCGCCAAGAAGAAGGCACTCGAGATTGAGCCCAGCGACGAGAACCGCACCGGCACCACCATCAAGTGGCGCCCCGATCTTGAGGTCTTTACCTCGATTAGCATTCCCCACGACTGGTATCGCGAGACCATGCGCCGTCAGGCCGTGGTCAACGCCAACGTGACCTTCCGCCTGCGCATTGAGGGCGACGATGGCGAGTTTTCCGAAGAGGATTTTTGCTATCCCAAGGGCATCGAGGACTACGTGCTCGAGAAGGTCGGTACCGACTACCTTACCGAGCCCTTCTTTATCGAGGCCGACCGTCGCGGTCGCGATCGCGAGGACCTGCCCGATTACAACGTAAAAATCACTGCTTGCATGTGCTTCTCGCGCACTTTCATGATGCAGGAGTACTACCACAATTCCTCCTGGCTCGAGAACGGCGGTTCGCCCGAGAAGGCGGCCCGCAGTGCTCTGACCAGCGCCATCGACGCCTACATCAAGCAACAGGGCAAGTACAACAAAAACGAGAGCGGCATCAAATGGCAGGACGTCCAGGACTGCCTGGTACTGGTGACCAACTGCTTCTCCACCCAGACGTCCTACGAAAACCAGACCAAGAAGGCTATCAATAACCGCTTTATCCAGCAGGCCATGACCGCCTTCTTTAAGGAGCGCCTCTCGACCTACTTGATCGAGAACAAAGACGCTGCCAACAAGATCGTGGAGCAGGTGCTCATCAACAAGCGCTCGCGTGAGAACGCCGAAAAGACTCGCCAGAGCATTAAGACCAACCTGCAGCAGAAGACCGACATGGCCAACCGCGTGCAGAAGTTCATCGACTGCCGCTCCAAGGACAAAAACCGTCGCGAGATCTACATCGTAGAGGGCGACTCGGCAGCAGGCGCCATTCGCACCTCGCGCGATGCCGAGTTCCAAGGCGTTATGCCCGTCCGAGGCAAGATCCTCAACTGCCTGAAGGAGGACTACCCGCGCATCTTTAAGTCCGACATCATCATGGACCTTATGCGCGTGCTGGGCTGCGGCGTGGAGATCAAGGACAAGCGCATCAAGAACCTCGGTGCCTTTGACCTGGACAACCTCAACTGGAACAAGGTCATCATCTGTACGGACGCCGACGTCGACGGCTACCACATCCGCACGCTCGTGCTCACCATGCTCTACCGCCTGGTGCCCACACTTATCGACGAGGGCTACGTGTATATCGCCGAGTCGCCGCTCTACGAGATCAACTGCAAAGAGAAGACCTACTTTGCCTACACTGAGCTCGAGAAGAACGGCATCCTCAAGGAGATCGGCGACCAGAAGTGCTCCATCAACCGCTCCAAGGGTCTTGGTGAGAACGATCCGGACATGATGTGGCTCACCACCATGAACCCCGAGACGCGCCGCCTGATCAAGGTGGAGCCCGAGGACGTCACCAAGATGGAAACCATGTTCAACCTGTTGCTGGGCAACGACGAGGCGGGCCGCAAGCGCCATATCTCCGAGCACGGCAAGGAATACCTGGACCAGCTGGACCTGCAATAGCAGCAAATCGATAACGACGGCCCATAAGAAGTTCAAGAGGAAATCGTGGCAAAGAAGAAGACGAAGAACCAGCCAAAGAAAAAGCAGGTCAACGCCGAGAACGTCATCGGCCTGCACTCCGAGGTCACCGACCAGCCGATCACGCAGACGCTCGAGGTCAACTACATGCCCTACGCCATGAGCGTCAACGTCTCGCGCGCATTCCCCGAGATCGACGGCTTTAAGCCCTCGCACCGCAAGCTGCTCTACACTATGTACAAGATGGGCCTGCTCAAGGGCGAGCGCCAAAAGAGCGCCAACATCGTGGGTCAGACCATGAAGCTCAACCCGCACGGCGATGCCGCGATCTACGAAACGATGGTGCGCCTGGCGACGGGCAACGAAGCGCTGCTTGCCCCCTTCGTGGAGTCGAAGGGCAACTTTGGCAAGTACTATTCGGGCGACCTGAGCTACGCCGCCTCGCGTTACACCGAGGCCAAGCTCTCCCCCATCAGCGCCGAGATCTTCAAGGACATCGACAAGGACCCGGTCGACTTCGTCGACAGCTACGACGGCGCCATGAAGGAGCCGCGCCTGCTGCCCACCACGTTCCCCAACATCCTTGTCTCGGCCAATAAGGGCATCGGCGTCGCCATGGCGTCCGACATCTGCGGTTTCAACCTCAACGAGGTCTGCACCGCCACGATGCACTACCTGCAGGATCCCGACTGCGACCTGCTCGAGTACATGCCCATGCCCGACTTCTCGACCGGCGGCGAGATTATCTACCGCCGCGAGGAGATGGAGAAGATCGTCGAGACCGGCCTGGGCAGCTTCCAGATTCGCTCCCGCTGGCGCTGGATTCCCGAAGAGCGCATCATCGAGGTGTATGAGATCCCCTACACCACCAAGACCGATGTCATCATCGAGCGCATCGTCAAGCTCTCCAAAGAGGGCAAGGTCAAAGAGATCGCAGACATTCGCGATGAGACCGACCTTTCGGGTCTGCGCATCGCTATCGACCTTAAGCGCGGCGTCGACCCCGACAAGCTCATGGCGAAGCTCTATCGCTCGACCACGCTGCAGGATTCGTTCTCGTGCAACTTCAACGTACTGGTCGATGGTTACCCTCGCGTTATGGGCGTGCGCCAGATCCTGCACGAGTGGGTCAAGTGGCGTATTGAGTCCACGCGTCGCCGCATCAACTTTGACCTGGGCAAAAAGTCCGAGCGCCTGCACCTGCTGCACGGCCTTGAGGCGATCCTGCTCGACATCGACAAGGCCATCGCCATCATCCGCGGCACCAAGCTCGAGGCCGAGGTCGTGCCCAACCTCATGCGCGGCTTCGACATCGACGAGACTCAGGCCGAGTTTGTCGCCGAGCTCAAGCTCCGCAACATCAACGAGGAGTACATCCTCAACCGCACCAAGGACATCGCCAAGCTCGAGGGCGAGATTGCCGAGCTCGAGGAGATCCTCTCCAGCGAGGAGAACATCAAGAAGGTCATCAGCGACGAGCTGGCTGCGGTCAATAAGAAGTACGTGATGCCGCGCCGCACGGGCAGGATCGAGCCCCATGAGGTTATCGAGGTAAGCTTGGAGCCCGAGGTCGAGGAGTACCCGGTCACCATCATGCTCTCGCGCGATGGCTACCTTAAGAAGATGACGGACCGCGTGCTCAAGAAGGCGACCACGCTCAAGTACAAGGATGGCGACAAACCCTTTATCGAGTTCCCGTCCTCCAACACCCACGAGCTGCTGGTCTTTACCAACAAGAGCCAGGTGTACAAGTGCAAGGTTGCAGCGTTTGAGGACACCAAGTCGGCCCAGCTGGGCTCGTACCTGCCGACCGATCTTGAGATGGAACCCGACGAGAGCGTCATCTGGGTCATCGACCCCGAGGACTACAAGGCCGACGTGCTGTTTGTCTTTGAGAACGGCCGCGTGGTGCGCGTCGCGCTTTCTGGATACGTCACCAAGACCAACCGCAAGCGCCTGAAGAACGCCATCTATGGCGGCAGCAAGCTGCTGTATGCCCAGGTGCTCAAGGATGACCGCGACCTCGCGCTGGTCTCGAGCGACTACCGCCTGATGAACTTCAACACGTCGCTGCTCAAGACCAAGACGACCACCAACACGCAGGGCGTCCAGGCCTTTACGGCCAAGAAGGGCCGCTCGGTCACCACCGTCGGCACAACCGAGGACATCCTCGGCGCCGGCGTCTCGGCCGAAAAGTTCACCGCGCAGAGCCTGCCCTCCGCCGGCGCCCTCATGAAGGAAAATGACATGCCGAGTTTGTTTGACTAGGTACCACGGCAACGAGATCGTTAGATACTTCGCAAAGCGACGAGGCCCGGAACGCAACGGCATTGCGCCCGGGACTCGTCGTTTTTCTTCTCAACTATTTTTTTAACGCAGATAAATTGATTTCTGCTTATTTTTCTGCGTAAAAAATGTCAGCGTCACTACTTCGATGCCCTTTGGTCAGTCGTTAGCAAAACTTGCAAAAGTTAGCAAAACTTGCAAAAATTAGCAAAACCTGCAAAGGAGCTACCATGGAGTACAGCAAGAACCCCTTTACCCCAACATTTGGAAGCGTCCCTCCCTTTCTAGCGGGTCGCGAGCATATCCTGCGCGACATCAACCGTGGCTTTATCAACGGCCCAGGAGATCCCAACCTGTCGACCATTTTTACTGGCGCAAGGGGAACGGGCAAGACGGCACTTCTCTCGCTCCTTTCAGAAACGGCGCTTGAACACGACTGGATCGCAGCAAATGTCTCCGCCATGCCAGGCATGCTCGAAGATATTATCGAGCGAACCAAAGAAGCCGCAGATAGCTACCTCTCACAGCCTCACGCGCGCATAAACGGTGTTCAAATTGGCCCAGTGGGCATCGATTGGACATACGCTCAAGAGGCTCAGGGCAACTGGCGCACGCGCATGAATGGCATCTTTAAGCAACTCGAAAAACATGACATCGGACTTCTCATCACCATCGATGAAGTCACCGTCGATCTCGAAGAAATGCTTCAATTTGCCTCTGTTTACCAGCACTTTGTACGCGAAGGTAAAAAAGTTGCCCTACTCATGGCAGGACTGCCCTACAAAGTATCGGCGTTGCTACGTAACGATTCCGTCTCGTTCCTCAGACGCTCCCAGTATCATCAGCTGGGACGAATCACTGATGTTGAGATTGCAAATGCATTTCGTAAAACCATTGAAGCAGGAGGACGCTCAATCACGCCAGAAGCGCTCGAGGATGCCGTGAAGGCCGTCGACGGATTTCCCTACATGATGCAGCTCGTCGGATATCGCACTTGGGATGTTTCGGAAAACTCGCCCCAAATCAGTACATCCGATGTCCAGCAGGGTTCTCTGCTTGCCCGTATGGAGCTGCGCGATCGTATTCTCGAAACGACCTATCAGGAGCTTTCCGATAAAGACATTGAGTTTTTGCTCGCGATGCTGCCCGATTCTGGCCCCAGCAGGGTCTCGGAGATAGCCAAACGCATGGGCGTCGCCAGCAACTACGCAAGCCAATACAAACGCCGCCTCCTCGAGGACGGCGTTATCGGGGAACGTGGACGTGGCCTCGTCGGCTTCGACATCCCCGCGTTCAGGGAATTCTTGAACGAGAAGGCGTTTTAGCACACCGGAATTGTCCGCGGGAGCATCGTTGCATGGCAATCAGCAATCCTCTTGGTAAGGGCAGCAAGCATTTCCGCTTGTGCTGATTGCCATGCGCTCCTCTTGTCCTTAGGCGAGCTTGCGGGCGAGCTCGCGCACCTCTTCCAACTTGGGCGAGGAGGCCATGCTGTCGCGCTCGGTCATGCCGCTAATGGTGACAATGCCCTGGTCCTCCCACTTGCAGTACGCGCAGGTTGACTTGTACATGGCAATCGCCGCATCATAGACACCCTCGCTGTGGCTATCGAGCAAAAGGGCCGTCTTGGTGAACGGGAAACCCGTGGCACCGAAGGCGTACAGGCGGTCGATGGCGGTCTTTTCCTGCGCAGTGATATCAAACCAGTAGATAGGCGAAGCGAAGACAACCATGTCGGTGTCTTTCAGCGACTCAATCACGTTGGCCATGTCATCCTTCTGCACGCAGACGCCCTCATGGGCGAAGCAGTACTGGCATCCCAAGCAGCCGGCGATCTTCTTGCTGGCAACGCGGATGACCTCGACCGTATGGCCGCCCTCACGCGCGGTCTCGACAAACGCCTCGACCATGGTATCGGTATTGGCGCCCTTACGCGGGCTGCCGCTCAATACAACGATATTCATAGGATTCCCTCTCCTTCATGCTGCAGGCGCGCAGCATTTTTTCTTGTAACCAAAACAAATGGGGTTAATCAATCGCCAGCAGGCCATATCTCTTGCTCAAGTTCCCTAAAGAAGCTCAAGGCGATTGCGATTGCCTTATACAACATCGAAAACCAAAGAGGGGCCATAGCAACGTCGCCTGCCTGAAATGGCACGCTGTCAAGATCAACTACGGGGATCGTGACGAGCCGATACCGCCCGCATGCCCCTTCGGAATAGGCGCTGAGCAGCTCCTGAGCGTGGGCAAACTCGGGCCCTCGCCTCCAACCGAGCAGGCGGTTGACCGCGAGATTTCCCTGGACGTTGTGGACGAAGAGCAGATAGGCGTCCTCGCGCGAAAGCCCAGTCTCCTCCATGATCGAGGGAACCATCTGCTCGGCGCCGCGCTCGACGACGCGCTGTGCCACCCGAGCGTACGCGTCGTCATCCGAGTAGAGCAGATAATAGTCATCGTTTGCCGGCGGACGCTGGCAGAGGGCACCCGCCTCCGTTCCCTCGAGCGGCGGCACCGCCGCCAAGGCCTCGTCGATAAGCGCGTCGAGCAGGGCGAACTTGTCCTCGTAGTGCAGATAGAACGTGCCACGGTTAATATCGGCACGGCGGCAGATATCCGCTACCGTCATCTTCGCGAAGCCGACCTCGGCCAGCAGCGCGAAGAACGCCTCCCGTATGACCGAGAGTGTATAGCGTCGGCGACGATCGATCTTCCCCGCTTCCATTACCCCTCCAATTGCAACGCTCGACAATGCCCGGCAAACGCTCGTTTATCGACAGCAGGCCGAAGCTGTTCATTGCTCTTAAGCAAATCGACATGGATACTTTTTATAGACACGTGTTTATAATAGCTGAAAGAAGGTATCCAGTGACCCTGTACGAGCAGCTCGTTATCGAGCTCACCAACCGATCGTTTTCCCTTCATGCCGCCTACCGCAGCGGCAGCACGCCCTATGAGCTGAGTGACCGCGAGCCCGAGCCCTACGACCAGCAAATCGAGGACTTCGCCCGTATGATCGAAGAAGCCGATTGCGTGCTGGTGGGCGGGGCCTCCGGGCTCTCCGCGGCGGGCGGCGGCGACTTCTATTACGAGGACAACGCAACCTATCGCAGGCATTTCGGCAAATTCGCCGAGCGCTACGGTTTCAAGGGCGCTTTCGAGGGGTCGTTCTACCGCTGGCCCACCGCCGAGGCGCGCTGGGGATACCTCGCCACCTTCCTCGACACCACGCTCAACGCCCCGCTGCGCAAGCCCTACAGGAACCTCGACGCCATTCTCGCCGAGAAGGATTTCTTCGTGCTCACCACCAACCAGGACACGCAGTTTGTGAAGCTCTATCCCTGGGAGAAAGTGGCAGAGATCCAAGGCGACCACCGCTTCTTTCAGTGCTCCCACTGTTGCACCGACGAGGTGTGGAACGCGGTCGAGCCGGTCTCCCACATGGTAGAGGCCATGGGAGACGGTCTGGAGGTTCCGACAGAGCTCGTGCCGCGCTGCCCGCACTGCGGGGCAGAGGCGTTCCCCTGGGTTCGCGGCTACGGCAACTTCCTGCAGGGCGAACTCTACGAGGAGCAGTACCGCAAGGTGTCCGACTGGCTCGACGCGCACGCACGGCAGAGGATCCTCTTCCTCGAGCTGGGTGTGGGCCGCATGACGCCCGCGTTTATCCAGGAGCCGTTCTGGGCCCTCACGGCGCAGTTACCGCAGGCCAGCTACATCGCCGTAAACAACAAGACGCAGTTTCTCCCCCGCGCGATCGAGGATCGGGGGCTCGCCGTTCGCGCCGACATCGCCGACGTGCTCGCCGACGTGCGCAAGACGCTGGGGAGGTAGCGCATGGAGACGGCGAAAGCAGTTCGCATAGGCAGGGCGCTAGCCGAAGCGGATCTTGTCATCATCGGCGCTAGCAACGGACTCGACATGGCGGAGGGGCTCAACCTTTTCTGCGCCGATGCTCATTTCCAAGAGGCGTACGGGGACCTCGCCCAGGCAGACGGCATCGGCTGCATACTGCAGGGGCTCGCTTCCCCGGATGCCAGCGTGCGACGCCGATGGGCCGAGCGGTTCCATCAAAAGGAGTATCTCGAATATGAGCCCGGCTCGCTCATGAACGGGCTGCGGCGTCTTACGGAGCACGCCGACACCTTCGTGGTCACATGCAACATCGACGGGCACTTCGCGCGCGCCGGGTTCGACGAGGAGCGCGTGCTCGAGACGGAGGGGAGCATACGCACGTCGATCGACGAGCGGCGTCTCGCCCATCCAGACGCCCTCGCCACGGCCCAGCTCGAGGAGCTCGAGCGCCTTGTGCAAGCCCATCGCAACGGCAGGGTCGCCATCCTCGAACTTGGCGTGGGACTGCGCAACGGCATCATAAAGCACATGCTCGCCCAGATCGCGAACGTCTGCGAGCACGCCACCTACATCGTGTTCAACTACAGCCAGGCTATGGCGCCCGATGCATCGTGCGAGACGATTCTCGTTGACGGCGATATGGCCCCGGCTTTCGAGGAGATCGCCCGATGCCACCCCTAGAAAGAGAAGCGCGTAGGCTTCGAAGCCTTATCGACGATGCCGACGCCATCATCGTCGGCATCGGCTCGGGCATGTCGAGCGCCGCCGGGTTCAACCATTACAACCGCGCGGGCATGGCGCGCGCAGGAATGGCGGACTGGCAGCAAGCCTTTGGCTTCAAGAGCCTTTTCGACGGCTTCTACCACCTCTACCCCAGCCTCGAGCAGCAATGGGCCTACTACGCGCGATATATCGATTTCATGCTGCGCGAGCCGACCTCGCAGCCCTATCTCGACCTACGGTCCCTCATCGGCCATAAGGACTACTTCATCCTGAGCACCAATGTAGACACCCAAGTCGAGAAGACGTTTCCCACCGAGAGGATCTGCAACTATCAGGGAAGCTTCGCGCACCTTCAATGCAAGCAGCCATGCTGCGACGAGCTCTTCGAGGCGAGCCCCTACGTCGAGCGCATGTTCGCGGGCATGGCGGGGTTCGAGATCCGCAGCGAGGATGTCCCCCGATGCCCGCACTGCGGCTGGCAGCTTGTGCCGTGGGTGCGCGACGACACGTTTCTGCAGGGTGCGGTATGGCGCGAGAGCCTCGGACGATACGAGCGCTTCGTGCGCGAGCGCAGCGATCGCCGCGTGCTGTTGCTGGAGCTCGGCGTGGGCGAGATGACCCCCGGCATCATCACGCTCCCGTTCTGGAGCATGGCCGCGAAGCTGCCGGATGCGCACCTTTTGAGCGTAAACATCTCGGGCAGCTCGGCTCCGTTGCAGCTTGGAAGCAAGGCAGGGGCGATCCAGGCCGATTTGGGCGCCCTGCTCTCGGTGGCGCGGGCAGGTGGCGAGTAACGCGGAGCGGTAGACGCGCAATGAGGTTTTAGCCGCAGCCTCCGAACGAGAGGGCTCGGAGGCTGGTATTCCTGAATCGCAGGTCACGATGGGTTATCGGAATCGCGAAGAGCGGATACCGCCAGTAAGCCCCCTTCGGAATAGGCGTTGAGCAGCTCCTGGGCATGGGCGAACTCGGGGCCTCGTCTCCAGCCGAGCAGGCGGTTGACGGCCAGATTGCCCTGGACGTTGTGGACGAAGAGCAGGAAGGCGTCTTCGCGTGAAAGCCCTGTTTTCTCCATGACCCAGGGAACCATCTGCTCCGCTCCGCGTTCTATGACGCGCTGGGCTACGCGAGCGTATGCGTCGCTGTCCGAATAAAGCAGGCGATAATCGTCGTCTGCCGGCGGACGCTGGCAAAGCGTTGCCGATTCAACCCCCTCAAGCGGGGGAGCCGCTGCCAATGCCTCGTCGATAAGCGCATCGAGCAGCGCGTACTTATCCTCGTAATGCAGATAGAACGTTCCCCGGTTGATCTCGGCGCGGCGGCAGATGTCCGCCACCGTCATCTTCGCGAAGCCGACCTCGGCCAGCAGCGCGAAGAACGCCTCCTGTATGACCGAGAGGGTGTAGCGCCGCCGGCGGTCGATCTTGGTTTCTCCCATCGTCTCTCCAATCTGAGTCGTTTGACAATGTCCAGTAGCTGTTCGTTTATCGACAGGTGCACGCGTTTGTTCATTGCCCCTGCGAAAATCAACAAGGATACTGTTTATAGACACCTGTTTTTTATAGCTGAAAGGGAGCACGGATGACCCTGTGCGAGAAGCTCGGCATCGGGCTTGTCAGCCGATCGTTTTCCCATCGGGCCGTCTATCGAAACGGCGGCACGTCATACGATTTGAGCGATTGCGAGCCTGCTGCTTGCAAGCAAGATATCGAGGCTTTTGCCCGCAAGGTGGGGGAGGCTGATTGCGTGTTTACGGGAGAGGCAGGTAGGCAGGCGTTATGAGCATCTGCATCAAAAATCAGATTCAGAATATGAATATCGTCATCGGCTGCACGGTGGGGTGTCCATATTGCTATGCCCGTAACAATGTGAAACGTTGGCATATGATTGACGACTTCGCTGATCCTGCGTTCTTCCCGAGCAAGCTCAAGATGATGGAAAAGAAACGCCCGCAGAACTTTCTCCTTACCGGCATGAGCGATCTCTCCGGGTGGAAGCTGGAATGGCGAGACGAGGTACTTGCAAAGATCCATGAGAATCCACAGCATCAGTTCCTGTTCCTGACCAAGAGACCCGATTTGCTGGATTTAGATACCGACCTGGAAAACGCATGGTTCGGCGTTACGGTGACGAGGAAAGCGGAGCTGTGGCGTATCGACGCCCTTCGGAAAAACGTCAAAGCAAATCACTTCTTCGTTACTTTTGAGCCGCTATTCGACGATCCCGGTACGGTCGACCTTTCCGGAATCAACTGGATCGTCGTCGGTACCATGACCGGGGCGCAGAGCAGGAAGGTTCATACGGAACCGGAGTGGGCATGGTCTTTGACGGACCAGGCGCACGCGCTTGGCATTCCAATGTTTATGAAGGAAGACCTCGTCTCTGTCATAGGGGACGAAAACATGATTCAGGAATTGCCGGAAGAATTCGAAAGAGTGCTGGAGGTGCAGAGAACATGGCGGAAGTGATCGATGGAATCCTCATCAATGAGGTGGAAGCAAAGAACATCATGACCAAGTCCAGCCTGCCGGTAGGCGGCTACTCGGTCAATCCCTATGTAGGCTGCACGCATGCCTGCAAGTATTGCTATGCCTCCTTTATGAAGCGCTTTACCGGACACAAGGAGGAATGGGGCACCTTTCTTGATGTGAAGCATTGGCCGGAAATCAAGAATCCGAAGAAATACGCTGGACAGCGGGTGGTTATCGGTTCTGTGACGGATGGCTACAATCCACAGGAGGAGCGATTCGGGAATACCAGGAAACTCCTGGAGCAGCTGATTGGCAGCGATGCAGATATTCTGATCTGCACAAAGTCCGATCTTGTGGTACGGGATATCGATCTGCTGAAGAGGCTTGGACGAGTGACCGTTTCATGGTCGATCAACACGCTGGATGAGAACTTCAAGAACGATATGGACTCCGCGTCGAGCATCGAGCGTCGTATCGCCGCTATGAAGCAGGTGTATGACGAAGGTATCCGTACGGTCTGCTTCGTGTCCCCGGTATTTCCCGGCATCACGGATTTTGAGATGATTTTTGAGCGAGTAAAGGATCGGTGCGATTTGTTTTGGCTCGAAAATCTCAATCTTCGGGGTGGTTTCAAAAAAGCGATCCTGGATTATATCGCCGAGAAACATCCCAATCTCGTACCGCTTTACGATGAGATCTATAACAAGCGCAACCGTAGCTATTTTGAAGCGCTTGAAGTAAAAGCCGAGGAAATGGCCAAGAAGTACGATTGCCCCTTTGTGGACAACGAAATGCCTTATGGCAGAGTCCCCCAGGGGCATCCGGTGATCGTGGACTACTTCTATCACGAGGAAGTCCGAGGGTCAGATAATAGCGGAAAAAGAAATCGTTAAACGGAAACCGACGACGATTCGCTCGAGCGATTAGCGTCCACGCGTGGCTTCTGCCGATTGGCGCAACGGGCGACGGATTAAGGGATCGCTCGGGCGGATGATCCCGCTGCAGTACAGGCGGTCGCTCAATTTAGCGGCATGAGCGTTTTCGCACGGAAAACCAGTATCTTGTACCGTGGGTGCGCGACGGCACGTTTCTGCAGGGTGCGACATGGCGCGAGAGCCTCGGACGATACGAGCGCTTCGTGCACGAGCGCGGAGCTGGCCGCGTGCTGCTGCTGGAGCTTGGCGTGGGCGAGATGACCCCCGGCATCATCACGCTCCCGTTCTGGAGCATGGCCGCAAAGCTGCCGGATGCGCATCTGTTGAGCGTTAACATCTCGGGCGACTCAGCCCCCTTGCAGCTCGGAAGCAAGGCGGAGGCAATCCAGGCCGATTTGGGCGCACTGCTCTCGGCGGCGCGGGTGGGCGACGGTGCTTAAGCCTCTTTGTTAGTCGCTTTGAGATAATCCTCGTCGTTCACAGGCTCCAACCACTCGTTGGAGGTCTCCTCGCCCGGAACCTCCAGCGCGAGATGGGAGAACCAGCCGTCGGGCGCGGCTCCGTGTCAATGCTTCACCCCCGGGGCGATGTTGACCACATCGCCCGGGCGCAGCTCCTGTGCCGGCTTTCCCCATTCCTGGTAAAACCCTCGACCAGTCACAGCATGCCGGCAGCGAGGTCAATGCGCATTCGCTCATGCTACAATCCAACCACCAGAGATGAAAACACAGTCCCCGTCGGGTAGTCGTGGGCGTGCGGGAGTCCGCATCAGTAACCTGCCTCCTTGGTTGTCCCTTCTCTGCATGGTCATCTACATAAAGGAGGAACCAACCATGCAGATCAGTGTGTCATCCACCCTGACCGTATATCATGACGGCCAATTCTGGGTCGGGCTGGCGGAGCATGTCGAGGACGGCAGATACGGCGTCGTCCGCATCGTCTTCGGTGCAGAACCGTCCAATGAGGAAATCCTGCAATTCGTTACAAGCAAATGGGCGAAGCTCTCGTTCTTCGGTGACGAGGCCACGGAAACAAGCAAGCCCGCGAAGAATCCCAAGCGACGCGCTCGCGAGGCAGCGAAAGCCCTTAAGCGGCCCGCGGTGAGCACCAAGGCACAACAGGCGCTCGCAGCACAGCGGGAAGCGATGAAGCGGGAGTCGGCTCAAGCAAGAAGCCAGCGTCGCGCGGATGAGGCGGAGGCGCGCTTCGAGCAGCGAAAGCTGAAGCGCAAGCAGAAGCATCGCGGGCATTGATCGCCATGTGCAGCAAGGCAAACCATATACAGCAGTGGGGCCAGTTCCACTTGAAGCCGACGCCGCGTAGACGCTAATGGTGACGGCTATGCACGGGCACGGGCGAGCCACTGCACTTCACAGCTTGTTTCTCAAGTTTCTCAAGTATTTGGGACGCACACGCGGCGTTCAAAAATGCGGAGCGACTCCACATGGCTCGAGGCTGAGCCGAGGTGCCCTACTTCTCGCCCTCCAGCAGCCCCACGATACGGTCGATGTCGACGGCGAAGCGGGGCCTTCCCTCGCGCTCGCAGCGGTCGAGGTACGCCTGGCACTCGGAGACAATGCGCTTGGTGTTGCCGTCAATGATGCGCTGGAGCGTCTCGTAGTAGGCCGAGCCCTCGGTCCTGAAGCGGCGCTGGTAGGACTTGGTTATGGGGAACATCTTGATGTAGTGGATGCCGTGGCGACAGCCGGGGCTCGTCGTGGGGCGGGGTGGCAACGCAAAGTACTGGTCTTTGGGCACGTTGGGGGCGATGTTGGAATGCAGCGGCACGGCGAAGTCCCTGCGCTTCCCGCGGAAACGCAGCCTCACCACCACGATGCAGGGGAGATTGTGCTTAAGCATGAGCTCGCGGTCGCCCTCGACGAGGTCAAAGAAGTCCTGGGAGATGGATACGACCTTCACCGGTTGCGCCTCTTCATACGAAGTGGGGCCCGCATCGCTGCAGGCCCCTACAGGTGGGCGATATTCTACGCCTTGCGGCACCCCGTCGCCCACGGAGGTTAAACGTACACGTAAGCCGTACTCTGAAAGCCGCGGCTTCCGGCAAGTAGCTTATGCCACGAAAGGTCGCTTTCAACGCGCATAGCTCGCAAAATAACACTCGCTGGGCCGTCACCCCTGGCAGTTGCCCTCCAATCTTCATTGGAGTCAGCAGGTCAATTCATATAGTTATGGGGGGGTATCCTAAAGGAAATCAAATTTATACCCCCATAACTAAGGAATTTTCTATTCCCACTCAATGACTAGGGCCCTGGTGTAATTGGCTGGATCACCGTTCCGGGAACCGGTATCGACCTACCTGTCCGCCGAGCTCTTTCTTCAGCTCCAGCCTAGTATCTGATTCGCGCCGTTATAAGCGAAAACCGAAGAGATGCGTCTTAGCCAAGAAAAGAAGGTTAGCCTCATCTTACTGCATGATTCGTGTGTTATAGTTAGATTGCTCTAACTGTTTGGGGGCGACAGCCATGCACGAACGCGAGGGTTTCTGGGAAAAGAACGCCGGTCGGTATGACCGTTTCATGCGAAACGACCGGGCGGCGTATGAGAAGATGTATGGGCTGATCCGGCCGGTGGTGAAAGCAAAGACCGTGCTGGAGGTTGCCACCGGCACGGGGCTTATCGCAAAGAGCGTCGTGGATGCGGCGGCGCGCATCGAGGCTACGGACGCCTCTGCAAAGATGATCCTTGAAGCAAAGCGGGACAATCAATCCGCAAAGCTGCACTTTTCCGTGCAGGATATGTTCCGCCTGCCCTATGCGCAGAAGTCCTTCGAAGTGGTAATCGTTTCCAACGCACTTCACATAGTACCGCATCCGGAAAAGGCCCTGCAAGAAATCAGGCGGGTGCTGAAGGACGACGGCGTGCTCATCGCGCCAACCTTCACCCACGCGGGGAACTCGGTTTCCGGCAAGGCAAAAGCCTTTTTCATGAGCATGGCGGGATTTCCCCTCCACAGCAGATGGACGAGCGAGGAATACCTGCGTTTCCTGCGTCAAAACGGCTGGGCGGTGCGGAAAAGCGCGGTGCTGAAGGCCTCGTTCCCGTTGACCTATGCGGAATGCACGAAATCGGAGGGGCCAGATGTCGTTCTTTGAAAACACCCGCAAGCCCGTGGGCCTCGGCGGAAAACTTATGGTTGCCATGATGAACCTGGGCCACAGCCCTGTGGCGCGGTGGGGACTTCGATTTCTACGACTTGCGCCAAATGCCAAGGTGCTGGATTGCGGCTGCGGCGGCGGGGCGAACATAAAACGGCTGCTGAAAAAATGCCCGCATGGCGTCGTCAAGGGCGTCGACTATTCGCCCGTCAGCGTGGAGAAGACTAGAAAGCTCAACCGAATTGCAATTCAGGAGGGGCGTTGCGCCGTTCTGCAAGGCAGTGTGGCGGATATGGTGTTTGAGGATAGCTACTTCGATGCCGCCACGGCCTTTGAGACCGTCTATTTTTGGCCTGATTTGCCCCGATGCTTCCGTGAGGTCTGGCGGACGCTGAAGCCAGGCGGGACAATTCTCATCTGCAACGAGAGCAATGGCGATACGGACAAGGACGAGAGGTGGACGCAGATCATCGGCGGCATGACCATCTACAAGGACATTGAATTAAAGGCGTATCTGGAGCAGGCGGGTTTTCACGAGGTGCAGATACGCAAAAAGAAAGGCTCTGTTAGACCAAATTTGACACGATCGGCTGTTCGTCGAACCGGAAAATAAT
>UQMY01000014.1 GCA_900542325.1 uncultured Collinsella sp. | reverse complement strand
GCGCAACGCGTTGCGCTGAGTCCTGAGTCTGTTGCAATGAAGATGAGAATCAAGGTCTCCCACGTAATTGCAAAGCTTTTTCTATTATTTTGTTAGCCCGTGGCACACTTGGGTATAATGCCAACCGTTCGCCCTATTAGCTCAGGGGATTAGAGCGTCTGCCTCCGGAGCAGAAGGCCGTTGGTTCGAATCCAACATGGGGCACCATCGAACGTAAGACCGTCCGAACCTCGCATGGTCCGGGCGGTTTTCTTATACCGACGCGACGTGATGGGACGTGGTATGGCAGCAACGGATATCGAGCGCGGACTCTCGACCGCCGAGGTCGAGGAGCGCATCGCCGATGGTAAGATCAACCGCAACATGGAGCTCAAGACCAAGTCGGTCAAAGAGCTCATCATCGAGAACCTCTGCACGCTGTTTAACTTGATCAACGTGGTCTTGGCGATTTTGGTGTTGCTGACCGGTTCGTTTAAAAACCTGACGTTCCTGTTCGTGGTGTTCTTGAACACGGCAATTGGCGTCATTCAGTCCATGCGTTCCAAGCGGATGGTCGACAAGCTTACGCTGCTCACCTCTAAGAAGGCCATCGCGGTGCGCGACGGCGCCGAGGTGGAGCTCGACCTGGACCAGATCGTGCTCGACGATATCATTCGCTTGGGGCGCGGTGACCAGATTCCCGCCGATGCCGTGGTGGTGTCGGGCGAGGCGCTCGTCAATGAGAGCCTGCTGACGGGCGAGAGCGACCTCATTAAGAAACAGCCGGGCTCTGAGCTCATGAGCGGCAGCTTTATCGACTCGGGCCTGCTGCGCGCCCGCGTGATCCATGTCGGCGCCGACAACTACGTGGCTAAAATTAATAATGAGGCCAAGTACGTCAAAAAGGTCAATTCCGAGATCATGAACGCGCTTAATGCCATCGTGCGCTTTGCGAGCATCATCATGATCCCGCTCGGTTTGGCGTTGTTTGCCTCGAGTGTGAGCGAGCTGTGGGATGCCGCGGGAACCCCGGGCGATAGCGCGCTTTCGTGGTGCTTCTCCGAGCTGTTGGCTGGTCATGTGCCTTCGTCGGCGCTGCTGTCCACGGTGGGCGCCCTGCTGGGCATGATCCCGCAAGGCCTGGTGCTGCTGACCTCGTCGGTGCTCGCCATCGCCACGGTGCGCCTGGCCCGCCGCAAGGTGCTGGCGCAGCAGCTCTACTGCATCGAGACGCTCGCTCGCGTCGACGTGCTGTGCCTGGACAAGACGGGTACCATTACCTCGGGTCGTATGGAGGTCGAGGGCACGTATCCGCTGCCGATCGAGGGCTTTGGCATGGGCTCGGGGGAGGGCGAAGCCGCCGTTCCCGTCGATACCACGGTGCTCGATTTTGCCCTGGCTAACGTGGCGCGTGCGACTTCGGCCGATGCCAACGAGACCTGCCAGGCGCTGCTCAACTACTACGCCGACCGCCCGGTCGAGGTGTCTGAGCCGCTGTCGGTCATTCCGTTCTCGTCGTCCAAAAAGTGGAGCGGTGCCTCGTTTGCGCAGGGCTCCTATGTGATGGGCGCGGCGCAATTTGTGCTTTCAGAGCGCGCCTTTTCGCAGGTCGAGAACCGCGTGGCCGAGCTTGCCGATACCTGCCGCGTGCTCGTGGTGGCCTGCGTGGACGGCTTTACGCCCGATGGCGATATGGTGGGCGAGGCCGAGCCCGTGGGCTTTGTGACCATTCGCGACGAGATCCGCACCTCGGCGGCCGAGACCATCGGGTACTTTAACGAGCAGGGCGTGACCCTCAACGTGATCAGTGGCGACGACCCGCGTACGGTGTCGTCGATCGCGCGCGTGGTGGGCGTGCCGGGAGCGGACGCTTATGTGGACGCCACGACGCTCGATACGCCGGCAAAGCTCGATGCCGCAGTGGACCGCTACCATGTCTTTGGTCGTGTGACCCCGCAGCAGAAGCGCGAGCTCGTGCAGGCGCTCAAGCGCCGCGAGCACACCGTGGCCATGACGGGCGACGGCGTCAACGACGTGCTGGCGCTCAAGGAGGCCGACTGCTCCGTCGCCATGGCGGCCGGTTCCGATGCCGCGCGTAACGTGGCCGAGATCGTACTCGTCGACAACGACTTTGCCTCGATGCCTGCCGTGGTGGCCGAGGGCCGTCGTTCCATCAACAACCTGCAGCGCTCCGCGGCGCTGTTCCTGACCAAAACGCTGTTCTCGATGGGCTTGGCAGCGCTGTGCATCGCGCTGCCGCCGTACCCCTTCGAGCCCATCCAGATGACGCTCATTAACTTCTTCTGTATTGGCGCGCCGGGCTTTGTGTTGGGCCTGGAGCCCAACAATGCTCGCGTGAAGGGGTCGTTCCTGACGAACGTGCTCAAGCGGGCGCTGCCGGCGTCGATTGCGGTCATTTTGGCTGCGGCGCTCGATATCTTTGTGGCGCGGGTGTTTGGCTTTAGCCAGCTCACGCTGTCTACGATGTGCCTGCTTACGTCGTGCGCGGCGAGCGTCAGCCTGATCTGGCGCATCTCGCAGCCTCTCACGCCCTTACGTGTGGTGCTCTTTGTGTTTGTAGTCGCCGGCATCCTGGTGGGCGTTATCGGATTCCCGGAGCTGCTGTCTATTGCCAATCTGACGATGGGCCAGATGGTTATCTTGGCTGTCATTGTGGTCTTTACTTGTTCGGTGTTCTTTAAGCTCGCCACGATGATGGATTCGCTCAAGCCGCGTCGTCGTCATGCCGCAACTGGTTTTGGCCGCGGTGTGCGCGTTCGCTTGGGTCGCGGTGGCGGCAAGGTGAGCTCGACGGGTTCGACGGCGGAGCGTTTTGCCAAGCGCGTCGCCGCCGACATGGCGCAGCGCCGCGAAGCTCGCACCGTTCGTGAGGCCGAGGCCCGCGCACTCGAGGGCGTGGCCCAGGCCCAGCCCAAGAAAAAGAAGAGTACCGGAGTCAAGCGCTCCCGCGTGACCAAGTCCGCCCAAGGCATCAAAGTCTCGATGCCAAGCAAAAAGAAGAAATAACTACGCGCCCTGGCGATGTTGAATTGGTGCCTTGCTCCTGTGGGGCCGTGGCGATGTTATGCTCTAACCTCGATCGTTTGAATTGTTTCGAAAAGAGGATGCCGTGATCTGCCCGCATTGCCTTAAGACTATCGAGGACGGCGCCTCGTTCTGCCCCTACTGCAACGCCTATGTGGGTCCGGGCGATGGTCCGGAGCACACCGAGTTCGTGTTCTGTGAGGGCTGCGGTGCCCGTCTTTCTCCGCATGATCGCACGTGCCCCAAATGCGGACGCCCCGCTCCGGGTATCCTCTCCGAGGACGCGGCCGCATCCGACCTGGCAGCGGGCCGCACGGCGGGCTTTCCGCGCCTAACGCAAGAGCAGATCGATACCGAGGTGCCGCATGCGCCGGCCTCTGCCGCTGCGGTGCTTTCGGACGCCGCCGACCCCAATGAGACCTGCGTGCTGCCAGCTTTCGATAAGGATTTCGGTATCCCCAAGGTCGATATTCCCACGCCCGTTTCCCTGCATGACGATGCTCAAAAACCCAAGCGCAAGGTGCATCCCGACGAGGACGCCTATCACAAGCACAAGCGTCATATCCCCAAGCCGCTCATTATCATCGCGGTCCTTGCCGTCGTGTGCGGTGGTGCCTATTGGTTCGTGACGACCGACCCCATGGGTGTTATGCCTGGCTTCTACGACCAGTTTGGCCAAGCTGCACAAACCACCTTCCCCACGCGTCAAAAGGGCGAGGCGACTGAGGACGATACCAAGCAGGGCGATTCTGCCGAGGTGGTCCAGGAAGAAACCGTGCTCACCGATGATCAGCTCTATACCAGGCTCGACGGTCTGTATCAGACCATCGTGTCCTACGCTGACGAGGACCAGATCGGCGAGGTCATCGATTCCTTTAACAACGGTTATCTCCGAACGCCGCTGTCCACCCGTCAGGAGCTGTCGCAGAGTGCCTACGCCCTGCGCGACCAGATCAAAAAGACGCAAGATGAGCTCAACAACCTGAAAGTACAGGACGATACGGTCTATGCGGATGACATCGCCCACTTAAAGCAGCTTGCCGAGTGGATGTATGAGCGCGTCGACGTGATCTGCCAGAGCTGGGATATCTCGCTGGCCATTCCCGATGGCGAGTCGATGAGTTCCCACCAAAGCGAGATCCTGGCGCCCATCGCGCAGGGCGGCAACAGCGCGCTGAACCAGTACGATGCCAATGTGGGTTCCTGGAAGCCGCAGCAGCGTTCCTAAAATTAGTTCGCCATAGTCGGCATAACCTACGTGCGCAATTGATGTAAACCCGTGCTTATTGCTACAATTCGTACAAATATGCTTTAAACGCACGAGGAAGGAACCACATGTTTGGTTTTAAGAAAGAGCTCTACACGCCCGAGTATCAGCTTGTCGGCGACGAGTGCGCCGTAATCGAGACGTCGAAGGGTACCATCAAGGTCAAGTTTGACGGCGAGGGCGCTCCCATTCATGTCGCGAACTTCTGCGAGCTTTCCACGATGGGCTTCTATGATGGCCTTAAGTTCCATCGCTATGTGCCCGGTTTTGTTATCCAGGGCGGCGACCCCAATACCCGCGACATGTCCGGCGCCGACGTCGCTGCCGGTCTTGAGGGCCCCGACGGTATGCCCGGTACCGGTGGCCCCGGCTACTGCATCAAGGGCGAGTTTGCGACCAATCCGCGCAACAGCCATGTCGATGGCGCCCTTGCCATGGCACGCTCCATGGACCCCGATTCCGCGGGTTCGCAGTTCTACTTCTGCCTGGGTGCCCAGCATAACCTCGATTCCGGTTACACCGTCTTTGGTACCACGGTCGAGGGTCTCGATGTGATTTCGCAGCTGCGTGCCGGCGACGAGATCGTCCATGTCGAGATCGTTCACGAGTAAAGGGGACTTCCTTGAATAGCCAGCTGATCCAACAGGGCCGCGCCGCTTACCGCGCGGGTGATTTTTCTGCTGCAGCCCAGATGCTTGGGGCGGCAAAGACTCCCGATGAGATTATGGGCGAGGCCGATCACCTTCGTGGCAACGCCTTGATGCACCTGGGCATGTATGCCGAGGCCGCCGAGGCCTATGCCGCCGCCCTCAACGACGGTACCTACGGCAAGCGCGGCGCGCTGCTCACCAACCGCGGCAAGGCGCTCGCCGCCGTGGGCGACTACACGACGGCCGCTCAGGCGTTTTCTGCCGCTACGCAGGATGCTTCCTATGCCACGCCGTTCAAGGCCTATCTGGGCCTAGG
The DNA here is from genome assembly GCA_900542325.1 of uncultured Collinsella sp. GTDB lineage: Bacteria > Actinomycetota > Coriobacteriia > Coriobacteriales > Coriobacteriaceae > Collinsella. Next base: position 52,970 of record UQMY01000014.1, on the reverse strand, counting down.
CAATGCGCTGTTCCAGTCGGGCGACTATGCCAACGCGGGAACCGCCTTCCGTCAGGCTGCCATCGACGGCGCCAATCCGGCTCCTGCCGCCGCACTCGGCGAGCTCGGTCGTTGCTTCATTAAGCTCGGCCGTCCGGCGGATGCCGTGGAGACCTACCGCACGGCTATCGACTTTGCCGGCCCCCGCGACGACACGCGTGCACTCAACGCCGGCATGGGTCAGGCGCTTTCTGCCGCCGGCCGTCCCTCCGACGCACTCGACGCCTTTAACGCCGCTACTGCCGATGGCATCTACCAGCTCACCTCCGAGCAGGCCGATGAGCTTGCCCGCGTGCAGGATTCGCTTGCTGCGCTGTCTGCCCAGACGGCTATGGCCACGGCTCCGGCGCCCGCGATGGACGCTCCCGCTGTCGACCCGCTCGATCCTACGGGCGCGACCGGTCAGTTTATGCCCGATCCCTCGGACACCGGCTTCTTTACGCTGTCCGAGTCCGAGATGGTCCAGCAGGACCGTCAGGATCGTAAGCAGGCCAAGGTCCGTCGCCGCCATCGCCACACGGGCCTCAAAGTCTTCATCGTGCTGCTTCTGCTCATTTTGATCGCCGCGGGCGGTCTGGGCTTTGCCTACACGCGCGGCTTTGGCTTCCCGTCTCAGGAGTCTGTCGTTACCGATCTGTTCCAGGCTGCCGGTGACGGTGACACCGCAAAGGCCGAGTCTTGCCTGGCCTCGAGCCTGTCCGAGGACGCTAAGTCGATGATCATCTCCTCGATTCCGCAGGGTGCCACCGTGTCCGTCGAGGGCATGGATCAGTCCATGACCGAGACGACCGCTAAGGTGAAGGCATCGCTGTCCAAGGGCGGCGAGCAGGAGTACACCGTCAAATTCGTGCGCTCCGACAATCATATCGGCTGGGCCGTTTCTTCGCTCGATATGGATTTCTCGGCTGCTGACAACCAGTAGTGACCTTATGGGATTTAGCTTTGCCCGGCGCTTCACCGCAAGTGAGGTGCCGGGCTTGCGCTAGTATGATGAGTTAGTAGTTTTCCAGCAATCATCCAACACATCAGGAGTTGCGTTGTTTTCTTTGATGGATATGTTCTTCGGTAGCTATGCGGGCGATCTTGCCATCGACCTCGGCACCGCAAATACGCTTGTCTCCGTGCGCGGCAAGGGCATCGTCATTCGCGAGCCCTCCGTTGTCGCCATCGACAAAAACGACGAGCGCATCCTGGCGGTCGGTATCGAGGCAAAGCGCATGCTCGGCCGTACGCCCGGCAACATCGTGGCCGTTCGTCCCCTGAAGGACGGCGTCATCGCCGACTTCGATGTTACCGAGGCCATGCTTCGCTACTTTATCGATAAGGCGTCCGAGAAGCGCTATCCGTGGACTCCGCGTCCGCGTGTTGTCGTCTGCGTTCCCTCCGGTGTCACGTCGGTCGAGAAGCGCGCTGTCTTTGAGGCCACGATCCAGGCCGGTGCCCGCCAGGCCTATCTGATCGAAGAGCCTATGGCCGCCGCTATCGGCGCCGACCTGCCCGTCGAGGAACCCACCGGCTCCATGGTCATCGACATCGGTGGCGGTACCACCGAGGTTGCCGTTATCGCTATGGGCGGCATCGTCGTCTCGCAGTCCATCCGTATTGCCGGCGACGAGTTCGATCAGGCCATCCTCACGCACGTTCGTGATGCCTACAACCTGGCCATCGGCGAGCGTACGGCAGAGGACATCAAGATCAAGGTCGGCTCCGCCGTGCCGCTCAAGGATGAGCTCGACGTCGAGGTCAACGGCCGCGACGTGATCACCGGTCTGCCCAAGACCGTGCGCATCGAGAGCGAGGAGATTCGTCGCGCACTCAACAAGCCGCTCGACGAGATGGCCAAGGCCGTCAAGGACGCACTCGACGCTACGCCTCCCGATCTTGCCTCGGACCTTATGTACTACGGCATTTTGCTGACCGGTGGCGGCGCGCTGCTGCGCGGTCTCGACGTGCGCCTGCGCGATGAGACCGGCGTTTCGGTCAACGTCAGCCCCACGGCGCTCGATAACGTTGTTAACGGCTGTGCCCGCGTGCTCGAGGCCAATGCGTTTGATGGCGGCTTCGTCCAGACCAATGCTTAATTTCCAAAAGGTGGATTCCATTTGGCACGATCTTCGGGTTTCTCCACAAATCTGAATACCAAGCGACAATCAACGGGTATGCGCCCGTTGATTGTTTTCAGCCTGATTTCGGTGTTGCTGCTCACGTTTTACATTCGCGAGGGCGAGACGGGGCCGATTCATGCCGTGCGTTCGGGCGTGACGACGATTACCTCGCCGGTGCGTTTTCTGGGCTCGGCTGTGGCGGCTCCCTTCAATGCGGTCGGTAACGTGTTCTCTAACCTTACGGCGTCGCAGGACACGCTTGACGAGCTTAAGAAGCAAAACGAGGAGCTGACCTCTAAGGTCGCCGAGCTCTCCGAGGCTCAAAAGACCGCCGAGCGACTGGAGGGTCTGGTCGGTCTGCAGTCGACCTACAACCTCAAGTCCACTGCAGCTCGTATCGTCGGCGCCTCGGGCGATGCCTGGACCTCGACCGTCACCATCGACAAGGGTTCTACAGACGGGCTTACCATCAACATGCCTGTGACGAGTTCGGCTGGTGTTATCGGACAGATCATCGAAGTCTCGGCCAAGACGTCCACCGTGCGCCTGATTGGCGACGAGAACTCGGGCGTGTCCGCTATGGTGCAGGACACGCGCGCCCAGGGCATGCTGCAGGGTCAGGCTGACGGCACGCTGCGTCTTGAGTATGTGAGCGTCGATTCCGACGTTAAGGTTGGCGACATCATCGTGACCTCGGGCATTGGCGGTGTGTTCCCCAAGGGTCTTCCGCTCGGCACCGTCTCGTCGGTTGAGAAATCGGCAAACGACGTGTACTACACCATTGTGGTGCGCGCCCAGACGACGGCCGAGAACAACGAGGAAGTGCTGGTCATCACCTCGCTGACCGACGAACAGTCGGCCTCGGATGAGGACGTGAACACGGCCAACAGCACGCCGCAGGGAACGTCGCGCGATGCTGCGACCAAGACGAAGGACGAGAGCCCGGATGACAGTTCCGACACGTCCGAGACGACCGATTCCGGCTCGAGCGAATAGGGGGCATGTCCATGGATCTACACGAGCAGGGGATGAGCTCCCGCACGTTTGTAATCGCCGCCATTGTGTGCGTGCTGTTGCAGGCGGGCCTGGCACCGCAGATCTCCATTGCGGGCGGTCGCGTCAACTTTATGATTATCCTGGTGTGCTTAAGCGTGTTCTCGGGCGACCCGACCCGTGCCGTCGTGTGCGGTTTTTGCAGCGGCTTGTTCTATGACCTTTCCGCTGCCGTGCCGGTGGGCGTTATGTCGCTCCTGCTGACCGTGGGTTCTTTTGCCCTGGTGCATAGCGCCGCCGGTCAGACGGGCGGTACCCCGAGCGCGCGCGGCATCACTGTGGGTGCCTTCGCGCTTGTCATTAATGTGATCTACAGCATCATCTTGCTGTTTATGGGTTTGGAGACGAGCTTTGTCGTGGCGCTCTTCGGCCATGCGCTGCCGTCTTCGATCCTGACGGGTCTGGTTGCCATTCCGTTTTTGATGTCCGGCGTCGTGCCGCAGTCCGGTTATGGATTCTCCGCACGTGGCGGACGCCAGACGGGCATGCGCTTTAAGCCCAAGACCCGCAAGCTCAAATAGGGGAGGCCTGTAGATGTCTTCCCAGATGACGGTTATTATCGCCGGTATCGTGCTGGTTGTGGCCATCGTGGTCGCGCTGGTCATCATGCGTCGCGGCGATTCCCGTTTTACCTACGATACGCAGCATGGAACGGCCCCGCGCGCCACCGAGGGCGAGGGCAATACCGCGGCGACCGCCTTTAAGGGCCGCTTCTCCATCCTCACCACGGGTGTGGGCGCGATGTTCGCGGCGCTTGCCGTCAAGCTGTGGGGCATGCAGATGGTCTCGTCGGACTATTACGAAAAGCAGGCTAATAGCAATCAGACGCGCACCGTTACCACACCCGCTGTGCGCGGTCGCATCCTCGACCGCAATGGCGTGGCGCTTGTCCAGAACCGTCCCTCACTTGCTGTCGTGGCCTATCGCGACCTTGCTGAGGATGAGGTTCTGGTTCGTCATCTTGCCAACGTGCTCGGTATGCCCTACGTGGCGGTTCTGCGCAATATTCAGGACAATTCCGAGGGCGCCCAGAGCCTGCATACCATCGCGACGGACGTCCGTCGCTCCACGGTTGCCTATATTCAGGAGCACGCCGGCGAGTTCCCGGGCGTCAAGATTGCCGAGCGTACCGAGCGCCAGTATCCATATGGCGAGACGGCATGCCATATCTTGGGATATACCGGCACCATTACCTCCGAGCAGCTCGAGGCCCAGAATAAGAAAACCTCTGGCGATGATGATGCTTCTGCTGGCAAGATTACGTACCAGTCGGGCGATATCGTGGGCCAGGCGGGTGTTGAGAGCTACTACGAAAACCTGCTGCAGGGTATTCGTGGCGAGCAGACCGTCAAGGTCGATGCCTCGGGCAATGTGACCGGTCAGGCCGGCGCCGTGCCCGCCAAGGCCGGCTCCGACATTAAGCTCACGCTCGACCTTAAGATCCAACAGGCCTGTGAGACGGCGCTGGCGAGCGCCATCGAGCTTGCCAAGACCACTGGCTACAGCAATGCCGGCAACGGCGCTGTGGTGTGTCTCGATCCCAACAATGGCGAGATCCTGGGCATGGCGAGCGAGCCCAAGTTCGATCCGTCCGTCTTTATCGGCGGCGTCTCAAATGACGTGTGGACCGAGCTCAATGATGACAAGGGTTCGCACCCGCTGCTCAACCGCGCCATTAGCGGACAGTACATGTCGGCCTCGACCATCAAGCCGCTCTCGGCACTGGCCGGTCTTGAGTTTGGAACCTACACTTCAACGCAGACAACCAACTGCACGGGCTATTGGACGGGCCTGGGCAAGGCTTGGGGCAAGCGCTGCTGGCTGACGTCTGGACACGGCACCATGACGCTGCAGTCGGGTATCGCCAACTCGTGCGACCCCGTCTTCTACGACATGGGCAAGGCCTTCTTTTATGACGAGCAACATTCCGAGGGCCTGCAGGAGGTCTTTCGTCGCTGGGGCCTAGGCAAGACCTGCGGTATCGATCTGCCGAGTGAGGGCGCGGGCCGTATTCCCGATGCCGAGTGGAAAGAGTCGTACTTTACCGACGCCTCTGCCGAGGACCGCAAGTGGAATGCCGGCGATATGACCAACATTGCCATCGGCCAGGGCGACATTTTGGTGACGCCTCTGCAGATGGCATGCGCCTACATGGGCCTTGCCAACGGCGGTAAGCAGTACGTGCCTCACGTGTTTTTGTCTGCCGTGTCGCGCGATGGCGACGGCGATGCCTATAAGTACAACGGCAAAGGCAAGAAGAAGCGCCTGGAGGCCAAGATCAACAGCGATTCGGATTTGGCTCTTGTTCGCAACGGCATGCACGACGTGATTTACACGGCATCGACGTCCCTGGCGGCTCACTTTGGCACCCTGACGCCGCAGGTATACGGCAAGTCGGGCACGGGCGAGAAAAGCGGCGAGGACGAATACGCGTGGTTTTGCGCCTATGCGCCGGCCGATGATCCCAAGTATGTCATCGCTACTGTTCTGGAGCAGGGCGGCGGTGGCTCAGATACCGCGATGCATGTCGTGCGCGATGTGCTCGGCGTGATTTATGACGAGCCCGATACCTCTTCGGCCTCGGGCGATTCTTCGGTTCGATAGGAGGTTGCGATGGATTTTTCTCCGGCGGATCTGTTCCGTTCAACCAAGACCGGCTCTCGCAGCAGCCTGGACCGCGTCAACAAGCAACTTTCGGCCTCGCGCGGCACGTTTCGCCAAAAGGTGCATATCGGTGTGCTCGTGGCTACAGTGGCGCTCGTCGCCTACGGTGCCATCATTATCTGGTCGGCTTCGCAGTTTAAGGCCGATGCTTCGTTCTCACGTCATCTTCTGGGAATTGGCATCGGGGCGGTGCTGGCGGTGCTGGTCTGGCGTACCGACCTGCGCGGTATTTCCAATTTCTCGACAGCGTTGCTCGTCATCGACCTGATCGTTATCTTCTCACCCAAGATTCCGGGTCTGTCCTATACGGGCGGTCTGGGCATGACGGGCTGGATCAAGATTCCCGGTATCGGCTTGACATTCCAGCCGGTTGAGCTTGCCAAGCTCATCACCATCTTCTTTATCGCCACGCTTGGCTCGCAGTATAACGGCCGCATCGATACCGTTCGCGACTACGTCAAGCTCTGCGGCATGCTGTCCATTCCGTTTTTGGCCGTCGTCGCCATGGGCGACCTGGGCTCGGGCCTGGTCGTGCTGGTCTCGGGCGCCATCGTCATCTGCATGAGCGGTGCACGCCGCGAATGGGTGCTGTCGACCCTGGCCCTGCTCGTGGGCCTGGTGGCCCTCGTCCTGGCGCTCGATTCGGTCTTTGATTCGTTGCTCGGCCACGATGTGCTCATCAAGCAGTATCAGATGAACCGCCTGACGGTCTTTATCGACCCCGATAATGCCGATTCGGACGATGCCTACAACCTGCAGCAGTCGCTTATCGCCGTTGGCTCGGGCGGCTTCTTTGGTAAGGGTTTGGGCCATGCGACGCAGTCGGCCGGCGGCTTTCTTCCTGAGTTCCACACCGACTTTGTCTTCGCCTTCCTATCCGAGACCTTTGGCTTTTGCGGTTCCTTTTTGCTCCTGTGCCTCTACGTGCTGCTGATCTTTTCGACGATTCGCGTCGCCTTTAAGTGTGAGTCGCTGTTCTTGCGCCTATCGTGTGTGGGCATCGTTGGCATGTGGGCGTTCCAGACCTTCGAAAACATCGGCATGTGCATTGGCATGATGCCGATTACCGGTATTCCGCTACCGTTTATTAGCTTCGGTTCGTCTTCGATGATGATTCAGCTGCTGACGGTGGGTATCGTACAATCCATATGGCGGCATCGTTCGGGCGCCGCGTAACCGCTGGAGGGGTTTGCTATGAAAATTCCCGTAGATAAGCTGACCCGCGCTTTTAAGATGGGCGCGTCCGTTAAGAAGGATTCCGATACGCCGGTGCGCGTCTCGGTCTATCTGGATTCGTCCGCCTCGCGCTTTCTGGCCGAGACGGTGCGTGACGCCTTTGTGCCGCAGACGACCTCGGGCATTGTGCGCGTCGAACGTCTGGGGGAGGAGCGAATTGCTCCAAAGACCGATACCGATGTGGTGCTGGTGCTCTCGTGTGGTTCCGACCGCTTGGAGAGTGCCGTGCAGGAGCTCGTGATCGCCGGCGCGCCCGTATGCGTGCTTGCCGAGTCTGCTGTGGAGGTGCCGTTTATCGAGGAGTCCACGCCCATGCTCGGCGTGGTAGCGGCAACCGATAAGACGTATCTGCTCGAGACGCTTGCCCGCTGGATTCTCGATCGCACCGACAAGGAAACGGCTTTTGCGGCGAACTTTGCCTTCATGCGCATCGCGGCGGCCAATCGTATCATCACCTCGTGCGCGCTCACCAATATGGCGACCGGTGCGCTGGTGTTTTTGCCGGGCGCCGATTATCCCGTGATGGCGCTGGCGCAGGTGGGCATGCTCTTTGAGCTCGCTGCCGTCTTTGGACGCGGCATTAAGCCTGAGCGCGGCTACGAGGTCGCGGGCGTGCTTGCCGGCGGTCTTGTGATCCGCGCGTTCACCCGCGCGCTCGTCAAACAGACGCCGCATATTGGGTTTGCCGTCAAGGCGCTTACTGCCGCCGCGGGCACCTATGGCATGGGCCGTGCGCTCGTTTCGCTCTACGAGCGCGATGTCGACTACAGCCGTGCCAACGAGGTGGTCACTGCCACGTTCTCCCGCGTTCGCGATCTGGTGACCACGGTCGCGGGCGCTACCCGTCCTATGGCGTCCTACGAGGACGCATCCGATCTCGCTGCTTAGGGGTTTTCCGTTGCGCGTTCCGTATCAAGACTGTTTTCATTTAATTGAGCCGCTGCTCGCCAAGGTCGAAAAGCCGAGTCGCTATATCGATCACGAGTGGGGCACGCTTTCCAAGGCCGATGCCGACTACCGTTGCTGCCTGATCTACCCGGATGTGTACGAGGTCGGTCTGCCCAACCAGGGTATCGCCATCCTCTACAACATCCTTAACCAGGCCGAGGGCATCTCCTGCGAGCGTGGCTATGTGCCGTGGCCCGATATGGGTGACGCCATGCGCGAGGCGGGTATTCCGCTGCTGTCGCTCGAGGGTGCCGCCCCCGTCGCTTCGTTTGATATCGTCGGTCTGCATGTGCCGCACGAGATGGCGGTGACGAACTTCCTTGAGGCACTCGACCTCGCTGGCATTCCGCTGTTAGCGGCCGACCGAGGTGAAGACGACCCCATCATCATCGCCGGCGGCCCCTCGGTGTACAACCCCGAGCCGTACGCGGCCTTCTTCGATGCCATCCTCATCGGCGAGGGCGAGGAATCGCTGCTCGAGACCTGCCAGCTGCATCACCGCCTGCGCGACGAAGGAGTCCCGCGCGCGCAGATTGTTGAGCAGCTTGCATCCATTGCCGGCAACTACGTGCCGTCGCTCTATGAGGTTCGTCACGACGAGCCCTGCTCGCCGCATGGCTACACCGTGCCGCGCGAGGGCAAGGATGCGCCGACCGTGGTCTACAAACGCGTCGTCGAGGATTTCGGCGCCACGAATCCGCTGTCGCAGTCGTGCGTGCCCTATGCGCAGCTGGTTCACGACCGCCTGTCTATCGAGATTCTGCGCGGCTGCGCTCGCGGCTGTCGTTTTTGCCAGGCCGGCATGACGTATCGCCCGGTGCGTGAGCGTTCGGCCGACCAGATCGTCTCGTCGGTGATCCAGGGCCTGGAAAAGACCGGCTATGACGAGGTGTCGCTTACCTCGCTTTCGACGACCGACCACTCCTGCATCCGCGATGTGCTCGGTCGCCTTAACCGCCGTCTGGAAGACACGGGCATTCGCGTGTCCATTCCCTCGCAGCGCCTGGATTCGTTTGGCGTGGATATGGCCGAGTCGGTCGCCGGCGAAAAGAAGGGCGGCCTGACGTTCGCGCCCGAGGCGGGCAGCCAGCGTATGCGCGACATCATCAACAAGAACGTGACCGAGGAGGACTTGGATCGCGCGGCCAAGGCAGCCTTCGAGGCCGGCTGGAACCGCATGAAGCTCTACTTCATGATGGGCCTTCCCGACGAGCGCGATGAGGACATCGTGGCTATCGCCAACCTGGCCGATCACGTGCTGGAGCTTGGCCGTTCCGTGGTGCCCAAGGCGCGCCGCGGGTCTATCTCGGTGTCTATCTCGGTTTCGGTGTTCATCCCCAAGGCGGCAACGCCCTTCCAGTGGTGCCCGCAGCTCGATTACGACGACGTCAAGCGCCGCCAGAAGCTGCTCATCACGAGCGTTCGTAACCGTGCCGTCCGCGTGCATTACCACGATGCCGAGACCTCGCTCATCGAGGCTGCGCTCTCCCGTGCCGGTCGCGATATGACGCCGGTCATCATCGATGCCTGGCGTGCGGGCTCGCGCTTCGACGCCTGGGTGGAGCACTTTTCGCTCGACAACTGGAAGGAGGCCGCTGCCAAAAACGGCATCGACCTCAACGAGCTCGTGCACCTGCCCTATGAGCTGGACTGGCGTCTGCCCTGGGAGCACGTGAGCCCCGGCTGCTCGCGCGGCTTCCTCGAGCGCGAATACCGCCGTTCGCTCGAGGGCGTCACGACGCCCGACTGCACCCGCACGTCGTGCACCGGTTGCGGAATCTGCCCCACGCTCCACGCCAAGAATGTATTGATGGGTGATCGCGCATGAGTGAGCGTTTGACCGACAATCCCACGCTCTTTAGGCTGCGCGTTCGCTACGGCAAGCGTGATCGCCTCAAGTACCTGGGCCATTTGGAACTAATCCATACCATTGAGCGTATCGTGCGCCGTGCGGGCCTGCCCTATGCCGTGACGCAGGGTTTCTCACCGCATATGCGCGTGGGCTTTTCGTCGGCGCTGCCCGTGGGCACGTCGTCGACCTGCGAGTGGTATGACCTGTTTATGACCGAGTTCGTCGCGCTTGACGAGGCCTTTGAGCGTCTGGCCGCTGCATCGCCTGCCGATCTGGCGCCTATCGAGGCTGCCTACATCGACGTGCGCACGCCGGCGCTCACGGCTCAGCTCACGCGCCTGTCGTATCGCATCGACCTGCACCTGGATCCCGAGGCGCCCGTGAGCGCCGATGAGGTACGCGCCGCGATCGACACGTTGCGTGCGGACCATGGCATCGACTACGCGCGCGGCAAAAAGAGCAAGCGCTTGGATTTGGATCACACGCTCGTGGGCTATGAGCTCACGGCGGGGGAGCGCCCTGACCATTTGGTGCTCATGCTCGACACCCATGCCGACAACGAGGGCTCCATGCGTCCGGAAATTTTGCTTTCCGCTGCTGATGTTTTGTTGCAGGGCTTGACCCCGGGCGTGGATGCACCTATTGTTTCCACCGGTATGCAAGACCTCGTGACCATCTGCTCCTACGATGTCGAGCGTCAGAATCAAGCATGCGAGGACGACGAGGGCCGACTCGTCAGCCCCATACCTGTGCGAACTTGTGGATTTGCTCCACATACTCGTTGACGGGGGTATTTTCGCCTGCTACTATATTCGGCTGTTGCACTAACTGATGCATGAAGGGCAAGTAAACATGTACGCAATCGTTAACACGGGCGGCAAGCAGTACAAGGTCGCCACCGACGATGTCATCACCGTCGAGAAGATCGAGGGCAATGAGGGCGACAAGGTCACCCTGCCGGTCATCTTCCTCAACGATGGTAAAAAGATCGTCACCGATCCCGACAAGCTGGCCAAGGCCAAGGTTACCGCTCAGATCGTTGAGCAGTTCAAGGGCGAGAAGCAGCTGGTCTTCAAGTTCCACAAGCGTAAGCGCTATCGTCGTCTGAAGGGTCACCGTCAGCAGCTCACCAAGCTGAAGATCGTGAAGGTCCAGGCTACGTCCCGCGCCAAGAAGGCTGTCAAGGCAGAGGCCGAGGCTGTTGCCGAGGCTCCCGTCGCCGAGTAGATTACACTCGTAACGAAAGAGTAGGTATACACAATGGCACACAAAAAAGGACTCGGTTCCTCCCGTAATGGCCGTGACTCCCGCGGTCAGCGCCTTGGCACGAAGCGCTATGCCGGCCAGACGGTAACCACGGGCACGATTCTCGTCCGTCAGCACGGCACGCACATCCACCCGGGTGAGAACGTTGGCCGTGGCAAGGACGACACGCTGTTCGCGCTGGTCGACGGTACCGTTGAGTTCCACAAGGGTATCAAGCACAGGGTCAGCGTACGCCCGCTCGCGAACGCGTAATTCACCCTTCATAGAGCACATATGTGGGAGGCACTTGAGTTTTAGGATTCAAGGGTCTCCCTCTTTTTGTAGGAGGCGATTCTGTTGTCACAGTTCACCGATATCAGCCGCATTAACGTGTGCGGCGGCGACGGCGGAGCCGGATGCATGTCGTTTAGGCGCGAGGCATTTGTCCCCAAGGGCGGCCCCGATGGCGGCGACGGCGGTCGTGGCGGCAATGTCGTCATCCAGGCCGATGCTCAGCTGTCTTCGCTGATCGATTACCGCTTTAAGCATCACTTCCGCGCCGAGCGCGGCACGCACGGGCAGGGTGCCCGTCGTAACGGTAAGAGCGGCGAGGACCTTATTCTCAAGGTTCCCATGGGTACCGTGGTGCGCGAGCTCGACCCCGAGACGCAGACCCCGATGTTCGAGATTGCCGACTTGGTGCATGATGGCGAGCGCGTCGTTGTGGCGCCCGGCGGTGCTGGCGGTCTGGGCAATACGCACTTTGTGACGTCGGTGCGCCGCGCGCCCGCATTCGCCCAGCTGGGCGAGCCGGCCGAGGAGCACTGGATTGAGCTCGAGATGAAGCTCATGGCTGATGCCGCGCTCGTGGGCTTCCCCTCGGTGGGCAAGTCCTCGCTTATCGCGCGCATGAGTGCCGCCCGACCCAAGATCGCCGACTATCCGTTTACCACGCTCGTGCCCAACCTGGGTATGGTGCGTGCCGGCGAGTACTCCTATGTCGTTGCCGACGTCCCCGGCCTCATCGAGGGCGCGAGCGAGGGCAAGGGCTTGGGCCACCAGTTCCTGCGCCACATCGAGCGTACGGCGCTCATCATGCATGTCGTCGACATGACGGGCGGTTTTGAGGATCGCGACCCGGTTGAGGATTACCGCATCATCAACCGTGAGCTCGAGCAGTATGGCGCCGAGCTTTCGGAGCGTCCGCAGATCGTCGTCGCCAACAAGTGCGATGCGCCGGGCACGGCCGACAAGATTGCCGACCTTAAGCGCGCCGCGCTCGACGATGGACATATGTTCTTTGCCGTGTCCGCCGTGACGGGCGCCGGCCTCAACACGCTGATGCTTGCCGTGGGCGAGCAGGTGGCTAAGCTGCGCGCCGAGCTGGCGGTCTCCGATGAGCCGGTCGATCTGCGCGACGAGGAGTGGGAGCGCCGTCGCCTGCAGCGCGAGAAGCGTTTCCGCATTGTTCAGGAAGAGCCCGGTGCCTTCCGCGTGGTCGGTCGCGCCATCGAGCGCATGGTTATCCAGACCGACTGGGAAAACGAGGAAGCCGTCATCTACCTGCAGCACAAGTTTGCGCGTATGGGTGTTGACGACGCGCTCGAGAAGGCCGGCTGCCGTGCGGGCGACGAGGTCCGCATTTGCCAGCGCGCCTTTGACTTTGAGGGCGCCGAGGACTTCTCGGAGTACGAGGAGCTCGAGGACGCTGGCGAGGACGTTGCCGTTGAGGCCCTTGACGTGACCGATGCTCCGGATGAGGGCGTCGAGGTTGTCGATGCGGCGGATGCCGCGGACGATGCCGAGACCTCGGAGGGCGAGTAAGCCATGTCGCTGCGCGGTGGAATCGGTTTGCCCGAGCTGCCCATAAAAGAGGGCAAAGAGTTTCGGCTTGGCATTATGGGCGGCACCTTCGACCCGATTCATTACGGGCACTTGGTGACTGCCGAGCAGGCGCGCGAGTCGCTCGACTTGGACGCTGTGCTCTTTATGCCGGCCGGCTCTCCTGCCTTTAAACTCGACAAACCGGTGACGCCTGCTGAGGACCGTTATGCCATGACGGTTCTCGCCACCGCCGCGAATCCGGCTTTTTTGGCGAGCCGTTTCGAGATCGACCGTCCGGGCGTGACCTATACTGCCGATACGCTTCATGCCCTTCGCGACTTTTACCCGACGCAGGTAAAGCTCTACTTTATTACGGGCGCCGATGCGATTATCGATATTGTGACCTGGCATGATGCCGAACGAATCGCTGAGCTTGCTACCTTTATTGCGGCGACGCGACCGGGCTTTGATATCGATACGGCGCGTGCCCGAATCAAAGAGTCGGGGCTGCCGTTCGACGTGCGCTATATTCAGATTCCGGCGCTGGCGATCAGCTCGACGAACATTCGTAAGCGAGTTGCCCGCGGCATGAGCGTGCGCTATCTTACGAGCGAGTCTGTGCTCGGCTACATTCGCAAGCGCAGTTTGTATGTCGATCTGGGTCAAGAAGATTTTGAGTGATGGGGGCTACGTTGTCGGTAGAGGATCAGTTTGAGGGCGATGAGCGCGCGCTGCTCAAGCGCATTCAAGAGCTGCTCGATGTTCGCATGAAAGATAAGCGCAAGCGCTATGTGCATTCGCTGGGTGTTGCCGAGACCGCACTTCATCTGGCCGAGGTCTACGGCGTTGACCGCTTTGATGCGGCTGCCGCCGGCTTAATTCACGACTGGGACAAGGTTCTTTCCGATGACGAGCTCGTGGCCCGCGCGCTTCACTATGGCATCAAGGTTGCCGGCTCTCCTTCCGCCGCGACGCCGCTTTTGCATGGCCCTGTTGCCGCCTATGAGCTTCCGCAGCTTTTTCCCGAGCTGTCGCCGGCTGTTTTCCAAGCTGTCGACCGTCACACCGTGGGTGCCTGCGACATGACGCCGCTCGATATGGTGGTCTTTGTGGCAGATGCCATCGAGCCCAACCGTCACGGCGACTATGCCCATGCGCTGCGCAAGATGGTGGGGAAGTCCTCGCTCGATGAGTTGTTCTTCTCCTGTTTTGCGCAGGGTCTGGTCTATGTGATCCAGTCCGGGCGCTATCTTTATCCCACGGCTATTACGATTTACAACCATTACGCCCAGCTGCGCTAGCTCGGGTGTGTCTAGAAAGAGGTATTCCATGGCCGACGAGACCATGACTGACGAGCAGATTCTTGAAGGTGTGGAGCACAAGAGTTTCGTTGCCACGTCCGACCGCACCGCCGCCTCGCTGTCCGCGAGCGGTGTCGCCGCCGAGGATGTCGCCCGCGCCGCCGCGCAGGCCGCCTACGACAAGAAGGGCGAGGACGTGCAGGTGCTCGACCTGACCGAGCTTTCCGACGTGTGCGACTACTTTGTGCTTGCCACCGGTACCAACAACCGCCAGGTCGATTCGATCGTCGACGAGATCGAGGAGAAGGTCGCCGAGGCTTGCGGCGAGCATCCGTTCTCCATCGAGGGCCGCGAGCAGAAGACCTGGATGCTCATGGACTACGGCTCGGTTGTCGTCCACGTCTTCACTCCCGAAGCCCGCGACTTCTACCGCCTAGAAAAGCTCTGGGGTGACGCCCCCCAGCTCCCCCTCAATCTCCTCTAGTAGCTCATTTGATACGGGGATTTTTAGCTAGCTTCGCGCATTTCGCCGGGCAGTTGCGGTTTTCCGCACCTGCCCGGCTTTCTTTTTGCCTAAAGGCGGTTAATCGTTGAAGCGGGATTGGCGGCCGAAGGATAGGGCGGTGTCGCCGAACTTGTCTCGGACGGCATCGATCGCGACTGAGAGGTCGCGACGGTCGCTTGATTGGGCTCCGCGGTCGTCGACTTCGCAGAACAGGTCGGTCTGGATGCCGCCCTGATGGTCAAAGTCGCTCATCCCGATACCCGCCAGACGCACATGCATGCCTTCCTGCCAGATGTTGTCGAGCAGTTCGAGCGCAACCGCCACAAAGATGTTCTCATCGTCGGTGGGGTGGGGAAGCCGCCGCTGCGCCGTGCGTCCGCTGCCATACGAATACTTAAGCTTGAGCGTTACCGTGCCGCCCGTCAGTCCCTGACGGCGCAGGCGGCGTCCAACCGACTCTCCCAACAGCGCAATCGCCGCTTCGATGTCCCCACGCTCAGTCAAATCTTTCGCAAAGGTGCGCTCATTGCTGACCGACTTGACCTCGCGCCCTTCATCGAGACTCGTGACTTCGGAGATTTCGAGTCCCAGCGCACGCTGGCGCATGCGTTCGCCGTTGACGCCAAAAATAGAGGCCAAGGTGGATTCCGGTGCACGTGATAGCTCGCCGAGCGTGTAGATGCGCATGCGGCGCAGTCGCTCCTCGGCCGAGCGCCCGATGCCGCTCATGGCAGATACCGGCAGCGCGGCCAAAAAGCGCTGCTCGGTTCCGGGGCGCACGATGGTCAGCCCAAACGGCTTATCCCGCTCGCTTGCGATCTTTGCGACCGTCTTGTTGCAGCCTACGCCAATGGAGCACGTCACTCCCAGCGCTGCCACGCGGTCGCTTATACGCCGTGCAACCAGCAGCGGGTCCTCGGGCGCAAAGCGACCCGGTGTGATATCGATAAAGGCTTCGTCGATCGATACGCGCTCAACGCGCGGCGTCTCCTCGGCAAGAATCGCCATGACCTGCGCGCTCACCTCGCGGTAGCGATCAAAGTGCCCGTGCGTCCAAATGGCTTGCGGGCACAAGCGCCGTGCCTCGGCTGAGGGCATGGCGGAGTGCACGCCAAAGCGACGTGCCTCGTAAGAACACGTGGACACGACGCCACGCGAATCGGCGTCTCCGCCCACGATGAGCGGCTTTCCGCGCCATTCGGGATGATCGAGCATTTCCACGCTCGCAAAAAACGCATCGAGGTCCATCAGGCCCACTGCCGGACCCGTCCAGGGAGGCGGCGTGACGCCCATGGCATCCTCATAACCGTATGTATGTTCGCGTCTTTCCATGTCATGAGTATACCGCGCAGCTCATGTGGGGTGCGTGTATGTGCTTGCAAATCCCGAATTCTTGTCTAAGATATGGATTTGCCCTCGACTACACCGAAGAAGTTGGTCTCACGGACTTCACCTGCCCGCGTCGATGGCGTATTATGTTCAACTGTTTGTTTGTAGTTGCAGCCTAAAGCTGCTTGGTTGGAGGAGTTTCCTTTGGCAGTCAAGATTCGCCTTGCTCGTCACGGCGCTAAGAAGCGTCCGTACTACCGTGTCGTCGTCGCCGATTCCCGCGCCCCGCGTGACGGTCGTATCATCGAGGAGGTTGGCCGCTACAACCCGATGACCGCCCCCAAGACCATCAACCTCGACCTCGAGAAGATCGCCGACTGGCAGTCCAAGGGCGCTCAGCTCACCGACGCCGTCGCCGCTCTGGTCAAGGCCGCCAACGAGGGCGAGAAGACCGAGACCGTCGTCAAGAAGTCCAAGAAGCAGCTCGCCAAAGAGGCCGAGGCCGCTAAGGCTGCCGCTGAGGCCGCTGAGGAGTAAATCGTGCCTGAGGTTGACGCTGCACAGCTCGAGGGTGAGGCAATGCTCTCAGATCGCATCGCCGATCTCGTCGAATATCTCGTTGTTCAGATCGTCGACGACCCGGATTCCGTGAGCCTTGAGGTCATCGATGGTGACGACGCCTCTACGATTGAGGTTTCGGTCGCCGAGGATGACGTCGCCAAGGTCATCGGCCGTCGTGGCCGTACCATCAAGGCCATTCGCACGCTCGCCCGTGCACTGGCCGCTCGCCTCGACACTGCTGTCGAGGTAGAGGTTCTGGGCTAGGACCTTGAGGTCCCAGTACAAAAACATCGCCCGTGTGGTCAAGCCGCACGGAAGGAAGGGGGAGGTCCTCGCGCAGCCGCTGCGGGGGCTTCCTTCTGTATTAGAGCCGGGTATGCGCGTCGCCCTGACGCCGCCGGCGCTCAAGCGCGACCGCTTTTGCACGGTCGTGTCCGTCACCGATACGGGCGATGGCGATCTGGTCTCGTTTGAGGGCATTGACGACTTGACGGCCGCCGAGGGCATCACGGGATGCTATGTGCTGGCAAATCGTGACGACTTTGAGCTCGATTCGCTCGACGCCGCCTATACCGACCTGATGGGTCGCGAGGTGGTCGACGAGCGCTTCGGTTCGCTCGGCACGATTGTCGAGATCATGTCGACGCCTGCCAACGATGTTTGGGTTGTCGAAGGCGATCGGTACGGCGAGGTACTGATTCCCGTGATCGAGCAGGTCGTGCTCGATCTTCCCGATGCAGGAACAATTTCCGTCCACGTGATGGATGGCTTGATCGATATGGACAAGTAGGGAGGACAACATGCTGATTGAGACCCTTTCGGTCTTTCCCGAGATGTTTGAGCCCGTTATGTCCACGTCGATCTTGGGCCGCGCCCGCAAGGCCGGCCTTTTTGATTTTAAGGCGTATAACCTGCGCGACTGGACGCACGACCGCCATCGTACCGTCGATGACGAGCCGTACGGCGGCGGGCAGGGCATGCTCATGAAGGTCGAGCCTATCGCCGAGGCCATCGAGGCCATTAGCGCGGAGGGCCCCAAGCCCACGGTGGTGTTCTTCACTCCCTGCGGCGAGCCCTTTACGCAGCATGTGGCCGAGCGCCTGCTCAAAAGTGAGCGTCTGCTGTTTGTTTGCAGCCGTTACGAGGGTGTCGACGAGCGTGCCTATGCGTATGCCGACGAGCGTCTGTCGATCGGCGATTACGTGCTCACGGGCGGCGAGCTTCCCGCTATGGTCGTTGCCGATGCCGTCGTACGCCTAATTCCCGGCGCCCTTGGTGACGAGATGAGCAACGTGGACGAGTCATTCTCGACTGCCGAGGACGGTGGTCTGCTCGAGTACGCGCAGTACACCCGTCCTGCCGAGTTCAACGGCGAGGGCGTGCCTCCAGTGCTCGTGAGCGGTGATCACGCCAAGGTCGATGCCTGGCGTCGCAAGAACGCCATCGAGCGTACCTGCCGCTGGCGCCCCGACCTGATCGAGACGGCGCGGCTTACGCCCGAGGAGCGCGCTTACGCTCAGGAGATCCTTGACGCTTCGTATTCGCAGAGCGAGGAGTGAGTATGGTTCCTACGCAACATTCCGCGTTGAGGGGCGCTTTTGAGTGGATCGCGGTCATCGCAATCGCGCTCGTGGCCACCTTCCTGATCCGCACCTTTGTGGTCGAGCCCTTTGTGGTGCCCACCGGCTCCATGGAGGACACGATCGAGATTGGCGACCAGATCCTGGCACAAAAGGTGAGCCTCGAGCTCGGTCAGCCCGTCAAACAGGGTGATATCGTGGTGTTCCATAACCCCGATGCCACGTCCGAGCATGACGTGCTGGTAAAGCGCGTCATCGCCACGGCCGGTCAGACGGTCGACCTTCAGGACGGCAAGGTCGTCGTCGACGGCCAGGCGCTCGATGAGGACTATACGACCGGCATGAGCTGGCCGCTTTCGGTCCAGGCGCCCGCCGCCCAGGTGAGCTATCCCTACACCGTCCCCGACGGCTGCGTGTGGGTGATGGGCGACAACCGCGAGAACTCAGCCGACTCACGCTACTTTGGTCCCGTTGATCGCTCTGATTTGATCGCCGTGGCGCTCGTGCGTTACTGGCCGCTTAACCGTCTGGGCGCTATCGACTAAAAACCGCTATAGTACAGTACCTAACCGTGTAATCGTTTCGACGAGGGGATATTAGAGGCATGAACGCTTCATCGCTTTCCTTCCAAGACATCATCCTGCGCCTCCAGCAGTACTGGGGCGAGCAGGGCTGCGTCATTATGCAGCCCTATGACTCCGAGGTCGGTGCCGGTACCTTCCACACCGCGACCACGCTGCGCTCGCTCGGTCCCGCCGAGTGGCGCACCTGCTATGCGCAGCCCTGCCGCCGTCCCGCCGACGGCCGCTACGGCGAGAATCCCAACCGCATGCAGCACTACTATCAGTTCCAGGTGCTCATCAAGCCCTCGCCGGTCAACGCCCAGGAGCTTTATCTGGGGTCTCTTGCCGCCATTGGCTTGGACCCCAACGACCATGACGTTCGTTTTGTCGAGGACGACTGGGAGAGCCCGACGCTCGGCGCCTGGGGCCTTGGCTGGGAGGTTTGGCTCAACGGCATGGAGGTTACGCAGTTCACGTACTTCCAGCAGGTGGGCGGTATCGAGGTCGACCCCGTGCCCGTCGAGATCACCTATGGCCTGGAGCGTATCGCTATGTACGCCCAGGGCGTCAACTCGGTCTACGATCTGGTGTGGAGCTACCTGCCCGATGGCACGCCCATGACCTACGGCGACGTGTTCCTCGAGAACGAGCGCGAGTTCAGTGCCTATAACTTTGAGGTCGCTAACGTCGAGATGATGCGTCAGAAGTTTGACGACTACGAGGCCGAGTGCCATTCCTGCCTGGAGCGCAAGCTGCCGTTGCCGGCCTACGACTGCGTCATGAAGTGCAGTCACGCCTTTAACCTGCTCGATGCCCGCGGTGCCCTATCCGCGGTCGAGCGTGCCAACTACATCCTGCGCGTCCGCGCCGTCGCCAAGGCGTGCTGCGAGGCCTACATGGCCGAGGTCGCCGGAGTGAACGAGAATGCCGACCAGGAAGGCGAGGTGGCGTAAGCCATGGCAGACGCTAAGGATTTCCTGTTTGAGATCGGTACGGAGGAAATGCCCTCTGCACCGCTGAATAATGCCGTCAAGCAGCTTGGCACCATGATCGCCAAGGGCCTCGATGAGGCCGGTCTGGCCCATGGCGAGGTCCGCGTGATCTCGAGCCCGCGTCGCCTGGCTGCGCTCGTTGCCGACGTCGCCACCGCGACCGATGAGGTTCACGAGGTCAAGCGTGGCCCTGCGGCCAACATCGCCTTCGACGCTGACGGTAACGCCACCAAGGCCGCCCAGGGCTTCGCCCGCAAGTGCGGTGTGGCTGCCGAGGATCTGGTCCGTCGCGAGGACACCGACGGCCGCGAGTACGTCTTTGCCGAGAAGAATATTCCTTCCGCACCGGCTACGCCGATTCTGACCGCTCTGTGCGAGAAGACCATCGCCGGCCTGCAGTGGCCCAACTACCGCTCTCAGCGCTGGAGCCACGAGCACGCCACCTTCGTGCGCCCGGTCCGTTGGATCTGCTGCCTTCTGGGCGAGGACGTTGTGCCCGTGTCGTTTGCCGACGTGACGAGCGGCAATACCACGCGCGGCCATCGCGTGCTTGGCCCCGGTGACCACGTTGTCGCTAGCCCCGCCGCCTACGAGCAAGTGCTCGAGGACGCCGGCGTGCTCTCTGCCGAGCGCCGTCGCGAGGCGATTCTCGCCGGTATCGCCGAGGTCGAGGCTGCCCGTCCCGGCTGCCATGTCGATACGCCCAAGAAGGTCTTCGAGGAGGTTATCAACCTCTGCGAGTGGCCGACGGTGCTCGTCGGTACCTTCGATGAGGAGTTCCTCAAGGTCCCGCACGAGATCATCTGCGAGTCCATGCTCACCAACCAGCGCTACTTCCCGATCTATGACGGCGAGGGCAAGCTCACGCGTGAGTTCGTGGTCGTTTCCAACAGCAAGCCCGAGAATGCCGAGCGCGTGATCGACGGCAACGAGCGCGTCGTGCGCGCACGTCTGGACGATGCCAAGTTCTTCTACGAGGAGGACCTGAAGATCTCCCTCGACGAGTTCCGTGAGCGTCTGGCCAAGGTTGCCTTCCAGGAGAAACTCGGTAGCGTGCTCGCCAAGTCCGAGCGTATTGAGCAGCTCGCGCTCGCTATTGCCCGCGAGGCTCACCTGGGTGCCCATCTTGCCGCTGACGCTGCTCGCGCCGCGCACCTGTGCAAGGCCGACCTGGTATCCAACGCCGTCGTCGAATTCACGAGCCAGCAGGGCGTGATGGGCGGTTACTACGCCACCGCGATGGGGGAGAACGACGAGGTCGCCCATGCTATTCGCGATCACTATCGTCCTCGCTTTGCCGGTGACGAGCTGCCCGAGGGCACCGCTGGCTGCATCGTGGCCTGCGCCGACAAGCTCGATACCATCGCCGGTATCTTTGCCATCGGCGAGCCCCCGACCGGCTCTTCGGACCCCTACGCGCTGCGTCGTGCCGCTATCGGCATCATCAACATCCTGCGCGACCGCCTGCCGATCGACCCCACGTCGCTCATCGACTTTGCGCTCGAGCTCTATAGCGAGCAGGGCATTGAGTTCGACGCCGCCGAGGTCGCCCAGCAGGTTCGTGACTTCTTCCATGGCCGCCTGGTGAGCATGGCCCGCGACGAAAAGATCCCGGCCGATACCGTTGCCGCCGTCTCCGCGGTGCACATTATCGCCCCGTCCGTCTTCTTCGCCCGCTGCGCCGCCCTCGACGAGGCCCGCAAGAACGACGCTGAGACGTTCGACAACCTGGCGACCGCCTATGCCCGCGCCGCGCATATCTCCAAGCCCGAGCTTGGTGCGGAGTATGACCGCAGCCTGATGGGCGAGGTTGAGCTCGCGCTCGCCGACGCCTCCGAGGCCGCTCAGACCGCTGTCGATGCCGCCCTTGCTGCCGAGGACTACCCGGCCGCATTTGCCGCCCTCGCCGCCCTGCGCGCGCCCATCGACCGTTTCTTCGATGAGGTCATGGTCATGGACAAGGACGAGCAGCTTCGCGATAATCGCCTTAAGCTGCTCAACCGCTTCGAGGCCGTTTTCTCCGGCATCGCCAACATCGGTGAGCTTGCCCGCAAAAAGTAAGCCAGCCTGCGCATAAGCGCAAAAGGAGCCCCGCATGGATTGCCCGGTCACCGCTCGTCCCACCGTTATCGTTATCTCCGACTCGCTCGGCGATACCGCTTGTGAGGTGGTGCTTGCGGCGTCCGGGCAATTTGATGTAGGGGCTTTTCGCGTTTTGCGCCTGCCTAAGGTGACCTCCGTGGAGCAGGTCAAGTCATTTGTGGGGCCGCGCGTCGATGCCGACCATCGCGATATCGCCGTGTTCCACACCATCGTCGATCCGGCGCTTCGCGCCCGCGTGCTCGATTATTTGGGCATGCTGCACATTCGCTCGGTCGACCTGATCGGTCCGACGCTCGCCGTGCTGTCTTCGCTCGTCGGCGTGCCGCCCAAGGGTGTGGCGGGCGTGATTCACAAGACCGACGATCGGTATTTCCATCGTATCGAGGCCATGGAGTATTTCGTTGAGCGCGATGACGGTCGTGGTTGTGACGATCTGTCGGGTGCCGATATCGTGCTGCTGGGTGTGTCGCGTACATCCAAGACGCCACTGTCGATGTATTTAGCCTATCAGGGCTACAAGGTCGCCAATGTGCCACTGGCGCATGGCATGGAGCCGCCCAAGTCGATTTACGAGGTTGACCCGATGCGCCTGTTCGGCCTGATTTCGACCGTCGATGTGATTTCCGAAATTCGCGATAGCCGCTTGGGCGATGACTACGCTCGTGCCGTTGCCGGCTCCTATGCCGAGCCCGAGAGCGTGCGCGGCGAGCTTGAGGAAGCTCGTGCCCTCATGAAGCGCTTAGGCTGCTTTGTTGTGCGTACCGACGGCAAAGCCATTGAGGAAAGCTCTGCCGAGATCATTGCTCACCTCGAAGAGATTCAAGAGGCAAGAGCCCGCCGTGCCGCCCGCCGCGCTCAACAAAAGTAGCTCACTTGGGACAAGGTTGTTTGGGTAGCTACTTTGGGACGGGGCTCTTTTAGCTAACCAAAGAGAATACTTGGAATTAATGCTGATAAATGGTAAAGCGATTTAGCAAAAACATTGCATCCGACCTGCACTTTCCTTGTAGTGGTATCTTCATAAGGTAACCACCTTTACCTACCGTTTACCGCCGGTTTTAGCACGTTTACCAAACCGCGCACCCTCTGCTCAAGCCTGTCCAAAACCCGCCGTATAGTTCCCTCACGGCCCGCATCCGGCGGGTCGATTCGTTACCACGGTCGTGCACGTAAGCGCATGGAAGGGGAAGTATCGTGAGCGATTGCAAGAGGGTTTACCGTTTTGGAACCGACGCCCAGGGCACCTGTGTCACTGAGGGCGACAAATCCATGAACTTCGTGCTTGGCGGCAAAGGCGCAAACCTTGCCGAGATGAGCCGCATCGGTCTGCCGGTTCCCGGTGGCTTTACCATTACCTGCCAGACCTGTGTCGAGTACTCCGGTGCCGGCAACGTCTGGCCCGAAGGCGCACTCGATGAGATCGTTGCCGCCGAGGCCGACCTCGAGGCCCGCTGCGGCAAAAAGCTCGGCGATGCCTCCGATCCGCTGCTCGTATCGGTTCGCTCGGGCGCTCCGTTCTCCATGCCCGGCATGATGGACACAGTCCTCAACCTGGGCCTCAATGACGATTCCGTTCAGGGCCTTATCGCCCAGACGCAAAACCCGCGTTTTGCCTGGGATAGCTACCGCCGCTTTATCCAGATGTTCTCCAACGTCGTCATGGGCGTCGACGCCGACCTGTTCGAGAACGCTCTGACCCAGGCACGCCTGGTCGCCGGCGTTCGCGTCGATTCCGAGCTTTCGGCCGAGGACCTGCAGGAGCTCGTCGAGACCTTCAAGGGCATCTTCTCCGAGAACGTTGATGCTGCCCTGTACCCCGAGCTCGAGGTTGTTGACGGCAAGCCTGTCTTCCCGCACGACTCGGAGCTCCAGTTGCGCCTTGCCATCCAGGCCGTCTTTGGCAGCTGGATGAACGAGCGTGCCTGCATTTACCGCAAACAGCACGGCATCTCTGACGAGCTCGGTACCGCCGTCAACGTCCAAGCCATGGCCTTTGGCAACAAGGGCGAGACCTCTGCGACCGGCGTCGCCTTTACGCGCAACCCGGCCGACGGCACCAAGGAGTTCTATGGCGACTTTTTGGTGAATGCCCAGGGCGAGGACGTCGTCGCCGGCATCCGCAACACCGAGCCCATCGCCGACCTCAAGACCACCCCGGGCCTCGAGTCCGCAGGCGAGGAGCTCGAGCGCGTGTTCCTGACGCTCGAGGATCACTATCGCGATATGTGCGATATCGAGTTCACCATCGAGCAGGGTAAGCTCTGGATGCTCCAGACCCGCGTGGGCAAGCGCACCGCCACCGCCGCCCTGCGCATTGCCATCGAGATGGTCGAGGAGGGCCTCATCACCCGCGAGGAGGCCGTGAGCCGTATCGATCCCGCACAGCTCGACCAGCTCCTGCACCCGCAGTTCGACGCCTCCAAGAAGTACGAGGCACTCGCTACCGGTCTTAACGCCAGCCCCGGTGCCGCCGTGGGCGAGGCCGTGTTCTCGAGTGATGACGCCGTCGCGCGTTCCGCCGAAGGCCATAAGGTCATTCTGGTCCGCTGGGAGACCAACCCCGACGACCTGAAGGGCATGGTCGCCGCCGAGGGCATCCTGACCAGCCACGGTGGCAAGACGAGCCATGCCGCCGTTATCGCCCGCGGCATGGGTACGCCCTGCGTTTGCGGCGTTGAGCGCTTCCACATTGACGCGGCAGAGAAGGTCGTGCGCATCGAGGGCAGCGACCGCGTGCTGCGCGAGGGCGATGTCATCTCCATCGACGGCACCCAGGGTATCGTCGTTGACGGCGCGGTCGACCTGGTCTCTGCAGAGCTCACCGGCGACCTGGACACCATCCTGTCCTGGGCCGATGAGATCCGTTTGGACGAGACCGACGGTCACGCCAACCACGTGCGCGTCAACGCCGACAACCCCGAGGATGCCGAGCTCGCTCTTGAGTTTGGCGCCGAGGCCATCGGTCTGTGCCGCACCGAGCACATGTTCCTGGGCGATCGCAAGAACATCATCCAGAGCTTTATCCTGTCTGACGATGAGGCCGTGAAGCAGCAGGCCCTGGCCGACCTGCTCAAGGTCCAGACCGAGGACTTCCTGGCGATGTTCAAGACCATGTCCGGTCGCGATGTGGTCGTCCGCCTGCTCGATCCGCCGCTTCATGAGTTCTTGGATAATCCTCGAGAGCTCGAGGTCGCCATCACCAAGAAGGAAGCCGCTGGCGTCAGCGAGGAAGAGCTTGCCGTCCTGCGCGCCCGCCTGCGTCGCATTGACGGCATGGTCGAGTCCAACCCGATGCTCGGCCTGCGCGGCGTGCGCCTGTCCGTCGTCTTTGGCGATCTGCCGCTCATGCAGGTCCGCGCTGTGGCCACGGCTGCTGCCCGCCTTATCAAGGATGGTGTCGACCCGCGCCCCGAGATCATGGTTCCGCTCGTTTCCATCACGGCTGAGCATGTCCAGACCCGCGAGGTCATCGAGCGCGTGATCGCAGAGGTTTCCGCCGAGGAAGGCGTCGAGCTCAATATTCCCGTGGGCACGATGCTCGAGCTGCCGCGTGCCTGCATGGTCGCTGACGAGATCGCCCATCATGCCGACTTCTTCTGCTTTGGCACCAACGACCTCACGCAGACGACCTTCGGCTTCTCTCGTGACGATGCCGAGGCCAAGTTCATCCCGCTGTACATGCACAAGAAGATCCTGAAGGACAATCCCTTCGAGACTATCGACACGGCGGTGCTGGAGCTCGTGCGCTTGGCCGTCGAGAAGGGCCGCGCCACCAATCCCGACATGCACTTTGGCGTGTGCGGCGAGCACGGCGGCGACCCCAAGTCCATCAAGGGCCTGTTTAACGTGGCCGACGTGGACTACGTGTCCTGCTCGCCCTATCGCGTGCCCCTCGCGCGCCTGGCTGCCGCTCAGGCCAAGCTCGAGGCCAAGCGCAGCGCCTAGCCCCCTGCGCATCGACGCCTAGCGTAGCGCCCCTTCATACCGCCCGTCTCATTCGTGAGGCGGGCGGTTATCATGTGCGGGTTTTGTCTTTTTGTCTGCGTAAAAAATTGTTCTTGCAGCAGAACCCCGCGCGTGTATACTCGAATACGTTTGTTCAACTACGTGCCGGCCAGGGTGGTACGGCACCTCTAGAAGAGTAAGGAATTGCACATGGATTACATCCGCGCAATCGAGCGTCAGCAGATCCGCGAGGACATTCCTCAGGTTCGCGTCGCCGACAACGTCAAGGTTCACTACCGCATTAAGGAAGGCGACCGCGAGCGCATTCAGGTCTTCCAGGGCGACGTCATCCGCATGGCCGGCGCCGGTGCCCGCGAGACCTTCACCGTCCGCAAGATGTCCTTCGGTGTCGGTGTTGAGCGTACCTTCCCGCTTCACAGCCCCAAGATCGCCAAGCTCGAGGTCGTTCGTCATGGTCGCGTCCGTCGCGCCAAGCTGTACTACCTCCGCGACAAGGTGGGCAAGGCTGCTCGCATCCCCGAGAAGCGCTAAGAAGATCGCAGCGTCTGTCCACTCGTTTGGACACAAGGGTCACCTTCGGGTGGCCCTTCTTTTTATCTGATTTGCATGCAAGGAGGGCCTGGTATGGCCAATATGACGAGCTCGGTTTCGGCATCGCAGGTTGCCGGTGAGTTGGCGAGCGCTACGTTTGAGGAGATCCCCGCCCTCGTGGAGCATTATCGCGAGGACCCGCGCCAGCAGGTGATCAAGGCTTGCGAGCGTGCTCTTAAGCGCCATGCCAAGGAACTTGCCGAGCGCGAGCGCGTCAATGACATGTACGAGCTTATGCATGAGCTTGGCGGCGATGGGGTAGTCGTTGGTGTCGACGAGGTGGGTCGCGGATCGGTGGCCGGTCCTTTGACGGTATGCGCCGTCTGCCTTCCTATGGAGCCGCGCGTCTGGGGCATCAACGATTCCAAAAAGCTCACGCCGGCGCGCCGCGAGTTGCTCTCAGTGAAGATTGCCGAGGTGGCGACGGCAATTGGTTTTTGCCATATCGCGCCTAAGGATATCGATGAGATGGGCATGGCCCGCGCCATTCGAGCCGCTGTCGCGGGCGCCGTGGCCGATACGGGGCTCGAGCCCGATTGCGTGCTTATGGACGGTAACCCCTTGGGCGCCGTTCCCAACGAGCGCGACGTGGTGAAGGGCGATGCCAAGATCGCCTGTATCGCCGCGGCGTCCATCATGGCCAAGGTCACGCGTGATGAGATAATGGTCGAGTACGATGCCGAGTATCCCGAGTACCATTTGGCCGAATCGAAAGGCTACGCAAGCCCCGAGCACATCGAGGCCATTCGCAAACATGGACTTTGTCCACTGCACCGCGTGAGCTTTTGCGGAAACTTTCTGCAGACTGAGCGCCTTTTCTAGGTCAATTGTGGAGACAGGGACCTCAGGGGTTTTATAAACCTGCTGGTAGCGGGCCGTATGCAACAGCATTGCTGCGTACGGCCCGTTTTTTGACGGCATTTGGTCAGCTTTTGGTTTGCTTCCGGTACTTACCCGCACGAAAGGTGCCCTCATCATCGGGGCAATGCAGTGTGCGGGAAAGGAGACCCCATGAGTGCCGCAAGCAAAAAGAGCAAGACGCAGCAGCTCAAGGAGCGTTGGGAAAACGGCGAGCTCGGCTGCGGGGCGATGACGCCCGAGTTTATCAAGGGACTCAGTCCCCGCGAGCTGGGCATGCTGGGCGAGCTGATCACCATCGACTACTTTAACGAGCGCGGCTACACCTTGCTGGAGCAGGGTTATCGTTGCACCGAGGGCGAGGCCGATCTGGTGCTGCTCGATGAGCTCGACGATGTCGTGGTGATGGCCGAGGTCAAGACCAGACGCGTCGCACTGGATTGCAGCACGCGGGTCTTTCCCGAGGAGGCCGTGGACGCCCAAAAGCAACGCCGCTACCGCCGCATCGCAAGTTGCTATCTCATGGAGCATTATCCGCTCAAGGCGATTCGCTTCGATGCCGTGGGCGTCACCATTCGTGGCGGGCATATCGCTGAGATCGAGCATCAGTACAACGCGTTCGATTGGCAGGTGTCGTGATGGCGTTCGAGACGTTTGCCGTTCACGCGGCCTGCATCCGCGGCGTCGAGGCGATTCACGTCACGGTCGAGGTCTCGCTTGCCGGTGGTGTTCCGGGCATCCAAATGCTCGGCATTCCGAGTATGGAGGTGATGGAGTCACGCGGTCGTATTCGCTGCGCGATGCGCTCCGCCGGGTTCGAGATCCCACGCTCGGGCATTACGGTCAACCTAGCGCCCGGCGATATTCGCAAGACCGGTAGCGGCTTTGATCTGCCCATCGCCATCGCGGTTCTGGCGGCCGATGGGCAGATTCCCCGTGACAACCTCGATCGCTGCCTTATCGCCGGCGAGCTCGGCTTGGACGGTACGGTGCTTCCCGTCAAGGGCGAGGTGGCGTTTCAGCTGCTGGCTCGCGACATGGGGCTGTCTTTTATCGCCGGCAGGTCCGACCAGCATGTGCCACTCGCGGGCGTGGATTGTGGATTCATCGATCATTTGTCTCAGCTTGCCCATGGCATGGGCGATGCCGCGCGGCACTACTTGGATTCTGAAGTGCTCGAGGCGACCTTTGAGCCCGAGCTCGACTATGCCGACGTACTGGGGCAGGAGGTCGCCAAGCGCGGCATGGCGCTTGCGGCGGCAGGAGAACTCGGCTTGCTCATGATCGGGTCCCCGGGATCGGGCAAGACGATGCTCGCGCGTCGTATGACCGGCATCCTGCCCGAGCTTTCCGTTGAGGATCAACAGGAGGCGCTGTGCATCCATTCGGTTTTGGGTGAGAACATTGATGGCTTGTTGGCGGGGCACCGGCCCTTCCGCAGCCCCCATCACAGTATTTCGACCGCAGGTCTTATCGGCGGTGGGCGCCCGGTGCACCCGGGTGAGATCAGCCTTGCTCATGGCGGCGTGCTCTTTTTGGACGAGCTTGCCGAGTTTCCCACGGGTGTGCTGCAGACGCTGCGTCAGCCCATCGAACGCGGCTACGTCAGGATCGTACGCGTCGACGGGGCTTTTACCTTCCCGTCGCGCTTTCAGCTGCTGGCTGCGAGCAATCCCTGCCCCTGCGGCTTTTTGGGCGATCGTGAGGTACCGTGTCGCTGCTCGGCGGCGATGGTCGAGCGCTATCGGTCTAAACTGCGCGGTCCTTTGGCCGACCGTATCGACATGATGATCGATGTGACCCGTCCCGACCCTCAGGTGATTATCGAGGGCGCGGAGGGTATGTCGTCAGCTGAGTTACGTGACTACGTTGTGCGCGGTCGCGCTTTTCGCGCTTGGCGCGAATCCCGTATGGACGATGCTGATGCCGAGACCGAGGATGACGAGACACGGTCCATTGACGGCGTCGTTTCGACCTTTGAGCTCGATGATGCGGCGGAGAAGTGTGTGCTCGGCCTGTCGAAGCGCACGCATCTCACGGGCCGCGGCATCGTGCGCCTGGTGCGTATCGCGCGTACAATCGCTGACGTCGCCGAGAGCGAGCAAGTGACGCAGGACCACGTGCTCGAGGCGGCGATGTACCAGGGAAGGAGGGACCAATGATGGCCGAGGGGACCTTTGAGCTGCATCCAGGTGACGCGTTGTATCCCGAGACCGTTTTGGAGCTTTCTGATGTACCCCAGACACTCTATGTGCGCGGCAACCCCGAGGTGCTTTCGACGCCCGCGCTCTCCATCATCGGCGCGCGCAAGGCCTCTCCGTATGGTCTTGCCGTGGCAGAGCTTGCGGCAAAGGTTGCGGTCGAGGCGGGCGTGACGGTAGTTTCGGGCGGCGCGGTCGGTTGTGACCAGGCCTCGGGTTGGGCTGCGGTCAATGCCGGCGGCAAACACGTCGTGGTGCTGGGGACGGGCGCCGACGTGGCCTACCCGCGTTCGAACGCGGGGCTTATTATGCGCACGCTCGATACGGGTGGCGCGGTCGTGTCGATCTCTCCGTGGGGCATGGGCCCGCGCAAGTTTGCCTTTCCGCGCCGCAATCGCGTGATCGCGGCCCTGTCGCAAGCCCTCTTTGTTTCCGAGGCGGGTATGCCTTCCGGGACGTTTTCTACAGCCGAGGCTGCTATGGATTTGGGGCGCGAACTTCTTGTCGTGCCGGGGTCGATCCTATCGCCCGAGTCGCGTGGCACGAATTACCTCATTGCGAACGGTGCTTGCTGCATCATCGACGAGGAATCTATCGAGATGGCTATCTCACGCATCTACGGCACCCTGCGCTACTCGCGCCCCGATGCTCCCGGCATTGCCGACCTGGATCCAACACAGCAGACCGTGATGCATGCGCTCATCGCCTCTCCGCTCAAGGTCGACGACATTGCGGCGCTCGTCTCGCTCGATGCTGTCGGCGTACTTAAGCTCCTGGGTTCGCTTGAGCTCGAGGGTCTTATCGAGCGCATGATGGATGGAAGGTATGCGCCCTCCAAGTTTGCTCTTCACGCCCAGACACCCTTCGGTCACAATGGAAAACATGTCAATTAGAAAGGTGTTTGCAGATGCTGTTTGATCAGGTGACGGTTGTCGGTGGCGGTCTGGCGGGTTCGGAGTGCGCGATTCAGCTGGCAGACCGCGGGTTTGCCGTAAAGCTGCGCGAGATGCGCCCCCAGGTGAGCTCCCCGGCCCACCATACCGATCACCTGGCAGAGCTCGTCTGTTCCAATTCGTTTAAATCGACCCGTCCGGACTCTGCGGCGGGCTTGTTAAAGGCCGAGCTTGAGCGCATGGGTTCAGTCCTGCTCGATTGCGCCCATCGCGCGGCTGTTCCCGCCGGTGGCGCCTTGGCGGTCGACCGCGTCAAGTTTTCCGAGCTTGTCGAGGCCGAGGTTGCCGCCCGTCCCAATATCGAGGTCGTGCACGGCGAGGTCACGCAGATTCCCGAGGGCCACGTGGTCATTGCCGCGGGCCCGCTGTGTTCACCGGCGCTGAGCGAAGAGGTCATGAAGCTCGTCGGTGGCGACGCCCTTGCGTTCTTCGATGCCGCGGCGCCGATCGTCGATGCCTCCACGCTCGATATGGACGTGCTGTTTTCGCAGTCGCGCTACGAGGAGCAGGGGAGCGGCGACTATCTCAACGCTCCGCTCAACAAGGAGGAGTACGAGGCCTTTATCGAGGCACTTACCACGGCCGACCGCGTGGTGCTCAAAGACTTTGAGGGC
This sequence comes from uncultured Collinsella sp., assembly GCA_900542325.1. Classification (GTDB taxonomy): domain Bacteria; phylum Actinomycetota; class Coriobacteriia; order Coriobacteriales; family Coriobacteriaceae; genus Collinsella. Next base: position 21,887 of record UQMY01000014.1, on the reverse strand, counting down.
GGCGATCTGTTTCAGGCCTGCCAACCTGCCGAGGAAGTTGCGCGCACCGGCAAGGACGCCATTCGCTTTGGCGCCATGAAGCCCGTCGGCCTCACCGACCCGCGTACCGGACGTCGCCCTTGGGCGGCGATTCAGCTGCGTGCCGAGAACAAGGAGAAGACCGCCTATAACCTGGTGGGCTTCCAGACCAACCTGACCTTTGGCGAGCAGAAGCGCGTCTTCCATATGGTGCCGGGCCTGGAGAACGCTGAGTTCTTCCGCTACGGTGTCATGCACCGCAATACCTTTGTCGACGCCCCGCACGTGCTCGATGGCACCTTTGCCGTGCCTGGTACCGGCGTGCGCCTGGCCGGTCAGATCACCGGCACCGAGGGGTACATGGAAGCCGTGGCGACCGGTCTGCTCGCGGCGCTCAACACCTATGCCGAGGCTATCGGCGCCGCGGGCGTCGAGTTGCCCCGCGTGGGCGCCCTGGGCGCGCTCGTGGGCTATGCGACCGATCCTGCCACCGTGGGCTACCAGCCCATGCATGTCAACTTTGGCCTGGTGCCGCCACTCGAGGATGGTAAGCGCCGCACCAAGCGCGACCGCTACCAGGCCTATGCGGACCGTGCGCTCGAGGCCCTTGATGCCTATCTGGCCACTCGCCCCGATCTGTTTGGAGGCGACCGGTCATAGCCTTTGACCTGTACGACACCGTCGACTCGTTTATCGCCTATATCGCACGTGTCGAGGGGCTTTCTCCCAATACGGTGACGGCCTATGGCTCGAGGCTGGAGCGCTTTGCTGCCTGGTGCGAGCGCGAGGATATCGATGCTTTCGCTGCCGACGTGCGCACCATTCGTCGCTATCTTGCCGAGCTTTCGCGTGAGCAGGTGGCTCCCCGAACGCTTGCGGCGCATCTGTCGGCTATCCGATCGCTCTATCGATGGATGGCTGCCGAGGGGGTCGTGGAGGGCGATGCAGTCTCGGCGATCGCATCGCCCAAGCTGCCGCGTGACCTGCCGGGCGTCCTTACGACCAAGCAGGTCGAGGCGCTGCTCAAGACGCCTGATACCTCAACACCCGCGGGACTGCGCGATGCGGCGATGCTCGAGCTGCTCTATGCCTCGGGCGCCCGTATCTCTGAGCTCGCAGCACTCAATGTGGAGTCCATTGCGTGGTCCGAACGCACGCTGCGCCTGTGGGGCAAGGGGAGCAAAGAACGTATCGTCCCTCTGTATCGTCGTGCGCTCGAGGCGACGCGTCTCTATATTGAGGAGGGGAGGCCGGAGTTGCTCGCTCAGGCAAAGCGTCGTGACCCCGCTACCGGGCCGCATCCGCTGCTTATATCGGCGCGCGGTAATCGCATGAGTGCCGCCATGCTCAGGCGGCGGTTTCATATGCTGGCGACGCTCGCCGGCATTCCGGCCGACATCGCCCCGCATGCGATGCGCCATACCTTTGCGACCGACTTGCTCGAGGGCGGCGCGGACCTGCGCTCGGTTCAAGAGCTGCTAGGTCATGCGAGCCTGTCCACGACGCAGATCTACACGCATCTCACACCCGATCGGCTTAAGCGGGCTGTGGCTCAAGCCCATCCCCGCGGCGAATAGTGGCTGGGACGTCCCGCGCCGCGCTCAGGTGTGTGGTTTTGATTGCGGGTTGGCAGGAAGATGCATTCCTGCTATCATTCATCGGGTTGCTTCACGGCAACAGGTTTTTATCACGCACGCGCGGCTACTTCATACCGTGGTGCCCGGGCTTTGGTAGCACATGTCCGGGTTGGTTTTGGAGGATGACCCCGCGCGGAGGCAAACCACAGGAGGTTTAACATGGCTACCAAGATTAATATCCGCACCCTGCTCGAGGCCGGCTGCCACTTCGGTCACCAGACCCGTCGCTGGAACCCCAAGATGAAGCCGTTCATCTTCGGTGAGCGCAACGGCATCTACATCCTCGACCTCAAGCAGACCATCCTCGACGCCGACCAGGCCTATACCTTCGTCAAGAACGTCGCCAAGGGCGGCAACGTGCTGTTCGTCGGCACCAAGAAGCAGGCTCAGGAGGCCGTCAAGAACGCTGCTGAGCGCGCCAACATGCCTTACATCAACCAGCGTTGGCTCGGCGGCATGCTGACCAACTTCGTCACCATCCGCTCCCGCATCAATCGCATGGAGGAGCTCGAGGCCATGGTCGAGGACGGCCGCATGGCAGTGCTCCCCAAGAAGGAGCAGGCTGTTCTCGGCAAGGAGCTCACCAAGCTCCAGACCAACCTCGGTGGTGCCCGCGACATGAAGGGTCTGCCCCAGGCTCTCTTCGTCATCGACACCAAGCGCGAGGAGAACGCCATCAAGGAGGCTCAGCGCCTGAACATCCCCGTCGTCGCTCTGATCGACACCAACTCCGATCCCGACGAGGTCGAGTACGGCATCCCCTGCAACGATGACGCTATCTCTGCTGTCACCCTTATGTGCGAGCTCATGGCTGACGCCTGCCTCGCTGGCTCCGGCAAGGAGCAGGTCTCCGAGGCCGAGATGGCCGCTGAGCCCAAGGCCGAGTAAATCAGTCTTAGTTAATTCTTTTTCATCTCTTTGAAAGGAACCACAATGGCCCAGATTACCGCCGCTATGGTCAAGCAGCTCCGCGAGATGACCGACTCCCCGATGATGGAGTGCAAGAAGGCTCTCGTCGAGGCTGACGGCGACATGGACGCCGCTGTCGACGTTCTGCGTAAGAACGGCCTTGCCAAGGCTGCCAAGAAGGCTGGCCGTGAGACCAACGAGGGCGCTGTCGCCGCGTACGTCTCCGAGGATGGCAAGACCGGCGCTCTGCTCGAGCTCTCCTGCGAGACCGACTTCGTTGGCTCCAACGCCAAGTTCACCGGCTTTGCTTCCAAGGTCGCTGAGGTTGTCGCTACCACCGAGCCTGCTGACGTCGACGCTCTGCTCGAGAAGCCGATGGGCGAGGAGACCGTTTCCTCCGAGCTCACCGAGATGATTCACATCATGGGCGAGAACATGAAGATCTCCCGCTTCGCTGCCCGCAAGGCCGAGAACGGCGCGCTCGCTTCTTACATCCACATGGGTGGTAAGATCGGCGTCCTCGTCGAGTTCGCCTTCGAGAAGGCCGAGACCGCTCAGGCTGAGTCCTTCAAGACCTTCGCTCACGACGTTGCCCTTCAGGTTGCCGCCGTCGCACCGATCTGCGCCACCCGCGATCAGGTTCCGGCCGAGACCGTCGAGCACGAGAAGCAGATCTACATGGCCCAGGCTGCCGAGTCCGGCAAGCCCGAGGCTATCCAGGAGAAGATGGCTGTTGGTCGTCTGGAGAAGTTCTACAAGCAGTCCGTGCTCACCGAGCAGGAGTTCATCAAGGACAGCTCCCTCACCATCAAGAAGTACGCTGAGCAGGTCTCCAAGGAGCTCGGCGACACCATTACCGTCGTTGCCTTTGACCGTCTGGTCCGTGGCGAGTAAATAAGCTCTTGTAGCTGGTAATGAGCAGGCTGTGGGTTTTACTCACAGCCTGCTTTTTCATGGCTCTTCTTAGAGCCTTTGATAGAATGTTGAGAGTTCAATCTAAAGGAGGATCGCTTTGTCCGACATCCGATATAAACGCGTGCTTCTGAAGCTTTCCGGCGAAGCACTGATGGGCGACGGCCAATATGGCATCGACCCCAAGGTTACCGACCATCTTGCCAAACAGGTCAAGGAGCTGCTCGCCGTTGGCCATGAGGTCGGCGTCGTTGTCGGCGGCGGCAATATTTTCCGCGGCATGGCCGGCGCTGCCGGTGGCATGGAGCGTGCTCAGGCCGACTACATGGGCATGCTGGCAACCGTTATGAACGCGCTCGCCCTGCAGGATGCCTTCGAGCATAACGATGTTCCCTGCCGCGTGATGAGCGCTATCCAGATGAACGAGATCTGCGAGCCCTATATTCGCCGTCGCGCCATCAATCACCTTTCCAAGGGCAACGTCGTTATTTTTGCCGCCGGTTCGGGCAATCCGTACTTTACGACCGACACCGCCGCGGCTCTTCGTGCGTGCGAGATCGGCGCCGAGATTCTGATTAAAGCCACCAAGGTTGACGGCATCTACGACAAGGATCCCGTCAAGTGCGCCGATGCCGTCCGCTTTGACAAGATCACCTACCACGAGGTTCTCGTCCGCGGTCTGCAGGTTATGGATTCCACGGCTACGGCTCTGTGCCAGGATAACCGTATGCCGATTTTGGTCCTCAACATCGATGGCGAGGACACCGTCAAGCGCGCGCTTTCGGGTGAGCCCGTCGGCACGCTCGTCTATCAGGAGGATTAAGCATGACAGAGAACATCACCGCCCACATGGACAAGTCGCTCGAGTCCCTCAAGCATAACTTCTCCAAGGTCCGTACCGGCCGCGCCAACGCTAACATTCTGTCCGACATCACCGTCGATTATTACGGTGTTCCCACGCCGGTTACGCAGGTTGCCGCCGTAAAGGCCCCCGAGGCCCACATGCTGCTCATCGAGCCGTGGGACAAGGCGCTCATCAACGCTATCGTCAAGGCCATCGGCGCTTCCGATCTGGGTATTACCCCCAACTCCGATGGCACCGTCGTGCGTCTGCCGTTCCCGGCTCCCACCGAGGAGCGCCGTCGCGAGCTCGTCAAGGAGTGCCGCGAGTACGCTGAGCAGGCCAAGGTGTCTATCCGAAACATCCGTCGCGACTTCAACAACAAGCTCGAGCGCGATGAGGAGCTCACCGAGGACGATGTCCGTCGCGAGCAGGCCAAGGTCCAGAAGCACACCGATGAGTATGTCGCCAAGGTCGAGGAGCTTCTGAAGGAAAAAGAAGCCGAGGTCATGGAGATCTAAGGTGCAATACGACGAGCATAAACTGGTCGAGTACTTTGCCGACGCCCCTGTGGGCGTCGGTTTTTCCGACCTTGACCTCAATAACATTCCGCACCATATCTCGTGCATCATGGACGGCAACGGTCGTTGGGCCACGTCGCGCGGTCTTGCACGCACTGAGGGCCACAAGGCGGGTATCGTCTCCCTTCGCGAGATCATTACTGCCTGCGTGCGTTTGGGCGTCGACGTGCTTTCTGCCTATGCGTTTTCTACCGAAAACTGGAACCGCCCGCAGCATGAGGTCAACGTCTTGATGCACCTGTTTGCCAAGACGTTTATCGACGAGCTGCCGCTTCTGAAGCGCGAAAATGTGCGTGTTGTCTTTTTGGGCGACATTTCCGCGCTGCCCAAGAAGACCCGCGACGTTTTTGAACGCGGTCTTGCCGAGTGCGCCGATCACACCGGTATGACGCTGGCGCTTGCCGTCAACTACGGCGCGCGTGCCGAGATTACCCGCGCTGTCCGTCAGATTGCACTCGACGCTGCCGCCGGTAAGATCGATCCTGCCGCAATTGATGACGACATGGTGGCTTCCCACCTCTATACTGCCGGCCTTCCCGATCCTGAGCTTGTGATTCGCACCTCTGGTGAGCTGCGCCTTTCGAACTATCTGCTGTGGCAGGTGGCTTATTCTGAATTCTACGTCACCGATACCTATTGGCCCGACTTTGATCGTTGGGGCCTTGTCGACGCCATTTTGGCCTATCAGGGCCGTGACCGTAGGTTTGGTGGACTGAGCAAGACCGAGGAGGCTTAATCGTGTCCGATCGTCCCAAGACATCTGCTCTCAAGACGCCTGCGCGCAAAGCTGCCACTGCGGGAGCGCCTGCAGCGAAGAGCGGCACCGGTTCGTGGCTGGCGGGCTTTATTACCCGTGCCGCCGCCGGTATCGTCTACGCCGTCGTCTTTATCCTGTGCCTGGTTTTGGGTATCGTGCCCACGGCCATCTTTGTTTCCGTCATGAGCGGTCTGTGCTGCTATGAGTTTTTCCGTATGACAAGGCTCGATGGCAAGATGGCTAACGAGCGCATGGGTATCGCTGCCGCCGTGCTCTTTCCGCTGTCGGCGTTGGGTGATTCGATGTTGCTGAATGCCCTGCTTTTTGCCCTAATGCTCGCTGTGGGCATTTGGTATGTCTGGTCGCCGCGTACCCGCATCGCTGATGTGGCCGTGACGCTCATGGGTCCAATCTACACTGGCTTTATGCTGTCGGCTATCGTGCTGCTGCGCGATGCCGTGCCCGGTTTTGCCGGCGCCCTGCTCTCGGTGGGCGTTTGCGCGTCCCTTTGGGTCTCCGATTCGTTTGCCTACATCGTGGGCAGTCGTATCGGCAAGCACAAGATGGTTCCCAAGATCTCACCCAAAAAGAGCTGGGAGGGGTTTGTCGGCGGCATCCTGGGTTCGGTTTTGATTTGGCTCATCCTGTGGGCGACGCACTTCTACAAGCTCAGCCTGCCCTATGCGCTGCTGTGCGGCGTGGTCGTGTCCATTCTGGGCGTTATCGGCGACCTTATCGAGTCGCGCATCAAGCGCGGTGTGGGCGTCAAAGATTCCGGCAACCTTATCCCGGGCCATGGCGGCATGCTCGACCGTAGCGACTCGCTTATCTTTGGCTGCATTACCGCGCAGCTGCTTTTGATGATCGGAGGCGTGCTGTAATGTCATTCCAGACGACGTATGGCCCCGACGGACGCCTTCGCGTTGCCATCCTGGGCTGTACGGGCTCCATCGGCACCCAGGCGCTCGATGTGTGCCGTCAGCATGCCGATCGACTGCAGGTGACGGCGCTGTCCGTTAACTCCAGTACCTCCGAGCTTGTTGCCGCTGCCCGCGAGTTCTCGGTTTCGGCGGTTGCCGTGGCCGATGTCGCTCATGGCGATGACGCCGTGCTGCAGGAGTTGCCCGAGGGAACGAAGCTCGGCGTTGGCGCGCAGGCGGTTTGCGAGCTCGCGCGTCGCGACGATGTCGACTGTGTGCTCGTCGCTATTGTGGGTGCCGCCGGTCTGGAGGCGAGCCATGCGGCCTTGACCTCAAATAAGCGCCTTGCCCTTGCCAACAAGGAGTCCCTCGTCGTCGGTGGCGACTTGCTTATGCCGTTGGCACAACCGGGCCAGCTAATTCCAGTCGACTCTGAGCACTCCGCCATCTACCAGTGCTATCTGGGGGAGAACCCACGCGAGGCTCATTGTATTTGGCTCACCTGCTCGGGCGGTCCGTTCTTTGGCCGCACGCGCGGCGATCTCGACCGCGTGACGCGTGCCGATGCCCTCGCACATCCCACGTGGGCCATGGGTGCCAAGATCACCATCGACTCCGCCACCCTCATGAACAAGGGCCTGGAGCGCATTGAGGCCATGCATCTGTTCAACTGCGACCTCGATTTCATTAACGTGGTCGTGCAGCGTCAGTCTAAGATTCACTCTATGGTCGAGTTCGCCGACGGCTCCGTGATGGCGCATCTTGGTGCTTCCGACATGCGTATTCCCATCCAGTTCGCGTTTTCGTATCCCGAGCGTTGGTATACCCCGGCGCCTCGTATCGATTTCCGCGAGCTGGGACAGCTCACGTTTGATGCTGCCGACATGGATACCTTCCGCTGTCTGGCACTGGCCGAGCGTGCCGGCAAGACGGGTGGCACCATGCCGTGCGTGCTCAATGCCGCCAACGAGGTCGCCGTCGATGCCTTTCTGCACGATGGCTGCAGCTTTACCGATATCGATCGCATTGTGGAATCCTGCATGGATGCCCACGATATGCAGGCGGTCGATTCGTTTGAGCAGCTTCGCGACATCGATGCGTGGGCGCGTGAAAAGGCTGCGCAGGTGCTCGTCGCAACCCGTTCCTAACCCATAAGGATTGCTTTTTCGTTTTATGGATACTGTTCTGAGCGTTCTCTCATCGGTCTTTTGGGGCCTGCTGATGCTTTCCGTCCTCGTGTTTTTGCACGAGGGCGGCCACTTTTTGGCGGCGCGTGCCTGCGGCGTCCGTGTGACCGAGTTCTTTTTGGGCCTGCCGTGCCGCTTTGACATCCATTACACGTCGCGTCGCATTGGAACCAAGTTTGGCGTGACCCCGCTGCTGCTGGGCGGCTACGCTGCCATCTGCGGTATGGACCCGACCGACGTCTCGTGCGCCGATCGCGTGCTAGCGGCTATCTACCGTCATGGTCGCGTGACCGTGGCCGATCTTGCTGTCGAGCTCGAGCTTTCCGAGGAGGATGTGCTCGAGGCTTGCGCCCTTTTGCTGGGCTGGGGCTCCATCGCGCCCTGGTATGAGGAAGGGGAGAAGCCCTCGCCGAGCTACTATCCCACCAAATATCAGACGTTGCCACGAGACACGGCAGGCTATACCACCTTTGATGGTCGCCGTTTCGATCGCGAACATGCGACTGCCGAGGGCGATGTGTGGGAGCTGCCGTGCGGCGAGGCCGAGTTCCTTGCGCAAGAACGCTCGCACACCTATCTTGGCCAAGGTTTTCTCAAGCGCGCCTTTATGCTGCTCGCAGGCATTATCGTCAATATCTTGACGGGTTTTTTGCTCCTTATGAGCATCTATTCCATTGCGGGTGTCACCGTGCCGATGGATACCAACGTGATCGGTCAGGTTGACGAGGGGTCTATTGCCGCCAAGGCGGGTATCGAGGGCGGTGATGCGATCCTTTCGGTTGACGGTGTCTCATGTTCTACTTGGATGGATGTCTACGATGCCATCGGCAAGGCCGCCGGTAAGGACGATATCGCCATCGAGTACGAGCGTGACGGCAAGCAGCATTCGACCACGGTTGCGCTCAAAGAGGACGAGCGCCTAGGTGTGTATGCCTCTACGCAGGTGGTCCGTTTAGACCCGATCACCTCGGCGCGTCTGTCATTCTCCTATGTTGTACAGACGGCGGATGGCGTGATGCGCCTACTCCAGCCGCAGCATACGATGGAGATTCTCGATCAGTCTTCTTCGATCGTGGGTATTAGCGTTATGTCCTCACAGGCTGCTGCTGCCGGCCCTGCCACGTTCCTTTCGTTTGCCGCCCTCATTTCATTCTCGCTTGGCTTTATGAACCTGCTGCCCATCCCGCCACTCGATGGCGGCAAGCTAGTCATCGAGATCATTCAGAAGATTGCGGGCCGCGAGCTTCCGCTCAAGGTCCAGACGATTGTGAGCTATGTGGGTATCGCGCTCTTTGCGCTGCTGTTTGTCTATATGCTTCGTTCCGACATCCTTCGATTTATTCTGTAGGGGAGTGTTTGGATTGTCTTTATCCCATCCTTTGCCTCGCGAGCTGACGCGCCCCGTGCATGTGGGCGGCGTGCAGATCGGTGGCGGCGCGCCGGTGGTGGTCCAATCTATGACCTGCACCGATACCGCTGATGCCCAGGCAACGCTTGCGCAAGTGTGCGCGTTGGCGCAGGCTGGCTGCGATATCGTGCGCGTGAGCGTGCCCTCCGAGGCCGCGCTTGAGGGCTTCCGCACCATCTGTGCCGAGTCTCCGGTGCCGATTGTCGCCGATATCCACTTTAACCATAAGCTTGCCATTGGCGCTGTCGAGGCTGGTGCCTCTAAGCTGCGCATCAACCCCGGCAATATCGGCGATTGGGCTAAGGTCGATGCCGTCATCGATGCCGCGGGTGCCGCGGGCTGCGCGATTCGCATTGGCGTGAACGCGGGCTCGCTTGAGCAAGATATTGCCGAGCGCGACGACCTCACGCAGCCCGAAAAGCTCGTGATGTCGAGCGAACGCTTTGTGCGGCACTTTGAGGACCGTGGGTTTACCAACATCGTGCTATCCGCCAAGGCCCATAGCGTACAGACGACACTTGATACCTATCGCGCCCTGTCGCGCGAGATACCGCATGTTCCGCTCCACCTGGGCGTGACGGAGGCGGGGACCAAGCTTCAGGGCACCATCAAGAGCTCTGTAGGCTTGGGTATCTTGCTTTCCGAAGGCATCGGTGACACCATGCGTGTGTCGCTCACGGCCGATCCGGTTGAGGAGCCGCCGGTCGCCTGGGGAATTCTACAGTCGCTGGGCCTGCGTCGCCGTGGTCCCGAGATTGTCTCGTGCCCCACGTGCGCCCGCTGCCAGGTTAACCTGATTCCCATCGCCGAGGAGGTCACCGAGCGGCTTAAGAACTATTCCGCGCCGCTTTCGATCGCCGTGATGGGATGTGCGGTCAACGGCCCCGGAGAGGCATCTGACGCCGACCTGGGTGTTGCCTGCGGACGTGGTCAGGGCCTGCTCTTTTCGCATGGCCAGATCATTGGTAAAGTAGCTGAGGACCAAATTGTCGACGCGCTTATGGCCGAGGTCGACAAACTTATTGAGGAGAAATAAATGACCCGAGCAATGTATATGTCTAAGCTCTATGCGCCGACGCTCAAAGAGGATCCGGCGGATGCCGAGCTAGCGAGCCACCGTCTGCTGCTTCGCGCTGGCATGATCCGCAAGGAGGCCGCCGGCCTGTATTCCTATCTGCCGCTCGCTTGGCGCTCGATCCGCAAGATCGAGAACATCGTGCGCGACGAGATGGATGCCGCCGGTGCTCAGGAGCTCATGATGCCCATCATGGTCGATGCCGAGCTGTGGCGTGAGTCCGGCCGTATCGATGCCTATGGCAAGGAGCTTGTGCGCTTTGATGACCGCCACGGCCGCGAGTTTGTGCTCGGACCCACGCACGAGGAGACCGTGACTGCCCTGGTGCGCAATGAGTTGCGTTCCTACAAGCAGCTGCCAGTGAACCTTTATCACATCCAGGATAAGTTCCGCGACGAGTTCCGTCCCCGTTTTGGCCTGATGCGCGGTCGCGAGTTCATCATGAAGGACGCCTACAGCTTCTCTGCTACGCAGGAGAGCCTGCAGGAGGAGTACGACAAGATGAAGCAGGCCTATGCCAACATTTGCGAGCGCTGCTACATCAAGGCTCTGCCCGTTGTCGCCGACTCCGGCGAGATCGGTGGCGATACCTCCGTCGAGTACATGGCTTTGGCCGACGCTGGCGAGGCTTCGCTCGTCTACTGCGACGATTGCGGCTTCGCTGCCGACGATGAGGCGGCAAGCACCAAGGTCGTTGTGACCGAGGGTCCTGGCGACGGTACGCTTACCAAGGTCGAGACTCCGGGCATGGGCACCATCGAGGCCGTTGCAAAGTTCTTCGGCTTCCCCGAGAACGGCACGCGCAAGTCTCTGGCACTCCTCGACGCCGAGGGCAAGCCTGTCGTGGCCATTGTTCCGGGCGACCACGAGCTCAACGATTGCAAGGCCGAGCATGTCTTTGGCAAGGCCTATCGCATGATGACTGATGAGGAGCTCCAGACCTACGGTCTGCATAAGGGCTTTATCGGACCGGTTAACCTGCCCGAGGGCATTCGCCTGGTGTGCGACGAGAGCCTGCGCGAGTCCAAGCAGTGGGCCTGCGGTGCCAACGAGGTCGATTATCACTTTACCGGTGCCTGCCCCGAGCGCGACTTTACCGTCGACGAGTGGGCCGACCTGGTAACCGTCGTTGCCGGCGATCCCTGCCCGCACTGCGGCAAGCCGCTCTCTGCTGCTCGCGGCATCGAGGTCTCGCAGGTCTTCCAGCTGGGTACCAAGTATTCCGAGGCCATGGGCGCCACCTTTATGGACGAGGACGGCAAGGAGAAGCCGCTTATCATGGGTTGCTACGGCGTTGGTGTGTCCCGCTCGCTTGCTGCCGTCGTGGAGCAGCACAACGACGAACACGGCATCGTCTGGCCGGTCTCCGTTGCCCCGTACGAGGTCGCGGTGATTCCGCTCGATCCCAAGAAGGAGGAGTGCGCTAGCGTTTGCGACCAAATCGTCGAGGGCCTGTGCGCCGAGGGTATCGAGGTTGTCGTCGATGACCGTGACGAGCGTCCTGGCTTTAAGTTTGCCGATAACGACCTCATGGGCTTCCCGTATCAGGTCGTGCTTGGCAAGCGTGGCCTCAAGAATGGTACTGTGGAGCTCAAGGACCGTGCCACGGGCGAGCGTGAGGACGTGGCGATCGACGAGGTCGTCGCCAAGATTGCCGAGCTTGTTAAGGCGGCCCGCCGTTAATCGACGTTTCTGCTATTAGATGTAATTGCGGGGCTGCTCCGTATCTCTCTTAGGATGAGATGCGGAGCAGTCTATTTTGTTGGAATAAACTCGATGGGTAAAGAAAACCCCACAGCCCATATGAGCTGCGGGGTTTTCTTGTGCCTCCGATGCGAAATAAATCGCTCAGATATTACTGATAATCGACGACGTCGATCCAGTTCTTCAGGAACTCATCGTTCACGTTGCGCTTACGAGCGAGCTCGGAAGCGGCGACGATGCTCGTCCACTGACGCACGACCTGCATGGGCATGTCGGCGCGGTCGCAGTAGAGCTCCAGGTAGGCCTCAGCCTGATCCTTGCTGTTGAGGGCGAAGAGCAGGTAGGTGGTGGCAACGTCGGCAGCAGGGGAGCCCTGGGTGGCGTGTGCCCAGTCGCACACATAGAGCTGGCCGTCGTCGCCGACGATGACGTTGGAGGGGTTGAAGTCGCCGTGGCAGACCTTGAACTCCTTGGTCATGCCGTCCAGACGCTCCTGAAGGTTGTAGCGCGTGGTGGCATTGAGCTGATCAAGGCTGTCGATCATGCGGGCGAACTTGTCGCGCTGACGGTTGAGCAGCGGGGAGGTGTAGCCGTGGATCTCGATCTGGAGGTCGACGAACATCTCGAGGTACTCACCAAAGCGCTGGGGCTCGGCAGTCATCTTCTCGGCAAGGGTGGTGCCCGGAACCTTCTCGGTCACGAGCGCCCAGCCGTTGGCGTTCTCGAGCTGGGAAACCTCGAGAGCCTTGGGGCTGCGGATGCCGCACTCATTGATGCGGGCAAGATTCAAAGCCTCGTTGAACACGTCGGAGACAGGCTTGGTCTCGTTAAAGACCTTGACAATCTTGTCGCCCAGGTCGTAAACGACCTTGTTGCCACGGCGGACGAGCTCGGTCTTGGAATCGGGTAGCAGCATGGTTGCATCCTTTCAACGATGCGATAGAAGCGACGGCGGGGGTGTGTGAAACACCCGTGCACCCCCGCCGTTAAAAACCGTGCTAAAACTAGCAGACGGCGTAGTCCTGAGGCTCGCGGCCGTAGTAGGCGTCCAGGTAGAGCTCCTTGATCTCGCTCATGAGCGGGTAGCGCGGGTTAGCGCCGGTGCACTGGTCGTTGAATGCCTGCTCGGTCATCTCGTCGAGGGTGTCGAGGAAGTACTGCTCGTCAACACCGTAGTCGGCGATGGTCTTCTTGACACCGATGAAGTCCTTGAGCTCCTCGAGCTTCGTGATGAAGTTCTCGAAGACCTCCTTGTCGTCCTTGCCCTCGATGCCGCAGTACTTGGCCATCTCGGCGTAGTTGTGCAGCGCGTTGGGGTAAGGATACTGGGAGAACGTGCCCATCTTGACGGGAGCCTCGGCGGCGTTGTAGCGCATAACGCGGGTCAGGATGACGGCGTTGGCGAGGCCGTGGGGCAGGTGATGGAAGGCGCCGAGCTTGTGAGCCATGGAGTGGTTGAGGCCCAGGAAGGCGTTGGCGAAGGCCATGCCGGCCATGCAGGAGGCGTTGTGCATCTCCTCGCGGGCGTGCGGGTCCTTGGCGCCGTTCGTGAAGCTGGAGGGCAGGTTCTCGAAGACGAGCTTAGCAGCGCGCTCGGAGAGGCCCTTGGTGTAGTCGGAAGCCATGATGGAGACGTAGGACTCGATGGCGTGGGTCATGACGTCGATGCCGGAGGCAGCGGTCAGGCCGCGCGGGGCGGTCATGCAGTTGTCGGCGTCGACGATAGCCATGTTGGGGAGCAGCGCGTAGTCGGCGAGCGGCCACTTGATGCCGGTCTCCTTGTCGGTGATAATGGCGAACGGCGTGCACTCGGAGCCGGTACCCGAAGAGGTCGGGACGGCGACGAAGTAGGCCTTCTTGCCCATCTCGGGGAAAGTGAAGATACGCTTGCGGATGTCCATGAAGTCCATGGCCATGTCCTCAAACTTGCACTCGGGGTGCTCGTACATCATCCACATGATCTTGCCGGCGTCCATAGCGGAGCCACCGCCGACGGCGATGATGACGTCCGGCTCAAAGAGAGCCATCTGCTTGGCGCCGCGACGTGCGCACTGCAGCGACGGATCGGGCTCGACGTCGTAGAAGCAGTCGTGGGCGATGCCCATCTCGTCGAGCTTGGCCTCGATGGCGCGGGTGTTGCCATTCTTGAAGAGGAACTGGTCGGTGACGATGAAGGCGCGCTTCTTGCCCATGACGGTACCGAGCTCGTCGAGGGCGACGGGCGTGGAACCCTTCTTGAAGTAGACCTTCTCGGGAGCGCGGAACCACAGCATGTTCTCACGGCGCTCGGCCACAGTCTTAACGTTGATCAAGTGCTTCACCCCAACGTTCTCGGAGACGGAGTTGCCGCCCCAGGAGCCGCAGCCCAGGGTCAGAGACGGCTTCATGCCAAAGTTGTACAGATCACCGATGCCGCCGTGCGAGGACGGGGTGTTGATGACGATACGGCAGGCCTTCATGACGTGCTCGAACAGACTGATCTTCTCGGCCTGGGCGGGGTGCACGTACAGAGAGGCGGTGTGGCCCGGGCCACCGGCGAGCACCAGGTGCTCGGCCTTGTCGACGGCCTCCTGGAAGTCCTTGGCGTGATACATGGCCAGGACCGGGGAGAGCTTCTCGTGGGAGAACTCTTCCTTGGCGGGGTCGGTGGAGGTGACCTCGGCGATCAGGATCTTGGTCTTGGCGGGAACCTCGATGCCGGCGAGCTCGGCGATCTTGGCGGCAGCCATGCCGGGAATGCGGTGATCGAGGGCGCCGTTCTTGAACATGGCGGCACGCAGGGCCTCCATCTCGGCACCCTGCTTGACGAAATAGCAGCCGCGCTTCTGGAACTCGGCCTTAACCTGGTCATAGATGGTGTCGATGACGGTCACGGACTGCTCGGAAGCGCAGATCATGCCGTTGTCGAAGGTCTTGGAGTGGATGATGGAGTTGACGGCGAGCAGCACGTCGGCGGTGTCGTCGATGACGACCGGGGTGTTACCGGCGCCAACGCCCAGGGCGGGCTTGCCCGAGGAGTAGGCGGCCTTGACCATGCCCGGGCCACCGGTGGCGAGGATGATGTCGACGTCGCGCATGACCATGTTGGTCAGCTCGATGGAGGGGACATCGACCCAGCCGATGATACCCTCGGGGGCGCCGGCCTTGACGGCGGCGTCAAGCACGAGCTTGGCGGCGGCGATGGTGCACTTGGCGGCAGCCGGGTGCGGGGAGATGATGATGGCGTTGCGGGTCTTCAGGCTGATCAGCGTCTTGAAGATCGCAGTGGAGGTGGGGTTGGTCGTCGGGATGACGGCGCCCACGATACCGATGGGCTCGGCGATCTTGGTGATGCCATAAGCCTCGTCGCGCTCCAGGACACCACAGGTCTTGGTGTTCTTGTAAGCGTTGTAGATGTACTCTGCGGCGTAGTGGTTCTTGATGACCTTGTCCTCAAGAACGCCGCGGCCGGTCTCCTCGATGGCCATCTTCGCCAACGGGATACGAGCCTTGTTGGCGGCCATGGCGGCCTCATAGAAGATCTTGTCGACCTGCTCCTGCGTGTACGTAGCAAAAAGCGCCTGGGCCTCTCGCATCTGAGCGAGCTTAGCCTCAAGCGCCTCTACGTTGTCCACAATTGCGGGAGTAGTGTTTTCCGGTGACTTTTTCACCATTTGTGTCTCCTTGCGATCGGAGATTTACCCTACGCCTTGCATGATAGCAAGAAATTATTCGGCGAACGGTCAGATTCCTCTAAAAGGCACACTAAAACGCTTCAATAAACTGAAACGTTTTAACCATTTAACTAAAAGCTCAACGTCTTCTCCGGGCGAATTCCTAGTTTCCCCATGGCTATGGTGTGGAGTTTGTTCATTGTTTGTTCATTAGGTCTTAGGAAATTAATGCACATCGATCAATTCTGGCTGGTCGTGACACTAATTTTTGGTCGTTTCTATTTCATGGCAATAAACGCGTTCTCTTGTCAGACAAAACACTGGTATTAAACTAAAACCAATGTGCCAGACAGTACATTCAGTAAGAGTGAAATATATGCCTTTGCCTCTGGGTATTTTGTCGCCCTTTACCGGTTCATGTCAGTTGAGTAGAAAGGGCGGTTTGTGAGATTGCCACGTTGCAGGCGAGCTCTCGTTTGGCTCGTCTCTTTTTTGTTCGTGTTTAATACGATTCCTACGAGCGTATTTGCTGACGTAATAGTGAATAATGACCCTCAGCAAAACACGACTTCGGAGAATCTGTCTAATGAATCTGCTGATAGTGATTCTGGGTCAAGGGGGGGGGGCGGTCGAGGCTTCGTCTAACGACAATACGGTTTCAAGTGATGATCAAAAACCTGAATCTGATGTCTCGGATAAGCAGTCAAACGATGTGAATGTGAATGAAACATCTGATGAATCGAATTCTGATGCAGCAGAATCTGGTGTTTATCAAGTTAATGATCAATCAACATTTGAGGATGCGCTGAATAAAATCGCCTCCGATAATTTATCGGAGATCAGACTTGTCCTAAAAGGCGGCTCGTCTTTTGTGGTGCCGACCCAAGATTACGTTTCGACTTTCGGCGTTGCTAACAAGAAGATTACCGTGACGAGTGACGGTGATAATCGCGCAACCTTGCACTTCTCCAACCGTGCCATGCTTTCCGGATCTTGTACTTTTGACAACGTCGAAGTGGTTGGTTCAGGAAAATTCTATTGCAATGGTTTCGATACCGTTTTCACTCGTAACTGCGAGCTCAACCTCTTTGAAACACTTTATGGCGGTGGCTATAGGTCGACTGTCGATCACACACATGTGGTGATAGCCGCGTCTGGATATATCAATCCTGGTAGTGGCGCTGGCCTTCATGACGTCATCGGTGGTTCATATCAAGGGTCCGTCGAGCATGACACCTATCTTGAGATCAGCGGTAACCTTCGCATGGCTAGCGGTAATCACGTTAATCCCGGTTGCATGCGCGGCGATGGGTCGAGCGGCGATGGAAACGGCTTTCCTGCTGTTTATGTAGGTGTTAACGCCACGCTTGTTTACGACAATGCCAACTCCGAAGTTTCTCCTGCTATCGAAGGCACTTACGGTTGCGAGATGCGCGGCAACGTGACGCTTGATGTTCGCTCGGGTCGGGTAAATGAAATTTGCGGTCATTTTGGTGACCCTGCGCCTATTAAAGGCAACATTCATATTATTGCGGGCAGCAGTACTTATGAAAACACCGACAAAACGCTTCGTCTTAATAGCAATTGGCCAATAATTGGCGCAGGACAAATGATCCCAGATGGAGTTTATGAGGTTGATGGCGATGTCGTTATCGATGCTTACGAGAATGTTTGGGGCTGGGATAAAGGTGGATCGATACCCAATGATGTCCCTTTTATTGAAGGTTCGAAGAAAGCGAACGTTGGCGGATCTATTACCGTTAATGTCCACGGCTCCCATGTTGGCTCTATTTATGGAGCAGAGTGGAGTGCTGTAAACGGTGATATCGCCGTGAACGCTTCTGGTGTTGAGCTGAGGGATGAAGCGGGCGATTCTCATGGGTATGTTTTCTGCGAGAACGACCTGACCAATTCGTCGGATGAGGGATCGAGCGTAAAGGCTAGAGGAAAGCTATCTATCAGTCTGAATAGCGGCAGTGTTGGCTACGTTTCGTTGACTTCGAACAAGAATGTATCGATTTCTGACGGTTCCTTCATTAATATTGCTGGACGACCGGAAATAGCTACGGGCGTTACGGGTGTGTACTATGGGCTTCCCAAGGGGTCTTCTTCTCCCACAATCAATATTGCAGGGACTGTGGCTGAGATTCCTTATATTAAGTACGCATCTGCATTGAATGTTACTGATAACTCCGAAATTACGGCCGGTACGATTTCTTCTGTAAATAAGATCGCTATTACTGGTCAATCGAATACAAATGTAACGACCAAATTTGGTTGCAACAATGCTTCTAGCTATGAATTAATTGAAGACAATGGCCTTCGGGTAGATGAGGGCAGCGTTTTGACGACAGCTGGCTCTCAAGCCTACGTATATGGTTATGTCGATATCAATGGTACTTGGGAGCAACAATACAATACTGCGAAAAACTATAACGATATTTTCGTTAAGGGAACCACCTCTATTGGCAGTAAGGGCATTCTCATCGATCACGGTTCAAGTAATTTGAAAGGTGCCGTTATTAATAAGGGCACACTTGCCTTAATGGCACCCGCATTATTCCAAGGAAATTACCGTGGCGATGACGCTGAAATTAGACTGCCAGCTGTCACTAATAACTATGATGGCACGGATGATGGCGGCGACATACCCCTTATTGTAAAAGGGGAATCGTCAGGGAAGACTACTGTTAATACGGTGGATCCGAACAATTGGCAGAATTTGAAACTGCCGTCACTCGGAGATAACTACGTACTCTCCAAAGCTAGTGGTGATGCACCTAAGCAAAGCACTTTTATTCTTGGCAACGAGGATGCGGTTGGTGAGGGCTGTTACCTTAAGCGCGCCAGGGATGCCGACAGTACTGATGATTTTCACATGTGGCAGGTCGCAGCAAAGTTATCGCTGACTTTTGATGATAATGGCGCATACGATCCTGCTTATCCTCAAAAGTTTTTGCAAGATAAGACTGCAGATAAGGACAGTTACACCTTCGCGCTGCCCAAGACCGCCCCGACCCGCAAGGGCTGGGCGTTCGACGGCTGGAACACCGAGAGGGACGGGTCGGGCGATCAGTTCACCGACAAGACCGAGGTCTCCAAGTCCACGACCGTCTACGCCCAGTGGAAGTGGGTGCCCCGCGACGTCACCGTGACCTTCGACGAGAACGGCGGCGAGACCAAGGCCGACCCCGCCTCCCAGACCAAGACCACCGAGCCGGGTGCTCTGGCTTCGACAGGGGAGAGACTGCTGCCGGTTCTTCCGCTGGCAGTTGTCGGATCTGCTTTGACTTCTTTGGGCTTGCTGCTCGAATACAACCGCAAGAAGAGGTGGAACGATAAATAAATAATGGCCAGCCATGGCTTTAAATGAACTGCCTCCCATTTCTTGGACATGAGAAATGGGAGGCTTTCTTTATGCGCGTTGACTTGAGAGTGAAGCATGATGTCGAGGCCAGGAAGGCGGCCATAGGGCTCTTCGAGCTCGGGCACGGGTATAAATCCGCCGCGATTGCCCTTTCGCTTCCCGCGGAAGCCTTGAGAAGTTGGCAGGAGATATACCGCGCGTTCGGGAGCGAGGTGCTGCTGCGCATGGACGGAAAGCGGGGCAGGTACACATACGAGCAGAAGGCCGCCGGTGGCCGCCGAGATCTTCTCGCGCACCGCCAACGGCTGCGGGCACCGGCAGATAGCGATGTGCCTCAGGGCGGAAGAGGGTGCCGTGATAGCCGACAAGACCGTGCTCAAGATGATGCGCGAGATGGGGATCCGCTGCGGCATCAGACGCGAGACGGCCTACCACGGGTACAACTCGTACAGGGGCGTCGTCGGCAGGACGTTCGAGAACGTGATCGCGAGGGATTTCGACGCCGGGGCCCCGTGGCGGAAGCTGGTGAACGGACGTCACCGAGTTCAAGGTGGCGGGCGGCAAGGCCTACTGGGCCCCGACGCTGGACTTCTGCACCAAGGAGATCGTGGTGAGCGACATATCGACCACGACCGACATGGCCCAGCAGGTGAGGATGCTCGACGAGCTGCTGCCCAAGATCCCCGAGGGCGCCGCTCCGACCATGCACTCGGACCGGGGCTGGCAGTACCTTATTTTGCCAGACAGGCGGATGAGCGTTTTGAGACTTTGGAAGCCATTGCGGATGCCTTGGCAAAAATGCAGTGGCAGGGCAAGGTTACTTTAGAAATGGGACGTGCCTTTGTGGCGGATTGTGGCTATTATATTACGACGGTCAAGGATACCAAGCGAAGCGGTGACCAGAATTACTGCATTATCGATGGCGGTATGCATCAGGTCAATTATGACGGACAGATTCGGGGCATGTATCAGCCCAAACTGACCATCCGTCCGCAGGGAGCCAGAGGAATCTATCAAAACTGGACGATCTGCGGCGAACTCTGCACGGGAAATGATATCCTGGTGCAGAATATCAAGATTGATGATCTGCGGGTCGGCTCGACCATCATCTTTGAGAATACCGGAGCCTATGCAGTCACGGAAGGGATGGCACTTTTCTTAAGTCATGTGCTTCCGGCGGTCGTTCTCTACGATCCGGTCGGTGGTTTTACGCAAGTCCGGGCAAGACGCGAGACTTATGTTTGGAACTCATAAAATACAGAATAAGAGGAGAAATAAAAATGGAAGAATTACTTACTATCTTAAATGACGTGGATGACAGCATTGATTGGGAACATGAGGAGGGATTGATCGATAATCGCATCTTAGATTCCTTTGGCGTGATCTCCCTTGTGGCAGAATTGGACGAGACTTTTGATATTGAGATCGAAGCATCCGAGATCATCCCGCAGAATTTCAATTCTGTGCAAGCCATTTATGCTATGGTAAAGAGATTGCAGGAGAACTAAGATGGCTTACCATGAAGTGACCTATCTCTTTCTCTTTTTGCCACTGGTGCTGATCGCTTATCAGATCGTGCCACAAAAGAGACGCTGGTGTGTCCTGCTTCTGGCAGGATATGCATTCTTTTGGTCTTTCAGCAAAAGTCTGGTATTGGTGTTGATGGCAACGTCCATGTTTACGCATTATATCGGACTTTGGCTGGAACGGGTCAAAGAGGACGGAGATAAGAAAAAACAAAAGTGGATTTTATTTTTCGGTGTCTTTGTCCTGCTGGCTGTCTTGGGCTATTTAAAGTATGCAAATTTCTTTGTAGAAAATGTCAATGGTCTGCTGACGGCAGTGGGTAAGTCAGGCATGGCACTGGAGACGAAAAAAATAGCCGTTCCCATCGGTATTTCTTTTTACACCTTGCAGGCGATCGGCTATATGGCGGATGTCTACTGGGGCAAGATCCCGGCAGAACGACATCTTGGGAAAGTGGCACTTTTCCTAGGCTTTTTCCCGCAGATCATGGAAGGACCCATTGCCATGTATTCCCAGACAGCGGATGCACTGTGGAGTGGAGAAAGCCTGAAATCCGAAAATCTGGCGCAGGGATCTATCCGTATCCTCTGGGGACTTTTTAAAAAGATGATCATTGCAGATCGCCTTTATTATCTGGTAACAGAGGTCTTTGACCACTATGAGAACTACAGCGGTGCCATCGTGATCGTGGCAGCCGTTTCCTATGCCGTGCAGTTGTATATGGAGTTTTCCGGCTGTATGGATATCGTGATCGGAAGCGGACAGATGTTTGGTGTGAGACTGCCGGAGAATTTCAACCAGCCCTTTGCCTCCAAGAGCGCGGCAGAGTTTTGGCGCAGGTGGCATATGACACTGGGCGCATGGTTTAAGACCTATGTCTTTTATGCGGTGTCTGTTTCACCATTCATGCGAAAATGGAATAAATTTGGAAAAAAACATGTGGGAAAATATATGACAAAACTGGTGGGGTCTGTCATCGCTCTTTTCCCGGTCTGGCTTTTTAACGGACTTTGGCACGGACCGCAATGGAACTATATCTTTTATGGTATGTATTATTTTGTCATCCTCTTGCTGGAAGTGGCATGTGAACCGCTCAAGGAGAAGTTTTATGCTAAGACCGGTACAAGCGAGACAACCGGCTGGTGGAATGTCCTGCGGATTGCAAAGACCTGGATCATTATTTTTACCGGAGAACTTTTCTTCCGTGCCAATACGCTGACGGCGGGCTTTTCCATGTTTGCAAGCATTTTCCGGGGATTTGCACCGGAAAGGCTCTGGGACGGAACCCTGCTTCGCATGGGACTGGACCTGGCAGATTATAGCATTATCATTGCCGGCTGTATCGTAGTCGGTATTGTGGGACATTTGCGGGAAAAGAAAAAATTGAGTCT
>UQMY01000013.1 GCA_900542325.1 uncultured Collinsella sp. | reverse complement strand
AGGGTACCGCCTCGCGGTGACATCGTTTTTATGTCAACCTTGGTCTAACAGAGCCTTTTCTTAACGGAGGGAGGCGACGGATATGCGCGATCCGGTAAAGAAACTCAAGATTCAGCTTATTGGAGCGGCGCTAACCGTCGTCGTCTCGGCGGTGGCGCTTTCTGCAACTACCTACGCATGGTTTGTCACGAATAGTAGAGTTCATGCGACTACCAGCACCATTTCCGCTCAAGCGAATGGCATGGTACTCCAAATCGTTGAGGGTGACACACCCGACCACGGCTCCGATACCTCCACGGTTGCTTCTGCAACCGGTCACGAGATTAGCCCGTCATCGACGAACGATGCCAAAAACTGGTACGTTCCCCAAGGCTGGCAGGGTGTTAATGTGAGCACCTATCAAAAAGTCGACACATCCATTTCGGGTGAGGCTCCCGGTAAGTACACCATTCAGGGCAACGATTACTATGCATTCACCGCTGCGAATTACACGCTGTATACCGTGGCGAACACGGGCGTTGCCGACGTGTATTTGGACGCGAGCAACGGCTCACCCATTACGATTACGCAGCATGGCAGCACGCAGGAATGGTTCGATAAAATCAAAGGCAGCCTGCGCGTGGGCATTGTGATCAACGATGTGTTGCGCGTTGTCTATGCGCCAACTGCTCCCTCGACAACCGATACGGGCAACGACGTGGCTACCGTTGCAGGTTGGTCGTGTGTCGACTCCGAATCTCTAAACAAGGTTGTTGCTCCTACGTATTTACACCTTTCTGGCACCGATTCGCTTGATCAAAACGGCGATAACTGGGGTGCCGCGAAAGCGGGCGAAGCCTACATTAAGCCGAACGGCAACGCGCAAAAGGTCGCTTCGAGCGTCAATTACAGCGGAACGAACATGAAAGTTGTCGTTTGGATGGAAGGCACCGACAGCGATTGTCAGAATATGTCTGGCCTCGATGTGGGAGAAGGAAGCCCGACCTTTGACGTAACGGTCAGCTTGGTCGGCATCGTAGCCGATTCAAAGTAGTGTAAACGCTGCTAGCAACTTTGATAAAAGACGAGGGCCAGTTCAGAATCGAACTGGCCCTCGTCTTGTTTGTGCCAATAGTGGTTCGACTACAGCCCGTACACCTCAACCATGGCTTCACCAATACGGTGAGGCACGCCGGTGACAAGCGCGTTGCCCATGCAGAAGGCTCGATGTCCATCGGTCATGCCGGTATTGGTCCAGCCTTTCGGGAATCCTTGGAGCTGATCGAGCTCGTCGGGAACAAGGCGGCGGAAACGGCCGTCGGGGCACTCAATGACATGCTTAAAACGGCTGGCGCCCGTGCCGCCTTCGCCCGTGAGGATGGTGCGACTCGGTTTATCGGTAGCATCCGGGAAGCTCATGGCACCCTCGGAATACGTGTACGTAAAGCCCGTCTTTTTGTTGGTGCGCTCTTCGCGCTTGCTGCCCTTAAGGTAGCGCCAGTCGGGGAGCTTTTCGTCAGAGATGTAGAACTGCTCCGGAACATTCGCCTCGTCGACAAGCACATCGCCAAGCACGCAGCGCTGGCCGTGATAGTCCTCAGCGAAGTCGCAGGTCAAAACGTGGCAGCCTTGCATGACACCGGCATTCTTGAACTGGGAAGTCTTCTGTCCAACGCCAAAACGAGTTGAGTTCTCATAAGGGTCGGGCAGGACGTCGAGCTCGGCAATTTCGTCGGGATAGATGGCGGGGAAGGCCTTGGCCATGACACCGTTGTGCATGCGGTCGACAAGATCAACCTTGCCGGCGTTCTTCTCGCAGAAGATGTAAACGCGCTTGCGACGCTGGGGGAAACCGTATTCCGCGGAGTTGACCACGCGCCATTCGACGGTGTAATCGAGGTCGGCGAGGCAGCTCAAGATGATGGCGAAATCGCGACCGCGCTGAGACGCGGGCGACTTGAGCAGGCGGTCAACATTCTCAAAGAGCCCGAAGCGGGGCTTCTTCATCTCGAGGAAGTGATAGATGTCCCACCAAAGGACACCTTTCTTGCCCTCGATGCCGTGTGCCTGATTAAGCGGACGTGCGACGGAGTAATCCTGACAAGGGAAGCCGCCAACGACCATCTGCACATCAGGGATTTCAATCTCGCCGGCCTCGGCCTGCTCAAGCACTTTATTGATGTCTTCGTTGACAACAGAGTCCTCGCCAAAGCGATCCATATAGCAACGGGCTGCGAACTGACGCGCCTTGGTTCCGGGCGGCTCCCACTGGTTGGCCCAAATGGTACGGAACGGGCCGGCGGGCTTCATGTAGAAATCCGGATAACGGGGGTCGGCATAGCCTTCGAGGCCTAAACGGAATCCGCCGACACCGGCAAACAGCTCGGCAATCTTGACCTCTGACATGCTATTCCAATCGATATAACGAACGTTTATAAACCAAACTACGATAACCGATCTGGCAAAAAAGATCAACCCTTGATTTTAGCACTCTCAGATAACGTTCATTATTGCAGTATGTGCGCACGTCATGGGCTACCATGGGGCTAACTGCGATTTTCGGAGGTACGCCATGTCCAAGAAGCGCCTCGATTTCAAGCGCATGCTTGACGATACTGATTTTTCTGACCCCTCAAGTATTGAGCGGTATGCTGCCAATCTCGACGGGATGACGTTTCGCGATATTCTCGAGCTTGGCATTGCACCGGAGGGGGAGAGTGCGCCCAAGGACTTTGGGTCCAAGAAGTACAAGGGTGGCATGGGAACCCTGATCGAGGAGCGTTACTTTGGCTATAAGGCCAACAGCGATGATCGGCCGGACTTTCCCGAGGCTGGCGTCGAGCTCAAGGCAACGTGTTTTGACGTGCTCAAAGACGGTCGTAAATCTGCCGGCGAGCGCCTCGTTCTGACGATGATTCCCTACGACCGTCCCGTTTCGCTCGACTACGACAGTTCGCATCTCAAGACCAAGCTCAGCAATATCCTGCTGATTTACTACGGCCGCGATCGTTCCATCGATAAATACGACCAGCGCATTGAGCGCGCGGTCATGGTTCGTCTGCCCGAAGAGGACATGAAGATCATTCGCGCTGACTACGAGAAGATCATTTCGTACATTCAGGATGGTCGAGCGGACGAGCTATCGGAGGGCATGACCACCTACTTGGGCGCCTGCACAAAGGGTGCGACCGAAGCGACGATGTGGGTTGACCAGTATTACGAGTATTTCAATACCGATACGGGTGAGATTGAACGTCGTCGCGCAAAGCGTCGTGCTTTTTCACTCAAGCGCTCGTATATGGACTACGTACTCCACACCTATGTTCTTGGTGCCCCGCGCGTTGGCGAGAGTATCGTCCAGGCTGGCGACGAGTCCGTTGATTTCGAAAGTTATGTAACTGGACTTATCGAGCGACACTATGGCGAAACCGATCGCCAGATTGCGGAGCAGTACGGCCTGGAGTATACGGGCAACAAAGCGCAATGGACGACACTCGTTTATCGAATGCTCGGTATTAAAAGCAACGCTGCCGAGGAGTTCGTTAAGGCCGGGATTAACGTCCGTGCTTGTCGCGTTAATAAGAGAGGGCACATCGAGCAGGCAATGTCCTTCCCTCCGTTTGAGTTTAAGCAGCTAATCAACGAGGATTGGGAAACGTCTTCCTTCCGTGCGCGCCTTGAGACCAACCGTTTCTTCTTTGTCGTGTTCCGTGAGGACCACGAGGGGGAGTGGCGCCTTGACCGCTGCCTATTCTGGGCAATGCCGGCAAACGAAATCGAAGGCCCCGCAAAGGCTTGCTGGGACGAGACACGAAAGGTAATTCGTAAGGGCGTTGAGCTCAACCCGTATAGGGATGCGAACGGAAAGCTCAAAGTGACTAACAATCTGCCTGGTATGGCGGATAACCCGATCGTCCACGTTCGCCCACATACGTCGAAAGCTGCGTATAAGTTCGCAGATGGAACCGAAATCGGCGACATTGCGAGGAACGCCTACGAGCTACCCGATGGCCGCTGGATGACCAGACAATCGTTCTGGTTCAACAAGGGCTATCTGGAGCACATCCTGGGGCTGTAGCCTTCGAGACAGTTGCTCGGCAGCCAAGTCCTTCGGACTTAAAACTTCAAAAGTACTGATAGGTGGGCCTTCGGTATTTTCGAATTGCCCACCCTACGCCCGCAACGCTCCGATGGGGAACACGTAGACGTCGTGTTCGGCATCGTAGCGGCAGAAGGGCGAGGTCGCGGTAACGACGGCGCAGAACTCTGGCTGAGGGTTGCGTGCGGCAGGGTTCAGAGCGACCTTGCGGCGCAGGCGTTCGATGTTGCAGATTCCGTCGCTTACCTTGGATTCGCCGAGCTTGATTTCTATCGCCGCCCAGCGGCCATCGTTCAGCTCGATGATGGCATCGACTTCAAGCCCGTCGGAGTCGCCATAGTAGTGGAGTGAGCCCGGATACGAGCCGGGCAGGCACGAGGTGTAGACGCTCAGATCGTGAATGCACAGAGACTCAAAGAGCAGGCCAAATGTTTGGCCGTCTGCAAGGAGCCTCTCGGGGTTCATTCCGAGTGCGGCTGCGGGAATGGAGGGGTCGACGAAATAACGTTTTGGCTTGGTACGCAGGCGAGACTTGGCGCGGACGGGCGCATCCCAACCGGGCAGATTTACGATCGCATACATGCTCTTCAACATGTCGAGGTAAAACGCCACGGTTGAAGTTGCCGGCTGGGCATCGCTGTCGCCCAACGAGGCGTCTGCCGCAATGGTGTTGAGCGTGGCAGATGTCGCAACGTTGCGCGCGAGCGAGGACACGATGTGTCGCGCCGTAGACCCCACGCCTCCTTTTTGCGGAACGCTGACTTCGTACATGGCATCGAGATACTGGTTAACGACCTCTGCGGCCATCTGGGGGCTCGCTCCGACAAGCGCCGGCCATCCCCCGCAACAAATTGCGTCGGCCAACATCGGGAGCGATCCTGTATAGGCGGAAGGTTCGAATGATCCATCGAATAGGTTTTTCAGCGAAACGGACCCCGTTGAAAGTCCGCGTTCCCAAAGCGTCATGGTGCTCATGTCGAGACGCGCTATGCGACCGGCACCGCTGTGGGTAACAGAGTTTTTTGCTGGCGTTGATGATCCAGTGAGGATATAGAGGCCCTTTTCGCCGCCGGATGCATCTACGGCGCGGCGTGTGGCGTCCCATGTTGCGGGGGTCTCCTGCCATTCGTCGATGACATGCGGCTTATTGCCCTGAAGGGCGAGCGAAGGATCGGCTTCGACCAGCGACTTTACGTTTGGGTCGTCAAGATGGATGACACTCTCGCCGAATGCAAGCGCTGTCCATGATTTGCCACACCATTTGGTGCCCCGAATCTCGACAGCCCCAAATATCTGGAGCAGAGTTTGCAACCGTTCGTCCAAAAGGCGAGGACGGTAGGATTTGGGCTGCTCCGAACCATAAGAAATCATGATTTGATAAACCTCACTACCTGCGCATACTCGATTTTCGAGGATTTTCACACTCGATTTTCGAGGATAATCATACTCGATTTTCGAGGAAATCTGGACTCGATTTTCGAGCTTTGCCCTACAGGTAGATCCCCTCGAACAGGGTCTTATGGAACTGGGTGTGGTGGTCGCGTGCCCAAGTGAAGAGCGCCTGATCAAAGTCGCCTTGGCTGGTGGGGATGCCATAGACGCCAGCGACTTCCACGCGCACGAACTCCAGCGCGGGCAGCTTGTTGATGGCCGTGAGTGCAAACGGCGACGTGGGCTCCTCGAACAGGTAATGGCTGCCTTGCAGCGCGCCGCAGGCGGTGCAGGTGCTGGCGAGCGATACGGTCTTGGTGGTGTGCGACGTTACGGGCTTGTAGCCGCAGCGCTCGCGCAGGTAGTCGCGGATCTCGGCCGGCACGCAGCCCAGCGCGGGGACGATGGCTATGGCGTTGGCGCGGGCGGTGTCGATCGCGATGTGCCCCGCGTCGTCCATGGCGGGCGCAGCGCTGGGCGCAGCCTTGCTACCCGAGTCCTCGGCCACCCGATACGGAATGCCAAAGGCCGCGACCGTCGTCTGCTCATGGCACTTCCAGCATTCGCGCTTGCCCAGCACCAGGTAGATGTAGGGCGCGCTGGGGTCGGAGCGATCCACGCCGGGCAGCCACGCGGCAAAGGGCTCGGGGTTGACGCCATCGGGCACGTACCAGATCTTCTTGACCCGGTCCCACTTGGCGCCCAGGGCCTTGGCCTCGTCTTTGTGCGAAAAGGGAACATCGAGCTCGGTGCGCATGGCGGCTCCTTAGTGCGGCTTGCGGTGCATGTGTTCCAAGGATACCCCAGCGGCGGGTGCGTGGTCGCTAAACGAGCATTTCGACCGTCCGAGAAGTCGCGGAGCATTTTGGCGAGGGCGTGCCGTCAAGCAAATGGGCGAGCAAATGGTCAGCTTTTGGTCAGTTGAGCGGCAACCTTGCCAAAAGCTTGACGGATTTGCATTTAGACGTCGACGAATGAACACTTTGGTTGCGCCGCGGCAAAAAACTGCTGGTCGTTTGCCGAAAACTCGCCAGGGTCGCGAGTCGCCGTCGACGCGCGTGCTATCTTCGCGCCATGGGGTACTTTGTCGTTTCACATAACGCCGCGCTGGCGCTCTTGGCGCACATCCCGAACCCGCGCTTTGGGGATTCGGAACCAGAGGTCGTTTCGATCGCGGGCGCCTGTGCGCTCTCGGATCAAGAAGCGCAGGAGGTTATCTATCGCTACGACCTGGGGATTGACGTGCTGGATCTGATGGTGCCGACGCGCGCCGACCGCCGGCGGACCAAGCACGTCGCGACGCATCTATGCACCAACGAGCTCCCGGCAGGTTCGTTTATCTCGCTGGGCCACTGGATGGGCGACCTGGATGCGTACGTGTGCTCTCCCGAGCTGGCGTTTTTGCAGGCCGCGCATGATGGCGATGCGGCTGAGGCCATCTATGCCGGCTACGCCATGACATCGAACTACCGACTGGATAACCTTGCGCCCGGTGGGGTGACAAGTAGGGATGGGGGCATGCGCGACGGCAGGCTCACGACGAAGGAGCTCATTGCGGCGTACCTTGACCGGGCGTCAAAGGTGAGAGGCGCCGCCAAGGCGAAGGCGTTGCTTCCGTATGTGGTGGAGGGCTCGCGGTCTCCAAGGGAGTCGGGGCTTTGCATGTTTATGTCGTTGCCTGCACATTGCGGTGGGCTTGCGCTGGGCAAGGCCGAGCTGAACAAGAAATACTTTATCCGCGACGGTTACAACGATGGGCGCAACCGCAAACTGCGCGTGTTGGAGCGCACGCCCGACATAACGCTAACGGCGAAAGCAGAGGTGGGCCTGGATAAAGTAAGGGCAGGCTTGCTGCCCGAAGTGCTTACCGCGCTGGTCGACTACGACAGCGACGCCATCCATGATGGAAGCGAGAAGATCCACAAGGATGCCGAACGCCGCAACGAGCTGCAGATGCTCAATGGGGTCGCGTACTTTACGGTGACGACAGACCAGGCAAACGACTACGACAAGCTCGTTCGCCTGTGCGAACGCATCCGACGGAAGCTGCATCGTCGCAAGCGGCCCATATTTTACAAGCCCATGACTGAGGAAGCGCGATATTTGGCGCGGACGCGCGTCGAGACAAAGCGATTTAAGCTCTGGCAGACCGTTATTGAGGCGCATCAGCATTGGTAAGTGGGCCTTTGGCGGCGGAGGGGGTGCCGCCGTATTGAAGGTGAATGGTTTCCCGTGAAGTGAACGAGTGTTTTTGGACCCCCGAAGCATCCACACTTTTTGGCGCCAAAACCGCAGGATTCTAACGACAAAACCGTAGGAAATGAGCCGCCAAAAGTGTCGATGCTCCGAGGGTTCATTTTGGCTCGTTCACTTCGCGGGAAACCATTCACTTTCGATTTGCGGGGGTCGCCCTGATATGGCTGCGTGGCCCATTCTGGCCTGATCGGGGCGCTCGCTGGGGTTATCTGGGCGACTTTGGGCTTGGCTGGGGTGGCCTCCGGTGTTGTCGAGACCACTTTGGGCTCGCTTGGTGTGGTCGCTGGCGCTGTTGAGGTGGCTTTGGGTGCCGCGGCGCCCTTTTGGCTTGGCGGCGCAAAACAAAACAGCTCAGAGGCGAAGCCTCTGAGCTGCGAACATTTGGTGGGCGTTAGAAGATTTGAACTTCTGACCTCTTCCGTGTCAGGGAAGCGCTCTCCCCCTGAGCTAAACGCCCGATCAAGGGTGCGCGAGTGCGCAGGAAATAATATAACGGAGCTCCCACCCGCTGGCAAGAACTATTTTTTAAAAAGCGGCAACTTGCGACCCTATCGGCCCCCGATCCGGCGTGAGCAGGACGCGAAAAGTCGCGTTTGTACCCCCGATGAGCTGCACATTCGCGTAAAATATTTCCATTATGGGCAAATGGTGTCCAGGTAGTTTACGATGCGGCATCTGGGGGAGGGACATGTCGGACGCACGCTCGCTGCGAAAACAGTTCAATCGCATGCTCGCCACGTTGCTGGTGGCCCTTGCTGCTGCCGGAGCCGTAACGTATGCCTGGTACATCTACAACGCCAACCGCCATATCACCGACGTCAAGATGGCCGCGGGCACGGGCGTGACCTTCCTCATCTCCAACGAATACGATGGCGAGTACAAGACCAACGCCGGTTTGAGCTTTGCGGGCCTGCTCGATCCCGTCTCGACCGACAACGTGCTCAACGGCTTCCAAAAGGTTACGGGCTTTACCGGCGGAACCACCCAGGACTCGCTCTTTGCCAGCATGTTTGGCGCGGCCGAGCATTCCGACTACTACAAGACTTCCCTGTACCTGGCCACCAACTCGGCCGCGACCGACGTGTACCTGTCGGGTATCGACTTTACCGAACAGGACCCGGCAAACCCCATCTCCACCGCGCTGCGCGTGGGGCTGGTAGCCTATGCCCCAGGCAAGAGTGACACCGTAACTGGCCAGTACATCTTTGAGGTCTCGAGCGAGCGCAATCCCCAGGCGCGCTACAACACACTCGACGGCAAGGATGCCGGCGAGAGCGAGCAGAATCACCTGGTGCTCGACAGCACTCGCTCCGATGGCACAACGGTCCACTTTGACCAGCTGACCAGTGCAAACTTCTGCGACTACAACGAAGACACCGGCGTCGTGAGCCTCAAGGAGGCCACGACCAAGATCTGCAGCCTGCCCGCTGCCGCCAAGGGCGCCAACCGCAGCACGCCTGTGCGCGTGGATGTGTACGTGTGGCTGGAAGGCTGCGACCCCGACTGCACCAACAACCTGGCCGCCACCAGCCTGCAATCGCTGGCGTTGCGCTTTGCCGGCAAGCGTTCGTAAGGGGGCTGGACATGAGTGCGTCGAACATCAAAGACATCCTGAGCTCGCGCCGTCGCATGGTTGCCGCGGCCGCATGGATGTTGGTGCTGGTAACCGCCTTGAGCGCCGCCACCTACGCCTGGTTTAGCAACTCGCGCTTCACCAACGTGACGCCCGTGGCGCACACGGTAAGCGACGAGAGCTCCGACCTGCAGATTGGCCTTTCGGCCAACGGACCCTGGGACACGACGGCAACGCTTGCCGCTGCCGACAAGACACTCTATCCCATCTCGACGGCAGACCTTTCCCGCTTTTGGCGCGGCACGTTCCAAAACGCCGCGGGCATCACGACCGACTACGCCGACTGCACCGCGCAGCTGGACGACTACGCCCTTTCGGGCACGCTGTACCTTAAGGGCAGCGATAGCGCACTCAACGTGTACCTGTATCAGGGCCAGATGGGCGTGACGAGCGATCCGCAGTTGCTGGCCGCGCTGCGCCTGGGCCTGGTAATTGCAACCCAGTCGGGCACGCAAACGCATATCTTTACCTGCGACGATCTGGGCAATACCGCGGGCGCCACCAGTAGGCGCACCACCGCGCAAGACGGCGTGGTCGTGGCAGCTGGCGCCTCGGGCTGGGCCTACACCGCCGATCCCGCGCGCGCCATAAGCGCCTACAGCATGGACGGCACCGGCGACACGCCCGCGGCGCGCGCAGGCGCCACGCCCGTCTGTACGCTAGCCGCCAACGAAGTGGCAAGCGTTCGCTACGTTGTGTACATGGAAGGCTGCGACGCCAATTGCATCGACGAGGCTCAGGCCCGCGATGTGGTGCTGCAGCTTGCTTTTGCCGCGGCCAAGGCATAAGGGGGCGAGCGATATGGAAGATCAGAAGCACATGCCAGCAGATAGCTGCGAGGCCAAAATCCAGAGTGAGAGCCCCGCGGGCCCCTCCAGCGCAGCTGCCGAGCGCTCACATCTCGAGGGCGCTGCCCGCCACCACACCCGCCGCGCGCGTGCTTACATTGCACTCGTTATGGTGGCGCTCGCCGCCACTTTGGGCGCCGCCACCTACGCGTGGTTCACGAGCAACATGAAGGTCAATACCAACTCGGTGAGCGTGCACAGCGACACATCCAAGCTGGTACTGGAGCTCGGCGATGCCGATCTCGGCAGCTGGTCGCAGCAGGGCGACGTTTCCCTGACTTCCAGCGTAAATGGTGCCGTGACGCTCTACCCGGTCTCGACCTTTGACCTCAACGGTTTTGCTGCCTGCGCGCAAAACAACTCGGCCGGCGATGCCACGGTGTTTGAGCAGGCAAAAGACAACGGATCCGCGTTCTACCACGGCTGGATCGACCTGCGCCCCAGCATTACCGGAACGGGAGCCAGCAAAGTAAAGGGTAAGGTCAACCTGTATCTGGCCGAATCGCTGGTCCCGCAGGGTACCGACGCCGAGCTGCTGCGCGCAGCCCGCGTGGGCATTAAAGTCTCGAGCGGCAACCAGGTGCTTGCAACCAACATCTTTGAGCTCGACAGTTCCGATAGCGGCCATCGCGGCGAGCATCCCACGACCGCGCCTGCGGGCCTGGCGGGCTACGCCGATGGCATGCTGCTGGGCTGGCAAAACGGCCAGCTCGCCTGCGGTGCCAACGTGACGCAGGACCCGGCCGCCTTTACCCTGGACGCCGGCGAGACGGCCGAGCGCCCGCAAAACTCGCTCGCCACGCTGGCGCTGGGCCAGACCTATCGCCTCGACATCTATTACTACATCGAGGGCACCGACCCCGATAGCGCCGACTACCTGCATCAAGACCCGGGCACCTTGCACCTGGCGCTTTTTGCGACCTTGGACGGTGAGGCATAATGGCACGTGTTACGCCAGACGATCGCCGACCGACCACCGGCGACCGCCGCTCAGCCACCGTCGGCGCACCCCGGCCCGCCAGCGCCCCCGCCCCCGCCGATACCGACCTGCGCCGCAAGCTCACCACCACCGTGGTGCTGGTGCTGTTTGCGCTGGTGGCGATAGCCATGGCAACGTTCGCCTGGTTCTCAATCGCCGATAGTGCCAAGACCCGCATGCTCATGATCGACGCCAACGCCGACGGCTCGCTGCGCTTTGACCTGGACGAGCACGCTACCTTCGACGAATACGTGCACAGTCTGGGCTTTGACCGGATCTCGGCACGTATCGCCAGCGAAAAGGGCGTGGACATCGATGCGTCCAAGCTCAAGCCCGTCACCACGAGCGATTACCAGACCTTTACCTTTGAGGACGGCTCCACCGCCGATCCCGCCACCGGCGCCTACCTGGAGTTCACGCTGCACTTTATGAGCAGTACGGACCTGCGCGTGCGCCTGACCGGGCAGGATGGTGACGGTAGTGTGTCCGGCACGCGGTTTAGCTCCGACACGCAGGGCATGGCCAGCGCCATGCGCATGAGCTTTACCGCCGACGGCCACACCTGGGTCTACAACCCCAACGGGGGTGGGGGTTCGTCCGGCGCGGCCACCGTCTTTGGACTCGATTCGGGCGCTGCTACCGCGGCCAGCGATATGTTCGACCTGATAAAAGATACGGATAAGCCGGTAACCGTTTGCATATGGCTCGAGGGAACGGACCCAAATTGCACTAATATGCTAAAGGGAGCTAACTATTCGGTTTCGATGCGCTTTGAGGGCATCGGGGAACAGTAGATATGCACGGCGGCCGCCGGGCCGCGCACGACCTAGACAGACACGGTAGTAAGGGACATCATGCAATCTGTTAAAAAAGTCGCATCCATCGCGCTGAGCGTCGTCATGTGGATCATCATCCTGGTGGCGGCCCTGTATGCGTTTACCACGCTCGCCACGCGCGAGGACGGCAGCGTCTCTGACATCGCCGGCTTCACCCCGCTCGCCGTGCAGTCCGACTCCATGGCGCCCACGTTTAACAAGGGCGACCTCATCTTCATCAAAAAGTGCGACACCTCCAAGCTCGAGGTGGGCGACATCGTGACGTTCCATACCATCATCGACAACGAGTACGCGCTCAACACGCACCGCATCGCCGCCATCGACGAGGTCAACGGCATGCGCAGCTTTACCACCAAGGGCGACAACAACGACGTGGCCGATACGCACATCATCAGCGACGGCGACATCGTGGGCAAATACCTGTTCGCGTTGCCGCAGATGGGCAAGGTCATGGACTTCCTGTCCAGCTCCATGGGCTTCCTCATTGTGATCGTGCTGCCCATGCTGCTGTTCTTTATCTACCAGGTGTATCACCTCATCGTGGTGGGCATGAACCTCAAGCGCGCTATGGCCGAGGAGGACCGCCTGGCCGCCGCGGCTGCCATCGTGGACGCCGAGGGCAAGGGTGACACTACCGTCACGGCCGATAACGCCGCCGAGCAGCTCGCCCAGGCCGAGGCTAAGCTCGAGGAAGCCCGTCGTTTAAAGGCCGAGGCCGAGGCGGCGATGAACGCGACCAAGCAGGAGGGTACCCACGGTGAGTGAGTTTCTGGGATTTGCCTGGGAGCTGCTGGCAAAGGTCGTCTACAACGTCGTTGCCGTCGTGAGCTCTATCCTTAACCTGCTGGTGTTTGGCTGGGTTGAGTACTTCAACATCTTTATGACCTACTTCACCACGTTTGACCTGGTGGGCAAGATCGGCGCGGTCATTCTGTTTGCCATGCTCATTGCGGTCCCCGTGCTGATCGTGGCCATTCTGGTCCACCGCTACCGCATCAACCGCCGCCTGCATCGCGACGATACGTCCAACAAGGCGCTCTATCGCGAGATCGGTCGCCTGAACAAGCAGGTGCTCGACCTCATGGACGAGAAGAAC
Organism: uncultured Collinsella sp.; assembly: GCA_900542325.1. GTDB lineage: Bacteria > Actinomycetota > Coriobacteriia > Coriobacteriales > Coriobacteriaceae > Collinsella. Next base: position 47,765 of record UQMY01000013.1, on the reverse strand, counting down.
AAGCTGCTGGCGCTCAAGGTCAATGCCATGGGCGGCACCAAGCAGATTCCGTACGTGGGCGCCTCGGCCCTGGCCGACGACCATCTGCCCACGGTGGGCAACGTGGTGGGCGCCGCTGCAGGCACCGCCACGGGTGCCGGTACGGGCGAGGGCGCAGCGGCGACGGCCGTCATGTCGGGCAACGCATCGCTCGCGCTCGACGGCGCGGGTGTCAAGGACGCCGCGGCCGCCATGGCCAAGGCCACCGTCGAGGCCAAGACCCTCGCCGAGGAAAAAGAGATCGCCCAGGCCAACCGCTTCCCCAAGCTGTCCCTTGTGGACCTCAAGTACCGCGACTGGCAGTCCCCGGTCTACGACGATGCCATCTCGCTGGAGGACTTTGTCGACAGCTTCCGCGCGTTCGCTTGCAGCCAGATGAAGCTCTACTACACACCCGAGGTCATCCGCCGCTTTGTGGCCGGCATGGCCGCCTCCAAGCTGCTGATCCTGGAAGGCATCTCGGGTACCGGTAAGACCTCGCTGCCCTACAGCTTTAGCCGCTATCTGGACAACCCCGCGACCATCGTGTCGGTGCAGCCGAGCTTCCGCGATCGCACCGAGGTGCTCGGCTACTTTAACGAGTTTTCCAAGCGCTTTAACGAGACCGAGTTCCTCCGCGCCGTGTACGAGGCGGGCCTTCGCCAGGACCCGTCTATGATCGTGCTCGACGAGATGAACCTCGCCCGCGTGGAGTACTACTTTGCCGAGATCCTGTCGGTGCTCGAGATGCCCAGCCACGACGAGTGGGTACTCGATCTGGTCCCCACCCAGTGGGCCGCCGACCCCAAGGCTCTGCACGACGGCAAGCTCACCATCCCCGACAGCCTGTGGTTCATTGGCACGGCCAACAACGACGACTCCACCTTTACCATCACGGACAAGGTGTACGACCGTGCGATTCCCATCGAGCTCAACGAGCGTGCCGACGCGTTTGAGTGCGAGCCGCACGAGCGCGTGCACGTGACGGCCGAGCATCTGCAGTATCTGTTCCAAAAGGCCAAGGTCGAGTACGTGATCGACGAGGAGCTGCTCCAGAAGATGCATAAGCTGGACCAGTACCTGCAGACCCGCTTTAAGCTGGCGTTTGGCAACCGTATCATCAAGCAGATGTACGACTTTATCCCCGTGTACGTGGCGTGCGGCGGCACCGAGCTGGGCGGCATGGACTACATCATCGCCCGCAAGGTGCTCAAGAAGTTTGAGTCCATGAACGTGAGCTTTGTGCGCGACGAGATGAAGGGCCTGATCGAGTACATCGAGAAGACCTTTGGCGAGGGCGGCTTGCCCGATTCCGTCATGTATCTGCAGCGGATCCAGAACTTCTACTAATGCCGTAAGCGCGGGGCGTGGGACAAGACAATCAGTAGCGTTTGCCCTGTGTGGTGTCGCCACGCCCCTTACCGATCGATCCAACCTATGGAGTAACCCATGTCCGAGACCATTCAGGACCTCTATACCAGCTTCTCCGAGCAGATGGAGCCCATCCAGGAGGACAGCCGCTACTTCCGCTATCTGTTTGAGATGGCGCAGGCCTCGGGCACCACGATCGAGCAGCAGCGCGAGGAGCTCGTCAAGGTGGTGGACGAGGAATGGATTAGCATGATCGAGGACTCGCTCGACGCCATCAACACCATTATCGAAAAGCCGCGCCGCTTCATCACCACCGAGGAAGAGGTGGTGCCGGTCTCGCTTGCCAAAAAGATCAGCGCCGACAGCGTCCGTCATCTGAGCCAGAACACGCAGTTCCTGGCGCCGAGCGACGATGGCGGCGTCCATCCCACGCGCATCCTCAACGTCAACACCGTTGAGACGTACGACCTGTACGAGAACCGCTTTATCTACCATCTGATTCAGCGTCTGCTGACGTTTGTGGATAAGCGCACCGACGTGATCTTTTGGTCTACGGGCAACGAGATCCGCAACCGCTTTAAGATGCACAGTAAGATCGACGACGCGTACGAGGAGATCGAGTACAACGTCGAGATGACGGTCAAAAACCGCCAGAGCTTTGCCGAGAACGACGCCGACAACATGGACGTCTTTATGCGCATCGACCGCGTGCGCCGTCTGGTCATGGCGCTGCGCGGCGCGTCATTCTGCCAGATCATGAACGGCTGCAGCGCGGTCCGCAGCCCCATTCAGCGCACCAACCTCATCATGAAAGACCCCAACTACCGCAAGTGCTACCAGCTGTGGCAGTTTATGGAGCGCTACGACAAGGTGGGCTACAACATCGACGTGCAGCAGCAGGCGCTGGCGTTCGATGACGAGTACATGGTGCAGATGTACACCAACCTCATCAACAACTACACCGTCTTTAAGAGCCTGACCGACGACGAGCGCAACCTGCAGGAGCTCGAGAGCGTGCAACACGCGCCGGTGGCGCCCAAGTTTATTAAAGAGATCAAGGAAGAGCAGGTCGATAGCCCCGACCTGCCCGACGTCGAGGTCCGGCGCGTGTTTGTGGAGGAGGTCACGCAGGCCCAGCTCGATGCCGAGCAGGCGCTGGCCGAGGCGCGCGAGCAGATCGAGGAGCTGCAGGGGCAGGTCAAGTCTTGGAAGGTTCAGGCCCATGCGCTGACCGACGAGCGCGACGACCTGGCCGACGAGCTGGACGAGGCAAAGACGCGCGAGCTGGCGTTGACGCAGCGCGCGCAGATTGCCGAGGCTGATGTAGAGGAACTACGCGCTTCGCTGGAGGACGTCGAGGCCGGCAAGGAGGCTGCCGACGTCGCCGCGGCCGAGGCGGAGCAGGCGCTTGCCGACACCGTTGCCGCTGCCGAGGAGAAGGTTTCCGCCGCTCAGCAGGCGGCCGATGCCGCAATCGATGCCGCCCGCGCGGCCGCCGATTCTGCGGTGGAGCGGGCCGCGGTGGATGCCAGCGAGAAGGTCGCCGCTGCCGCTGCCGAGCGCGATGCCGCCGCGCGTGCCGCCGAGGAGGCTCATGCCGACGCCGACGCGCGTGCCGCCGCAGCCGAGCTCGAGGCAGGGGAGCGTATTGAGCAGGAACTCGCCGCCGCCAAGGCCGCGCACGAGCGCGAGCTCGAGGCCGCTCGCGCGGAGATGCAGCAACGCTTGGACTCGTTGGCACACGAGCTGGAGCAGTCCGAGCGCGATCGCGCCCGCGCCGAGCGCCGTGCCGAGGGCAACAGCCTGTCGCGCTATCTGCTGGCTCGCTTGCGCGGAGAGGCCGCCGAGGGCGATGTCGCCACGACCGTTGAGGGAGATGAGACCGACGTTTCGGCATCTGACGCCACTGACGTCGAGCCTTCCGCAAAGGACGCCGACAAGTGATGAAGCACGTGCTCCGCGTGATCAACGTGTTGGCGACCGTGGTGATCCTGGTCGCCTTTGTGGTGCTGCTGCGCACGGTGTTCACGCCCGCCGGCGAGATTCCCACCATCATGGGCTACGGCTTTATGCGCACGCTGACCGGCTCGATGGAGCCGGCGATTCCCGTGCATTCGTTTATCGTCGTCGATACCGACAACAGCCAGGCCTACCAGGTGGGTGACATCATCACCTTCCATTCGTCCGATGACGCGCTGGAGGGTTCACTCAACACGCACCGCATCGTTGCCGTGGAGGCCGCGGCCGACGGCACGCCGGTCTACCGCACCAAGGGCGATGCCAATCCGGTCGAGGACGCCGCGCCCGTGCCCGCCGCCGACGTGGTGGGGCGCGTGGTCTTTGTCTCGGCGGGGCTGGGCGTGGTGGTCTCGTTGCTCACCAATCCGCTGCTGTTCTTTCCGCTTATCGTGGTGCCGCTGATCGTGCTGCTGGTGCTCGAGATTCGCCATATGGTCAAGACAACGCAAGAGGTGGCACGCGCCGAGGACGAGGCCGCCTTGCGAGCCGCCGTTGAGCAGATTCGCGAAAAGCGCCGTCGCGAGCAGGAGGGCCGGGACAGCGACAAGGACCGGGACGATGGCAAGCATGCTGAGGGAAGTGCGGAAGCCGCCCCCGGCGTTCTAGACGATTCCAACCACTCGGCATAGCTCATCGGTGCCTTTCGTCCCTGCAATTTGGACGCTCGCAGATGCTCCGCATCATCTGCTATTTCATACCAATATTCGTGCTACAGTTTGAGCGCTTTGTTGCCAATTGATTTCGGGGGAGTGGGATGGAACAGGAGCGCTCGGCGCAGTGTGCACGTGAAAGGGCTTCGGTACCGATGACGGCGGCGTCTGATTTTATCGTGCCCGAGGGGACTGACGAGCTTAGCCGCAGCACCCGCCGTGCATGGCGCGACCGCCTCAACGACGCCCAGGCGCGCAAGATGGCCCTGGGTACGCTCGCCGCGTTTGCCGGCGGTACGTTTTGGGGTTTTTCTGGCACCAGCGCCAGCTACCTCTTTGACGTGTGCCATATCGAGACGTTTTGGCTGATGAGCGTGCGCCAAGTTATCGCTGGCCTGCTCTTTATGTTCGTTGTGCTCAGAAAAGACCGCGACCGCTTGATCGAGCTGTGGACTACCCCCGCCGATCGCAAGCAGCTTATTCTGTTTACGATCTTTGGTCTGCTGTTCAACCAGCTTTGCTATCTGTCAGCCGTGCGCCTGACCAACGCGGGCACCGCGACCGTCTTCCAGTGCCTGCAGCTGGTGGTCGTCATGGGGTATGCCTGCGTCACCGCGCATCGACTGCCGCGCACGCGCGAGGCTCTTGGCATTTTGCTCGCATTGGGCGGAACGTTTTTGATCGCCACGGGCGGCGACCCCAGTACGCTCAGCATCTCGCCGATGGGCCTGCTCGCGGGCCTTTTGTGCGCAGTGGGCGGTGCCTGCATAGCAATCATCCCTGCCGGAATCCTCAACAAATACGGTAGCCCGGTCGTCACGGGCTCGGCCATGCTTTCGGCGGGAATCGTGATGAGTATCTTTACCCAGCCGTGGGCGCATATGCCGGCGCTCGGCCCCTCGGGTGTCGGCGCGCTCGCGATATTTATTGTGGTGGGGTCGTTCTTCGCCTATATGTTCTACATGCAGGGCGTTAAGGAGATTGGCTCGGTGCGCGCGAGCCTCCTTGGAACCATGGAGCCGGTTTCGGCCACCATCACCAGCGCCCTTATGCTGGGAACGGTGTTTTTGCCCACCGACCTGGCGGGCTTTGCCATGATTATCGCGATGGTGTTTTTGACGGTGTAGCTGGCGCCGCCGCCAGGACGGAAAAGGTGTTGTGCCGCATTTTCGCCAATTGATGTCCGTGTCTGGAGTTTAGCTGTCGATGCTCAAAATGCCATAAACTAGTAACGTTATGGACTTTTTCATTGCGACTCAATTGCGAGGATTTCTTTATGGCTGGTAATCACTTTAAGGGCAGCGATAGCGGCCGTCCTGCAGTTCCGCCGCGTCCGAACGGGGCTGGTAAGGCCGGCACGCCGGGCGGCGCTGGACAGGGCGGTTCCGGTAAGCGCGTGTCCCCGGGCGAGACGGCGATGTTTACCGCTCTGTACGAGCAGTCTCAAAAGGCAAAAAAGACCGGCCGTGCAAGAGGGAATGTCTTTGCGGGCGGTGCAACCTCCGCGTCGCAGCCGAGCGGGGCTCCTTCGGTACCTGCGAACAACGCAGGTGCTGCCAACGCCGCAAATGCCGCCGGCAACGTTAATGCCGGCAAGGCCGCCAACAATACTCCCTCTGCCGGTGGCGCGGGGCTTACGGGTAACCTTGGTACGATTTACACCGGTGCCTCCGAGACTGGCACGTTCGCCCGCCTGGATGATAGCGGTGCCGAGTTTGCGGGCTCGGGTTCCAAGGAAGATTATTACGATTTTGGCTTGAACTACGGTAGCGACGCTTCGTCGAGTTCGACCTCTGACGGTCTGGTCCGTCATCGCCATCGCAAGGGCGAGCGCAAAAAGCGTCACACCGGCGCCATTGTTGCCGCTGTGGTCGCGGTGCTTCTCGTTGCGCTTGGCGCAAGCGGCTTTATGCTGCTTAACTCGGCAAAGACCGTAAAGAGCGAAGCGAAGGAGGCTGTCGAGATCGTCGGTGGCCTTAAGGACAAGGTCACGTCGGGCGATTTTTCGACGCTGCCTGACGACGCGAAGAAGATCGATGAGCTCTGCGACAGCATGAAGGCGGAGACCTCGAGCCCGCTGTGGACGGCGGCTTCGTTTATTCCGGTGTATGGCGGCGACATCAATGCGGCCCGCACCATGATCGACGCCCTGTCCGATGTCTCGAGCAACGCGCTGGTTCCCATGGCCGACAACCTTTCGCAGGCCACGCCCGGCAAGTTGTTTCAGGACGGCATGATTAACGTGTCCGCGCTGCAGGCCGTTGCCGATTCGCTTTCCGATAGCTCAAAGGTGTTCAAGAGCGCCAACGAGAAGGTCCAGGGCATTGGCGATACTCATATTTCCCAGGTGACCGAGCTGGTCGATAAGGCCAAGGACGGCTTTGCCACCCTCAACGGCGCGGTTGACGCGGCGGAGAAGGTCGCTCCCGTCCTTCCCCAGATGCTCGGCGCCAACGGCCAGACGCGTCATTATCTTGTGCTCGCGATGAGCAATGTCGAGATCCGCGCCTGTGGCGGTTTTCCCGGTTCTCGCGGCGTGATGTCGGTGACTGATGGTAAGCTCGAACTGGGCGATTTTGTCAAAGTCGACATGATGAAAGAGCCTTTGAGCCCGCTTCCCATCACCGATGAAGAAGCAAACTTGTTCACGACCGGATGGGGCCTGACCGGATTCAACACGCTCGGATACACGATGGGTGACGTTACGATGACGCCCGATTATCCGCGTGCGGCTCAGCTTGCCAGCGATATGCAGAAGGCCATTGTCGGAGATGACATCGACGGCGTATTTGCAGTCGATCCGGTATTTTTGCAGTATATGCTCGGCATTGTAGGCGGCACACAGCTTCCTGACGGTACCGTCGTTGATGGAAGCAACGCTGCAAAGGTGCTGCTGCACGATATTTATTGGAATTACCCGGTAGAGGAACAGGACGCCATTTTTGCGGCGGTTGCCGGATCGGCTTTTAACAAGATCGTGGACGAACTGGGCTCCAGCGATATTGATAAGATTGCTGGAGCCATCGAAAAGGGTGCTTCCGAGGGTCGCATCCTCATGTATTCGAGAAACGATGACGAGGAAAAGGCCGCGAAGGCCCTTGGAATATCGGGCGCCCTCCAAGCCGATACGTCGGAGGCTCCGATCTTGGGCGTCTATGTGAACAACTACAGTTATTCAAAGATGGATTGGTTCCTCGATAAGCGAGTCACCATCGATTCTTCGGTTGAAAATGCCGATGGCTCGACGACGTATCGAGTGACCACCTCGCTCAAGAACACGATGACCCCTCAGGAGAAGGCCGAGATGCCTGGTTATTTCCAGGGCCATAACGGCATTAGCCAGGATATTGATGATGAGGTGCTGAGGCTTTATCTCTATGCTCCTGCGGGAGGCAGCATTTCGGACATTAAGACTTCGGGCTCCGGTTCTATCGAGATGAACGAAGCGACGCACGATGGCCTGAAGGTTGCATGGGGCGGTGTCCACATGCTTCTTGGACAAGACGTAAAGGTCGAGTACACGGTCACGACTTCGAAGGACTCTGGGCACAAAGAGCTTAAGATTCGTACCACGCCAACCGCTCAAACGTTCGAACAGGATAAGTAAGATATGAAGTACTTTGGCACCGACGGCTTTCGCGGTGAGGCCAACGTTGGGCTGACGGTAGAGCACGCTTATAAGATTGGCCGTTTTGTGGGCTGGTATTACGGCGCCAACCGCGAGCGCAAGGCGCGCGTGATCGTGGGCAAGGACACTCGTCGCTCGAGCTATATGTTCGAGGCGGCGCTGGTGAGCGGCCTGGTCGCGAGCGGTGCGGACGCCTATATGCTGCACGTGATCCCCACGCCGGGCGTGGCGCATCAGACCGTGGAAGGCTGCTTCGATTGCGGCATCATGATCAGCGCGAGCCACAACCCGTTTTGCGATAACGGCATTAAGCTCGTCAATAGCGACGGTTTTAAGATGGACGAGGACGTACTGGAGCTCATCGAGGACTACATCGATGGTAAGAGCGAGGTACCGCTGGCCACGGGCAACCACATCGGCGCCACGGTGGACTACATGCAGGGCCGCAACCGCTACATTGCTTCGCTCATCGCCAGCGCGAACTTTTCGCTGCAGGGCGTCAAGATCGGTATCGACTGCGCCAACGGCTCGGCTTCCTCGGTGGCCAAGCCGGTGTTTGACGCGCTCGGTGCCGACGTGCGCGTGATCAATGCCGCGCCCGATGGCTTTAACATCAACGTCGACTGCGGCTCCACGCATATAGAGCGCCTGCAGCGTCATGTGGTGGAGCAGGGCCTGGACGTGGGCTTTGCCTATGACGGCGATGCCGATCGCTGCTTGGCCGTGGACGAGCGCGGTCGCGTGGTAGACGGCGACCAGATCCTGTACGTGTGTGGCGTGTATCTGAACAAGCACGGTCGCCTTTCGGGCGGTACCGTGGTGCCGACGATTGCCAGCAACTTTGGCCTGGTCAAGTCGCTGGAGCTTGCCGGCCTAAGTGCCGTGACCAGCGGCGTGGGCGACCGTCACGTGTATGCCAAGATGCGCGAGGGCGGCTACAGCTTGGGCGGCGAGCAGACGGGCCATACGATCTTTGGCGATATCGAGCACACGGGCGACGGCATTATGACCTCGCTGCGCGTGATGGAAGTGATTCGCGCCGAGCGCGAGACCCTCTCGCAGCTCACGGCTCCGTGCAAGCTGCTGCCGCAGGCGCAGGTGGCCGTGCACGTGGCGGACAAGGACGCCGCGCTGGGCAACATGGGTGTGCAGGCCGCCATCGCCGAGGCCGAGGCATCGCTGGCGGGCGAGGGACGCGTGCTCGTGCGCAAGAGTGGAACCGAGTCGGTGATTCGCATTTTGGCCGAAGCCCCCGACCAGGCATCCGCCGATGCCGCCATGAAGCGCATCGCCAACGCACTCGAGGCTCTATAGCTACGCGGTTTTACCAAACCGCGTAGCTGCTCGACGCTGCAAACGGCCCCAAGCGGCAATCTGACGCTCAATTTCAAGGGCGCGACCAGAAGGTCAGCGCCCTTTCATTTCACGTCACCTTGCTCGCTTGGGGCCGTTTTCGCTGACGTTGCCAAGACATCGGCGTCAACATGGTTGGCGTTGGCGATGGCGTGCTGGTCAATCCTTACAGCTCGTATAGCGTGGTGAACTTGTCTTGGAGGTAGCTGCAGTAGTAACGGGCGTCAAAGTCCATGCCACAGGCGCCCTTGATGAGCTCCGGCGCGTCCTTGGCGCGGCCCCACTGCCAAATGTGCTCGCCCAGCCAGGCACGGACGGGCGCCAGATCGCCGCTCGCGCAGGCACCGGTAAGGTCGACGCCGTCGCGGCACATGGCCGGCACAAACATGGCGTCGTAGGCGCTGCCCAGCGCATAGGTGGGGAAGTAGCCAAACGAGCCGCCGCTCCAGTGCGTATCCTGTAGGCAGCCGTGCGTGTCGTCGGGAACGGGAATGCCCAGGTACTCATCCATGAAGCGGTTCCAAAGCGCGGGGATGTCCTTGGCCGTGGCCTCGCCGGCAAACAGCATGCGCTCGATCTCGTAGCGCACCATAATATGCAGCGGATAGGTGAGCTCGTCGGCCTCGGTGCGGACCAGCGACGGCTGCGCGATGTTCACGGCGCGGTAGAGCGTGTCTTCGTCCACGCTGCCATAGACCTCGGGCGCGTGGCGGCGCAGTACCTCGAGCAGCGGCCCCATAAAGGCGCGGCTGCGGCCCACGGTGTTCTCGAAGAATCGGCTTTGGCTCTCGTGGATGCCCATAGAGGTGCCGCCCTCCAGGCACGTGCGCGCATAGGCGGGGTTCACGCCCAGCTCGTACATGGCGTGTCCCGCCTCGTGGATGATGCTGTAGACATTGGAGATACAATCGTCCTCGTAGATGTGCGTCGCGATGCGCGCGTCACCCACGGCAAAACCCTCGCTAAACGGGTGCTCGGTAAAGGCAAGCGTGGTGTCGTCCAGGTTCAGGCCGACAAGCTTCATCAGGTCGAAGCTCATGGCACGCTGGGCAGCCTCGGGCACGTGGGCGTGCAAAAAGTCGGCGGCCGGCTGCTGGCCGCGCTCGCCGATGGCGTGCACGAGCGGCACGACCGTGGCCTTGACCTCGTCACAAAATGCATCGAAGCTCTTGGCGGAAAGGCCGCGCTCGTACTGGTCGAGCCAAACGTCGTATGGGTCGCGCTTGGGGTCCATAAGCTCGGCCTGATGCTTGAGCTGGCCCACAATCTTGTCCACATAGGGCTCAAAGCTCGCCCAGTCATTGGCCGTCTTGGCCTTGTGCCACACGGCGTCGGCCTCGCAGGTGAGCCTGGTCCAGGCCTCGGCCTCCTCGGTAGGGACAACGCTCGCTTCGCGCTGGTCGCGGCCGAGCACGCGGATCTCGTCGAGCAGCTGCGGGTCGTCTACATGTCCGCCTGCAACCGTCTCGCGCGCTAACGAGCGTACGAGCTCAACGGATTTCTCGCTGGTCAGCAGCTTGTGATGCTCGCCGGCAAGCGTACCCATGGCGTCGGCACGGGCGGCAGCGCCGTTGGCGGGAGCAATCGTCGCTCCATCGAACTCGGCAATCTTGAGCAGGTACTCGCGAGTCCACAGCTTGCCTTCGAGTTTGCGGAACTTTTTGACGGCCTTGTCGACCTTCATGCCTTTAGGCGTCTTGCCCGCTGCGGGCTTGGCCTTCTTATCGAGTTTCTTTCCCATATCGTATCCTTGATCTCGCGAGCCGAGCGCCACGGATGGGCGCACGGCCAGTTTGCACAGCTATCTGCCTTGTACCCAGCACGAACAAAACGGAACGCGGCGATACGCCCACACAATGTGGTATCCTATAGCCCAATGCGTTGACGGAGAGGGTTTTGCCCGCCGTGTCGCCGGCAAGAGAGGGAAGGTCATGGGCTGCAAGCCTTCCTGCGGTGGCAAGGGCCAAGCGTTCACTCCCGAGCAGCGACCTCAACGGGCGCGCGGCCAGTGGCAGCAAAGCCCCAGTAGGGAAGCCGTGAGCCTCGCGACAAGAGGCGCAGAGTGGGCGCGGCGGGCCAGACATCCGCCGGGTCAAACAAGGTGGTACCGCGGAATTTAACCGTCCTTGGGCAATGCACATGCCCGAGGGCGGTTTTTTGTTACCGAACCGGGCCGCGCATCCGTAAGCGTCGGGCGGTGCCAGCCGTCCCGGAGCGCGGATACGCGAGAGACGAAAGGGAAGACATGAGTCTGATTGATGATCTGGTCAAACTCGAGGAAGAGGCCAAGAAGCTCGTCGCAGGCGCCGACGACGCCGCAAAGCTCGAGGCTGCGCGCGTTGAGCTGCTCGGCCGCAAGGGCCGCATCACCGGCCTGATGCGTATGATGGGCAAGCTCGCCCCCGAGGATCGTCCTGTCATGGGCAAGCGCGCCAACGAGATGCGCCAGCTGATCGAGGGCATGCTCGACGAGCGCACCACCGAGATGAAGGCCGCCGCCCTCAAGCACGCACTCGAGCACGAGGCCGTCGACATTACGCTGCCGGGCATCCGTCCGCAGATCGGTCACCAGCACCTGATCAAGCAGATTATCGAGGAGGCCGAGGACATCTTCTGTGGCATCGGCTACACCGTCGAGTCCGGCCCCATGGTCGACACCTCCTACTACAACTTCACCGCGCTCAACGCGCCCATGGATCACCCGAGCCGCTCGGCCCGCGACACCTTCTACGTGGTCGACAACAACCCCGGCAGCGTCGCGCACCCCGAGGCTCACGCCCACGGCGAGTCCGACGTACTGCTGCGCACCCAGACCTCGGGCGTGCAGATCCACACCATGGAGTCGCAAAAGCCGCCCATCTACATGATCTGCCCGGGCACCGTCTATCGTCCCGACACGGCCGACGCCTGCCACCTGCCGCAGTTCAACCAGATCGAGGGCCTGGTCGTCGACGAGGGCATCACCTTTGGCGATCTTAAGGGCACGCTCGACTACTTTGTTAAGTGCATGTTTGGCGAGGATCGCAAGACCCGCTACCGCCCGCACTTCTTCCCCTTCACCGAGCCTTCCTGCGAGGTGGACGTGAGCTGCCATGTGTGCGGCGGAAAGGGCTGCAACTTCTGCAAGCACAGCGGTTGGATCGAGATCCTGGGCTGCGGCATGGTCGATCCCAACGTGCTCATCAACTGCGGCATCGACCCCGAGAAGTACACCGGCTTTGCCTTTGGCATTGGCGCCGAGCGCGTCGCGGCCCTGCGCTACGACCTGCCCGACCTCAGAACGCTCATGACAGGCGATATGCGTTTCCTGAATCAGTTCTAGGCTGCGGCTTGCCCAAGCACGGCACCTCGGCGCTCATTCGTCGCTTGCGTACCAAAGTACGCGGCGCTCCTCTTTCGGGCCGATCTGCCGCACTTGGACAACCCTCGCTTTGTAAGGAATGTTCACAAAGTTGAAGTTTCCACCTGCATCTCTTCGCAGGCTTTCAGTATGAAAGGAGAGCTACATGCGTGTTTCTTACGACTGGCTCAAGACCATGATCGATATTCCGGAAGATCCTAAGACCCTTTCGGACGAGTATATCCGCACCGGCACCGAGGTTGAGGCGATTGACACCGTGGGCGAGTCCTTCGACCACGTGGTGACCGCCAAGGTGCTCACCAAGACCCCGCACCCCGATAGCGACCATATGTATGTGTGCTCGGTTGACGTGGGTGACAAGAACCTCGACGCCGACGGCAACCCCGCCCCGCTGCAGATTGTCTGCGGCGCGCAGAACTTCGAGGCCGGCGACCACATCGTCACGGCCATGATCGGCGCAGTTCTGCCCGGCGACGTCAAGATCAAGAAGAGCAAGCTTCGCGGCGTCGTGTCCATGGGCATGAACTGCTCTGCGCGCGAGCTCGGTCTGGGCGGCGACCACTCCGGCATCATGATTCTGCCTGAGGATACGCCCTGCGGCATGCCGTTTGCCGAGTATGTGGGCTCGAGCGATACCGTGCTCGACTGCGAGATCACGCCCAACCGCCCCGACTGCCTGTCCATGATCGGTATGGCCCGCGAGACCGGCGCCATTTTCGATCGCGATTTCCACGTGGAGCTGCCCGCCATCAAGGCAGAGACCGGCCGCGCGACCGACGACGAGCTTTCGGTCGAGATTGCCGACGAGGGCCTGTGCGACCGCTATGTCGCCCGCATCGTGCGCAACGTGAAGGTCGGCCCGTCGCCCGACTGGATGGTCAAGCGCCTCAACGCCCTGGGCGTGCGTCCGCACAACAACATCGTCGACATCACCAACTACGTGATGATGCTCACCGGTCAGCCGCTGCACGCCTTTGACCTGTCAACCTTTGCCGAGCGCGAGGGCCATCGCCGCGTGGTGGTTCGCGCCGCCCGGCAGGACGAGAAGTTCACGACCCTCGACGGCGAGGAGCGCACGCTCGACGCCGGCATGGGCCTCATCACCGACGGCGAGCGTCCCGTGGCGCTGGCCGGCGTTATGGGCGGCATGGATTCCGAGATCGAGGACGACACCGTCGACGTGATGGTCGAGAGCGCCTGCTTCAACGCCGGCCGCACCTCGCACACCAGCCGCGACCTGTCGCTGATCTCCGATGCCTCCATCCGCTTTGAGCGCCAGGTCGACGAGACCGGCTGCGTGGATGTCGCCAACGTTACCTGCGCGCTCATCGAGCAGATCGCCGGCGGCGAGGTTGCTCCCGGCTACGTCGACGTTTTCCCCGCGCCCAAGACCATCGACAGCATTAAGCTGCGCCTGGCCCGCGTGCACGCCATCTGCGGCGCCGACATCGAGCCCGACTTTATCGAGCGCTCGCTCACCCGCCTGGGCTGCACCGTCGAGCGCGACGGCGAGGACTTTATGGTTACCCCGCCGAGCTTCCGCCCTGACCTGCCGCGCGAGATCGATCTGATCGAGGAGGTCCTGCGCCTGTGGGGCATGGGCCGCGTGACGGCGACCATCCCGGCTGCCAAGAACCACATCGGCGGCCTGACCCGCGAGCAGAAGCTCACCCGCAAGGTTGGCGAGATCCTGCGCGCCTGCGGCCTCAACGAGACCACGACTTTTGGCTTTGCCGCCCCGGGCGACCTGGAGAAGATTGGCATGTCCACCGAGGGCCGCGGCTGCCCCGTGGTGCTCATGAACCCGCTGGTGGCCGAGCAGACCGAGATGCGCCGCTCGCTGCTGCCGGGTCTGCTGCAGTCTGTGGCCTACAACGAGGCCCACGGCACGCCCAACGTGCACCTGTACGAGGTCGGCAGTCTGTTCCACGGCCGCGAGAACGCTAGCCTGCCCAAGGAGACCAAGTCCGTCGCGGGTGTGCTCTCGGGCCAGTGGAGCGAGCAGTCCTGGAACATGAAGTACCGCAAGCTGCGCTTCTTCTTTGGTAAGGGCATTGTCGAGGAGTTGCTTGCCCAGCTGCGCATCGAGAAGGTTCGCTTCCGTCCCGTCGAGGGCGAGGGCTACGCCTTCTTGCAGCCGGGTCGTGCGGCCGAGGTTCTGTCCGGCGGCACCGTGCTGGGCTGGGTCGGCGAGATCCACCCCGAGGCGCGCGAGGCCTGCGGCATAGATGAGGTCGTCGTTGCCTTTGAGCTCGATCTGGACAAGCTGATCAAGGGTGCCCGCAACCAGGAGAACTACCGTGAGTTCTCGCAGTACCCGGCTGTTGAGCACGACCTTGCAATCGTGGTCGACAACTCCGTGACCTGCGAGGACCTTGAGCGCCGTATTACCAGTGCCGGCGGCAAGCTGCTCGAGGGCGTGCGCCTGTTCGATGTCTACCGCGATCCGGTCCGCATTGGCAAGGGCAAGAAGTCCATGGCCTTTGCGCTTACGTATCGCTCCGACGATCACACGCTCACCAGCGAAGAGGTCGAGAAGGCGCACCAGAAGATCGTCACCAAGGTGTGCAAGGGCGTAAACGGCGAGGTCCGCGGATAGGATCGCTTGCGTCTGTGACGAATGTATTGCAAAACGGCGCACTGCTTTGTTGGCAGTGCGCCGTTTGCTATGATAGCCGGCGGCGTGTTACGAATCTATCAATACGTAACACTATCAAGGTGATTCAAACGGCGCTGCGATTGCGTGCCGACAATCGGGAGGCATACATGCACATTCCAGATAATTATCTGTCCCCGCAGACCGATGCCGTCATGGCGGTGGCGATGGTGCCCGTTTGGGTTCACTGCATCAAGAAGGTGCGCGCCACGCTCGATCGCGAGCACATGGCTTTTCTGGGCATCTGCGCCGCGTTCTCCTTTTTGCTCATGATGTTCAACGTGCCGCTGCCCGGCGGCACCACGGGTCACGCCGTCGGCGGTGCGCTCATCGCACTGCTGCTGGGTCCCGAGGCCGCTGCCATCGCGGTTTCGGTCGCGCTGGCGCTGCAGGCGCTGCTGTTTGGCGACGGCGGCGTTCTGTCGTTTGGCGCCAACTGCTTTAACATGGCCTTTGTGCTGCCGTTTGTCGCTGCTATCGTGTTCGGTGCGCTCAACAGTCGTCTGCACGACAAGAGCTGGGGCACCTCGGTTTCTGCCGTCGTGAGCGGTTGGGTCGGCCTGTGCCTGGCGGCCCTGTGCGCGGCAATCGAGTTTGGTATTCAGCCGATGCTCTTTACCAACGTTTCGGGCGCGCCGCTGTACTGCCCCTTCCCACTGTCCGTGGCTATTCCGGCCATGTTGATTCCGCATATGCTGGTTGCCGGCGTGATCGAGGGCGTGGCGACGGCCGCCATCTACGGTTTCATTAAGAAGACGGCGCCGAGCATTATCGTCGGGCCCGAGGCCGTCGATGGCCAGCTTGCCGCCGATGGTACCGCCAAGAAGGCTTCCCTAATCCCCACGCTTATCCTGGTCGCCGTGCTTATCGTGGCCACGCCGCTGGGCCTTTTGGCCACGGGTGACGCTTGGGGCGAGTGGGACGCTGAGGGCGCCGCGACCGCCGTTCAGGGGGCTGGTGACGACAGCCTGCAGGCTTCGGTCGGCCTCGATGCTCCGACCTTTGCCGATGCGCTGCCCACGGGCGACTACCTGCAGGTCTATTCCGAGGAGCAGGGCCTTGGCTTTGCCGGCCAGGCCGCGATGTATATCCTTTCGGGCGTGATTGGCGTGGCGGTGCTTACCATCGCATTCCGCCTGGTCTCGCTGACGGTCAAGGAAAGCGGTGCTCATGGCAATAGCCGAGCTGCCTAGCTGGCTTGCGGCCGAGGAGCGATATGAGCCCGTGGGGGCTCGGCATCGCGTGATGCAAAAGAACGTCCTGCACCTGGCGAGCCTGCTTGAGCGGGTTCGCCTGGGTGGAGGCGCGCACGAGGGCGGGTCGATGGTCGACCGCGCCTTTTCTTGCGTTTCGGCTCCGGTGCGCCTGGTGGGGATGTTCGTTTGCGTCCTGTGCGTGTGTCTGACGCAAAGCCCGCTGTATCTCATGTTGATGGCGGCTATCGCGCTGGTGCTCGTTGCCGCGCGCCCTGTACGCGGGCTGCGCGCGACCTTTGTGCCGGCGCTCGGCGCCGCGGGACTCGCAGTGGTTCTGGCGCTGCCTGCTCTGCTGCTGGGCGCTTCTGCCACGGGCGCCATGCTCAAGATCGCGCTCAAGACCTTCATTAATGTGTCGCTGGTACTGGGCGTTTCGTGGACGCTTACCTGGAGCCGCATGTCGGCGGCGTTCAAGATGCTGCATCTGCCCGACGAAGTTATCTTTACGTTTGATATGGCGCTCAAGCATATCGAGGTGCTGGGACGCACAGCGCACGATCTGTGCGAATCGGTCATGCTGCGCAGCGTCGGATCCGCGCCTGCGGGTTTTTCGCGCACCGACTCGCTGGCGGGTATCATGGGCATGACGTTTATCAAGGCGATGGAATGCAGCCGCGCGATGGACGAGGCTATGCTTTGTCGCGGCTTTGCCGGTGCGTATCCGGCGCCCGCGCGCGCCGGGTTTGGCTGGCACGATGCCGTTTACGCGGCCGTTGTGGCGTTGCTCGTCGTGTTGTGCGCGGTGTTGTAGCGCGGACGGTCGAACTGTCGATGTGAGTAGGGAAGGGCGGCGTTTTGGCAAACGATACGAATAACGCGATGGGTGCGAGCGGTGCTGCCGGCACCGAGATCACGCCGCTCATCGAGTTTCGCGACGTGGCGTTTTCCTATGCGGGGCATACAGTTGTCGACAGCGTGTCACTGCAGGTCGATCGCGGCGAGCTCGTTGCTCTACTCGGGCCCAACGGCTGCGGCAAGACGACGATCATGCGCCTTATCAATGGCCTTGAGCTCGCGGATGCCGGCGCATACCTGTTTGACGGACGCGTGGTCGATGCGGCGTATCTGAAGGATTCTACTGCCGCCCAGAAGTTCCACCAGCGTGTAGGCTTCGTATTTCAAAACGCCGATGCCCAGCTGTTCTGCGCCACGGTTGGTGAGGAGGTCGCTTTTGGACCGGCTCAAATGGGGCTGCCGGCAGACGAGCTCGAGCGCCGCGTATGCGATGCCATGGAACTGTTTCAAGTTGCCGACCTGGTCGATGCCTCGCCCTATCAGCTCTCGGGCGGGCAAAAGAAGCGCGTGGCGCTGGCTGCGGTGGTGTCGATGAACCCCGATATCCTGGTGCTCGACGAGCCTACCAACGGACTTGACGAGGACTCGTGCGACATCGTGGTCAACTTTTTGCTGGCCTACGTTGCGGCGGGTAAGACGGTTTTGATGAGCACACATCACCAGGATTTGGTGCGACGCCTGGGTGCCCGTGCAATCTATATCGATCGATACCACCATGTGGTCGAGGCGCCTTCGCCGTCGTATGGAACCGAAAGCGGTGCTACGGACTAGTTGCTGCGTAGAGCGTGCGTAGCCGCCCGCGCGGCTTTGCCGTGATGGTATAGTTATCCAGGTTTTTATGGGGGTGGCTATGCCAAGCTGGAACATTCATATCGCTCAGACGGAGCGTTTGCTGGAGCGCACCGGTGCGCTTGCCAATAGCGTGCGCGACCGCAATGCCTTTTTGTTTGGTTGCGTGGTTCCGGATATCTTCGTGGGCTATATGGTCCCCGGCATCGCCGATCCCATCCCGTACCGCATTACACACTTTGCCAAGCCTGAGCCCATCCCTAAGCCTCGCGAGCATGAGTTCTGGGATACCTATGTGGCACCGTTGCTTAAAAGTTCTCCCACCGGTGCGCCGGCCGCGGCGACCTCGATTATCGAGGAGCGCGAGCGACTCAATCGGGTGCATTATCCCCAACGTTACAAGGACGCCGAGCCGGTTGCCGGTCCCGGCGCCTGTGAGTTCTCGCTTGCGTCCGAAGATGTGGCGCAGTCGCTGCTCGATTTAACGCTGGGCGTCTGGTCGCATCTGGTGGCCGACACGGTATGGAACACGCGTGTGAACCAGTATCTGGAAGCACACGGTGGCAGGCCGTGCGAGGAATTCCGCATTAAAAAGCAGGGCGATTTTGACTGGTTTGGAAAGACGCTGGGCATTGTTTCCATCCCGCGTGCGACCGATCGCCTGTATACCGCTGCGACGCGTTTTGGGCAGTATCCCATCCATAAGGAGTATGTGCTCAAGACCATCGGCGTCATGCACGAGATTGTACGCGAAAACCCCGGCGAGCCCGATCATCCGCCGTATCGCCTGCTAACCGAGGAGTTCTTCGATGCAACGTTTAACGAGGTCATCGAGCTAACCGAGGCAGGCTTTGCCGCTCGAATTGCATCACCCGGTGTGCCCGCGTTGCCCCTGATCGCTAGCTGCTAGCTGGCCGGCTTGACAGTGAATAGCTCAACCCAATCGACAAATAGCTCTTGCCGCAGGGTATCTTCGGCAGTACGCTCCTGTTTGGTCTTTGGGGTGTAGGGAAGCCCAGCCTTTTTATGGATGAGCTCGGTTATGTGGTCGAAGCTTTTCTTATCCTTAATCTGGTCATAGGTGATTTGGATGACGTCGTAGCCCATGCTCGTGAGTGCGGTGGCGCGTTCGGCATCGGAGAGGCTCGCGGCTTCGCTGTCGTGGGCTGAGCGGCCTTGACATTCCAGAATGACGCCCATGCTGTCGGTGGCGCTTTCGATGAGGATATCGGCGTAACAGCAGGTTTTGTTATACAGCGAACGTGCAGCTTCGCTGAGCGGGATGCGCGCGTTATTGGTGATGTCGATGCCCAAGCCGCCCTCGTCGCGGGGGAGCGAGATGAGTATGGACGTCTGGACTTCGAAGGGCGAGGCGGTCTGCCCCGTCATGTGCTCGGCCGCCCAGCGCAGTTGTTTAACGCCGCGCAGGCCTGCAGCCTGCTTGGCGAACGCGGCGATATCCGCCGCGCTGAGGAGCGGCGGGCGCTTCCACAAATTGGTGTCATTGCCCTTGGTGTCGACAACACGCTCCCAGCAGCAGTTGGGTGGAATGAGCTTAAGCGAAATAGCTTCATCAAGTTGTTGTTGCGTTCGCTCGCAGGGCTTAAACACTGCAAAGGAGCCGCACATCTCGTAGCAAGCCATGAGTAGCTGGTTGCGTGAGACCTGCGTAGCAAGGCTGAGCAGCGTAAACTCGGGCGACGTGACATCAAATCCATGTTCAGTTTGCCTAAACGACCCGGGAGGCGGCTCTTGGGTCAGGAGGTGCGATTTAAACAGGCTTCGCGACCCGGATTGTGCTCGAGTGAATACAAACCTGTGAAGCGGTGCGTGAAGTAGGTCTTTTACAACTGCATGACTTCCGAGGCCGCAACATCTGCGATCCATATTGCCAAGGCTAATGGCGGGGTAAAGCCCTAATACCTGCGGCGGGATACGGTGATAGTAAAAAGCGGATTGACCGCATAGCGTCAGGTCCATGATATCCTCCTGGTCGAAATGTGCTTTTGGACCGTGCGATGCCAGCGTCAATTCGGAAGTATGCGGCAAAATCTGAACCCTGTGAGCAGACCTGGCTTTTGAGGCCAGTTTATCAGGCATTTTGTTGCGAAAAAACGGGGTGTGCTCGGAGGTCTCAGAATTTGCCGCATACTTCCGAAAACGCGGTCGATCTGGCTTTTGCTAAAACGATTTAGCAGCGTCGGGTAAGGTGTGGTTTCGCCATCGGGCGAACACTTTTAGCGCTTGGGACTTTATTTTTGGGCCTCGAAAGGTGGATTTCGCGCTTTTGGTAAAGAAATGGGTGTGTGTTTTGCCGTGTGCCGGCATTGACACAGAAAAAGGGCCCGGAAGGCGAAGCCTTCCGGGCCCTTTGCAATGCAAACATGCTTGCAAGTACGATTTAGCGGACCTGAGCGACGTAAGCGACGTTGGTCGAGGAGACCTTGTCTTCGAGCTGGACGCTCATGCGGGGATCGCCGGCGGTGGCGACGGTCAGATCGCCGGCCTCGACGTAGCCGAGCTCCTTAGCGGTCTCGATCGCCTTGACGATCGTGCCGTTGACGGTGCCCTGGGTAATCTCGGCCTGGTGCGGGATAACGCCCCAGTACATGATCATCTGCTGGACGGCCCACTCGTGGCGGGAGAACGCGCAGATCGGCATGTTGGGACGGAAGTGCGAGATCAGGCGAGCGGTACGACCGGTGGTTGTCGGCACGGTGATGCACTTGGCGCCAACGGTGGTGGCCATGTTCACAGCGGACATACCCACAACGTTGTTGACAACGCGGGTGCCGTGAGCATCGGCCGGAACCTCGAGCGGAGCGTGGGCCGGGAGATACTTCTCGGTCTCGAGAGCAATGCTGGCCTGCATCTTGACGGCCTCGACCGGGTACTTACCGGCAGCGGACTCGCCGGACAGCATGACGGCGTCGGTGCCGTCATAAATGGCGTTAGCAACGTCGGCAACCTCGGCGCGCGTCGGGCGCGGGTTCTGCTGCATGGAGTCGAGCATCTGCGTAGCGGTGATAACGGGCTTGTAGGCCGCGTTGCACTTGGCGATGATCTCCTTCTGGATGTGCGGAACGAGCTCGGGCTTGATCTCGATGCCCAGGTCGCCACGGGCGACCATGATGCCGTCGGAAGCCTCGAGAATCTCGTCGAAGTTCTCGACGCCCAAGGCGCACTCGATCTTCGGGAAGATCGTCACGTGCTCGCCGCCGTTCTCGCGGCAAAGCTCGCGGATGCCGCGGACGGACTCGCCGTCACGGATGAAGGAAGCGGCGATGTAGTCGATGTTCTCGGTCAGGCCAAAGAGGATGTCCTGACGATCGCGCTCGGTGATGGCGGGCAGCGAGATGTTGACGTTGGGCATGTTGACGCCCTTGCGCTCGCCGATCAGGCCGTCGTTCTTAACGACGCAGGTCATGTCCTGGCCACTGACGGACTCGACCTCGAGGGCAACCAGGCCGTCATCGATCAGGATGAGGGAGCCCTTCTCGACCTCGGAAGGCAGAGCCAGGTAGTCGAGGGAGATGTGCTCAGCGGTGCCGTGGAAATCCTCGGACGTGGGCTGAGCGGTGACGACGATCTTATCGCCGGTCTTGACGGCAACCTTCTTGCCGTCGACCAGAAGGCCGGTGCGGACCTCGGGGCCCTTGGTGTCGAGCAGGATGCCGACAGGCAGACCGAGCTCCTTGGAAATACGGCGGACGCGCTCGATGCGACCGTGGTGCTCGTCGTAGGAGCCGTGCGAGAAGTTAAAACGGGCGACGTTCATGCCCGCCTTGATCATCTCGCGGATGGTCTCGTCGCTATCGCAGGCGGGACCCATGGTGCATACAATCTTAGTGCGCTTGTACATTCAGACCTCCATCTGACATCGTCTTGCGCTGATAGATAAACCATAAGAAATAAAACCGAGATGATTATAACGAAATGCCGACCGAATACCCCAAAAAATCGACCGTATGCCGAAATGGAAGTTCATTTTTTGCGGGAAAAACGGTATATGAAAAATCTTTACCAACCACTCCAACCGCTGCTATCTGGGCGATATGTCAGTTTGGCGATGTGCCGAAGAAAAAACGTTTTACCAATGTTGAGCATCACACGGTCTGCACCGTTGCGTGCGGACCATATTTCCAAACCGATTGTTTTGGCTAGACGCGTCGCTTTGGGGTACCATAGCTCCACTATCAACTGCCGCTCAGCACGGCAGCCTTGATGAGCCCTTGCCCTTCTCCTGGGAATTATGATCGGGCATCAATCTGCTGAGTGGCCCGAATCCCAGGAGGGGACTCTATATGCAAAAGGAATACCTGTCCGCCGCGGCGGAGGTGCTCAGCGACCAAGGTGTCGATGAGAACCTCGGCCTGAGCAACGACGAGGCGTCTTCGCGCCTCGCCAAGACAGGCCCTAACAAGCTCGAGGAAGCCGAGAAGACACCGCTGTGGAAGCGTTTCTTTGAGCAGATGGCCGACCCCATGGTCATCATGCTGATCGTTGCCGCCGTCATCAGTGCGCTCACGGGCATGGTCAAGGGCGAGCCCGACTTTGCCGATGTTGCCATCATCATGTTCGTCGTTATCGTCAACTCGGTGCTGGGCGTGGTCCAGGAAGCCAAGAGCGAGGAGGCCCTCGAGGCCCTGCAGGAGATGAGTGCGGCGCAGTCCAAGGTGCTGCGCGACGGCAAGCTCGTGCACCTGCCGAGCGCCGAGCTCGTGCCCGGCGACGTGATCATGCTCGAGGCGGGCGACTCCGTCCCGGCCGACTGCCGCGTGCTCGAGAGCGCCACGATGAAGATCGAAGAGGCCGCGCTCACCGGCGAGTCCGTGCCCGTAGAGAAGCACGCCAACGTGATCGAGCTCGCTGCGGGCACCGATGACGTGCCGCTCGGCGACCGTAAGAACATGTGCTATATGGGCTCCACCGTCGTGTACGGCCGTGGTCGCGCCGTCGTGGTCGGCACCGGCATGAACACCGAGATGGGCAAGATCGCCGGCGCCCTGGCCGAGGCCAAGGAAGAGCTCACGCCGTTGCAAGTGAAGCTCGCCGAGCTCAGCCGCATCCTTACCATTATGGTTATCGTCATCTGCGTCGTCATCTTTGGCGTTGATATCATCCGCCACGGCGTGGGCAACGTTCTTACCGACCCGACCGCCCTGCTCGATACCTTTATGGTCGCCGTCTCGCTCGCCGTCGCTGCCATCCCCGAGGGCCTGGTCGCCGTCGTGACCATCGTGCTATCGCTTGGCGTGACCAAGATGGCTAAGCGCCAGGCAATCATCCGCAAGCTCTCTGCCGTCGAGACTCTCGGCTGCACGCAGACCATCTGCTCCGACAAGACCGGTACCCTTACCCAAAACAAGATGACCGTCGTCAAGCACGAGCTCGCTGCGCCCAAGGAGAAGTTCCTGGCCGGCATGGCGCTGTGCTCCGATGCTCAGTGGGACGAGGAGCTGGGCGAGGCCGTGGGTGAGCCGACTGAGTGCGCGCTTGTCAACGACGCCGGCAAGGCGGGCCTCACTGGCCTGACTGCCGAGCATCCGCGCGTGGGCGAGGCCCCGTTCGACTCGGGCCGCAAGATGATGTCCGTGATCGTCGAGACCCTGGATGGCGAGTACGAGCAGTACACCAAGGGCGCGCCCGACGTGGTGATCGGCCTGTGCACCCATATCTACGAGGGCGAAAAGGTCGTCCCGCTGACCGAGGAGCGTCGCGCCGAGCTCGTGGCCGCCAACAAGGCCATGGCCGACGAGGCTCTGCGCGTGCTGGCGCTGGCAAGCCGCACCTACACCGAGGTCCCGAGCGACTGCAGCCCCGCTGCGCTCGAGCACGACCTGGTCTTCTGCGGCCTGTCCGGCATGATTGACCCTGTCCGCCCCGAGGTCGCCGACGCCATCCGCGAGGCGCACGATGCCGGTATCCGCACCGTCATGATCACGGGCGACCACATCGACACCGCCGTGGCCATCGCCAAGCAGCTGGGCATCGTCACCGATCGCAGCCATGCCATCACCGGTGCCGACCTCGATCGCATGAGTGACGAGGAGCTCGACGCGCACATCGAGGACTACGGCGTGTACGCCCGCGTCCAACCCGAGCACAAGACACGCATCGTCGAGGCTTGGAAGTCGCGCGACCAGATCGTGGCCATGACGGGCGACGGCGTCAACGACGCCCCGTCCATCAAGCGCGCCGACATCGGCGTGGGCATGGGCATTACTGGTACCGACGTCACCAAGAACGTCGCCGACATGGTGCTCGCCGACGATAACTTTGCCACCATCATCGGTGCCTGCGAAGAGGGCCGTCGCATCTACGACAACATCCGCAAGGTCATCCAGTTCCTGCTTTCGGCCAACCTTGCCGAGGTGTTCTCGGTGTTTATCGCCACGCTCATCGGCTTTACCATCTTCCAGCCGGTGCAGCTGCTGTGGGTGAACCTGGTCACCGACTGCTTCCCCGCGCTCGCGCTGGGCATGGAGGACGCCGAGGGCGACATCATGAAGCGCAAGCCGCGCAACGCCAAGGATGGTGTCTTTGCCGGACATATGGGTCTGGACTGCGTGGTCCAGGGCCTAATCATCACCGTGCTGGTGCTGGCGAGCTTCTTTGTGGGCGTGTACTTTGACATGGGCTACATCCACATCGCCGATATGATCGCCGGCAATGCCGACGAGGAAGGCGTGATGATGGCGTTCATCACGCTCAACATGGTCGAGATTTTCCACTGCTTCAATATGCGCAGCCGTCGTGCGTCGCTGTTCACCATGAAGAAGCAGAACAAGTGGCTGTGGGCTTCCGCCGCTCTGGCACTGGTGCTGACGGTGATCGTGACCGTGCAGCCGACGCTTGCCGAGATGTTCTTTGGCCCTGTGACGCTTGAGCTCAAGGGCGTTCTTGCCGCGCTGGGCCTGGCCTTCCTGATCATCCCGTTGATGGAGATCTACAAGGCGATCATGCGCGCGGTGGAGAAAGAGTAACGTACCTGTCCGGGCCCGCCCGCCTGCGGGGTTTCCACGGGCACGTCCTCGCCGCGTTGCGGCTGCGGGATGTGCCCTTTGGAAACCCCTCCCGGCGGGCGGGCCTTCGGATAACCTCTCAGGACCATAAGCTGAGGGAAAGTTTGTGAGCTGGTCGGGCTTTGCCCGGCCAGCTCTTTTTGTTTTAAAATACCTGCTCAGTTGTGTGGTTTTGTGCTGGGAGGCATCTGTGGGCAAAGCTAAGGCTAAAGCGAAGAAAAAGACGACGGGGGCGCGGGCTAAGCGCGATCGTCGCCGCAAGCTCGCGACCGAGGCTCCCGCATCTGCTGAGGAGCTGCTGGCAAGCGTGCCGGGACTCGACGCGCTGCAGGACGTTCCGGCGTTTGATGACCTGCCGGTCGATGAAGCCCAGCAGACTGCCTTTGATGATTTCTGCGCACATGCCGAGGAGCCCGAGCAGATGCAGCTTGGCGCCGTGGTGCGCTTGGATCGTGGGTTTCCGCTGGTGGCGACTGCCGACGATACCTTCCGCGCCGAGCATGCCGTGGGATTTGCCAAGTCGCGCGGTGGGGACGAGGTCCTGCTGCCTGCCGTGGGCGATCGTGTGGCGGTGCGCCGCGCTCCCGGGCACGATATGGGCGTGATTGAATGCGTACTGCCGCGCCGTACGAGCTTTGAGCGTTGGCGCGGCCGTGCCCGCGGAGAGCGCCAGGTGCTCTGCTCCAACGTGGATAGCGTGCTAATCGTGCAGGCGCTCGGTGCCGGCGAGGTGCTGCTCGACCGTGTGGCGCGCTCGCTGGTGTTGGCGCTCGACTGCGATGCCGAGCCGGTGGTGGTGCTCACCAAGGCTGACCGCTGCGATGCCGGGGAGCTCGAGCGCGATCTGGACCGCGTGCGCCGCCTGGTGGGTCCGAACGTGCGCGTGATCGTGACGTCCTCTGCCGAGGGCCGCGGCCTGGACGAGGTCCGTGCCTGCGTGCCTGCCGGGAGCTGCGCCATGATTCTGGGCGAGTCGGGTGCCGGCAAGTCGACGCTGCTCAATGCACTGCTGGGCCACGATACGTTGGCGACCGGCGGTGTGCGCGAACGCGACGACCAGGGCCGTCACACTACCGTCGCGCGCGTGATGGTGGCGCTGCCGGGCGACGCCGGCGTGATCGCCGATGCCCCGGGTCTGCGCAGTTTGCCGCTCGTGGGTCACGAGCGGGGTCTGGCGCGCGCCTTCCCCGAGATTGTCGAGGCATCGCGCGCGTGCCGGTTTGGCGATTGCACGCACACCCATGAGCCGGGTTGCGCCGTTCGCGAGGCCGAGGACGCCGGGCGGATTGACAGCCTGCGTCTGGAAACGTTCCAAAATCTGGCGTCATCCATGCGCGTGAGTGCTCAAATGCTCGATCCCGATGTCCATCTGTAATTGATTTTTCCTATGACAGCCGTCTCCCAACTGTTCGGGAGACGGCTTTTTTGCTGTGGAAAAGCCTCGAAACATGCAGTTTGCTGACGTGCTGACCAAAACCTTGCCACGAGCTTGACGGGCTGGTCAGTTTTTGGTCAGCGATTGGTTTGACATCGAAAACCAAGATCGCGATTGCGCCGCTTTGCACTCTGACCGCCCAGACAATGGTGGTACGGGCATTCGCCCGGCACTGCCATGAGAGGAGCGGCCGTGAACAAGAGCAAGCGCATCGCCATCAGTCTGGTCGCGGGCGTGCTCGCTGCTCTGCTTTGCATGGTTTACGGCTCGTCGATCAGCTCGCAAGCCGAACAGGTCCAGGCTGAGACCTTGGCCAAGTACGGTGGCGATCGCGTCGAGGTATGCGTCGCGGCGCGCGATATCGATGTGGGCGAGACCCTCGATGAGACCAATGTCATAACCCAGGAATGGCTGACGAGTCTGCTGCCGCGTGACGCGGCGACCGAGCTGCGCCAGGTGCGCGGCGACGTGACGACTTCGCGTATTCCCAAAAACGCCGTGATCTGCAATGTCTACACCAAGGCCGAGAATCACAAGCTCGAGGTGCCTAAGGGCAAGGTTGCCGTTTCGGTGGCGGTCGATGCCGAGCACTCGGTCGGCGGTGCTACGGGCGTGGGCAGCTACGTGGATGTGTATGTGCAAAAAGACGGCGTAACCGATCGACTGTGCGGCGCGCACGTGATCGATACCAGTGAGGATTCCGGTGCCACGCGCGAGGGCAAGATCGAATGGGTGACGCTGGCGGCTGACCCCGAAGACGTCAAGGAACTGCTGGGAGCCTCGGGCAAGGGAACGGTCAGCTTGACGATTCCCGCCACGGCGCGCGGCAAAAAGAGCGGAGGCGACGAGTGATGAAGGCGATCTGGCTTGCGTGCTGCGCGTGCGGCGATTACGGGCTGTTGCAGCGGGAAGTCGAGGGCCGTGATGCGGGTGCACAGGTGCTTCGCGTGGGTGACCTGGACGGGCTGGTTTCCATGGCGCGGGTGTTTCCGTCGCGCCGCGGGGCTGCCATCATCGCGGCGTCTCTGTTTGATACCGAAGATGTGCGCAAGACTGTTGCGCGCCTGACGGCCGAAGGCCGCGTGAGTCGCGTGGTCGTGTTGATAGAAGCGCTCGATCCGTCGGATATCGAGGGGCTGTTTCGCGCGGGGGCGACCGAGGTCATCGCTGCACACAGTATATGCGGCAACGGGCGCGCGGGCGAGGGAGCGGTTGATTCCGATCGGCGCATGACGATTGAGCCCGATGCTTTTGTTGATAGGGAACCCGGGGCGCCTCGCGCTACAAGAGGCCCGCGTGTTGATGATTATGGAAAAGCGGAAGCCGAGCATGGTCGGCGCCCCCGGAACCCCCTTGTATACGATGACGCTGGAGGGCCGGCGCAGCATGCTGGCGACTCCCCGGCTGTAGATATGGGATACGTGCACGGCGTGAATCTGGCGGATGAACTCGACGAAGTTGAGGGCTTTGCCGGGTGCGGCGAGTTGTCGCTGATGCAGCATGAGCAGATTGCACAGAACGAGCCTGCCTCGCAGACCGAACAAGCTGCCATGCCGGCTTGGACGCAGCGTGTGGTTGCGGCGGGGGAGACGGGGGCGCTGCCACCGACGCCCGCCCCGCCGCCTCCGACGCCGCCGGCAGACGCTGCCGCTCCGCCGCATCGAGCTCCGGTCATCTGCGCTATTTCGGGTTCGGGCGGTTGCGGCAAGTCGACGATCGTTGCCACCATGGCACACACATCGTCGCTGTTGGGCTTGCGTGCCGCCGTGCTCGACCTGGACCTGATGTTTGGAAACCTTTACGACTTGTTAGGCGTCGATGCTCCGCGCGATATGGCGGCACTTATCGAGCCGTCGGCGGCGGGCACGCTCACCGAGCCGGATATCGTAGCCACATCGATGCGCGTGGCGCCGGGCGTTACGCTCTGGGGTCCCGTCGCGGCGCCCGAGCAAGCTGAGCTCATGGCGCGTCCGGTGGAGCTACTGCTTGATGTTCTGCGTCGCGAATCCGACGTGGTCTTTATCGATACCTCGGTCTTTTGGGGCGACGCCGTGGCGGCTGCGGTGGCGGCGAGCGACCGTTGCCTGGTCGTTGGCGATGCGGCGGTGTCGTCCGCGACATCGGCGTCGCGCGTCATCGAACTGGCAAGTCGAGTAGGTGTGCCGCGCACGCGCATGAGCGCCGTGTTCAACCGGTTCGGTGCGCGCGGGGCAGACGAGGACGTCGCCATGCGCTTTGAGATTGCCTGTGCGTTGAGCTCCAAGATTCGTATCGCCGATGGCGGGCAGGATCTCGCCGCGCTCATGGCGTTTGGGCGCGCTGACGAGGCAGTGGGGCAGACCAGCGCTTTTGCGACCAGCGTGCGCGAGGCCACGCGCGAGATGCTCGTGGAACTGGGGTGCGCCGTCGGCCCTTGGAGCGATATGGTCGTCGACCGTGCAACGCGCGCCGAACGCCCGCGTATCCGCCTTCCCTGGTCGCGCGAGGGTGATCAGCGATGAGCCTGCAAACGAGGATTAAGGCTGCCGGCGCTGCAGCGGCGGCAGCGCCTGTAGATGCGGGGCGTCGCCGCGCGGTGAAACGACGCACCAAGCGCGCCGTGATGGACCGCATGGGTTACGACGAAGTGGCGCGTATCAGCGCCTATGTCGACCCGGCACTTGCCCGCTCGGAATTGCGTCCCGCGGTGGAGGCGGCGCTCAATGTTGAGGAGCCGACCGATCTCGCGACGACCGAGCGCGAGGCCATCATCGACGAGATTTTGGATGACGTGGTGGGCTTGGGGCCGTTGCAGCCGCTCATCGAGGACGATACCGTTACCGAGATCATGATCAACGGCTGCCGCTCGGCTTTCTTTGA
Organism: uncultured Collinsella sp.; assembly: GCA_900542325.1. Lineage (GTDB taxonomy): Bacteria > Actinomycetota > Coriobacteriia > Coriobacteriales > Coriobacteriaceae > Collinsella. Next base: position 18,550 of record UQMY01000013.1, on the reverse strand, counting down.
ACGCGGCGGCGTCTTGTACCCCATCGAGCATGCGTTTGAGGATGATGAGCAGATCCGTGTGCTTATCGACCGCATCATCTCGCCACTTGGTCGCCGTATCGACGAGCGCAGCCCCATCGTCAACGCCCGCCTCAAAACGGGCTATCGCGTCAATGCGGTGATTCCGCCTGTGGCGATTGACGGACCGATTCTCACCATCCGAAAGTTCTCGGACCGCATCTGCTCGTTGGACGAGCTTGTGGGGCTGGGGTCGCTGCCGCTTTGGTATGCGCAGCTGTTGTCATGCGCGGTGTCGCTGCGACAGGACCTGGCGGTTGCGGGAGGCACGGGATCTGGTAAGACCACCCTGCTCAACGCGTTGTCATGCGAGATTTCCACCGGCGAGCGCATCGTGACGATCGAGGACTCTGCCGAGCTCAAGTTTGCGCATCATCCGCACGTGGTGCGCCTAGAGGCGCGCGAGGCTTCAATTGAGGGTGAGGGCGCGGTGACGATCCGCGACCTGGTAACTAATGCCCTGCGCATGCGCCCCGACCGCATCGTGGTGGGCGAGGTGCGCGGTGCCGAGTGCTGCGACATGTTGCAGGCCATGAACACGGGCCACGACGGGTCGCTCACCACACTTCATGCGGGTTCAGAACAGGAGACCGTGGTGCGTCTGACGTTGCTTGCACGTTATGGCATCGATCTGCCGAGCGAGCTCATCGAGGAGCAGATTGCCATGGCGCTCGACGGCATCGTGATGTCCGAGCGCCACGCCGATGGCAGGCGTTTCGTCTCCTCGTATTCGGGAGTGCGACGCGCCGCATCGGGTGGCGTAGAGCTCGAGCGCTATGTGACGTTCGATGCCGCCGAGCGCACCTGGACGCTTGACCGCGAGCCGCCGTTTATCGCAGAAGGCCTGCGGTCGGGGACGCTCACACAAGAGGAGGTGGACGAATGGAGATCACTGTGCCCCTCGTCGTAGGGGGCTTGGCAGGGCTTTCTGTCGCGACGGCGTGCGGGGCGGAACCTCGTGTGCCGCAGGTACCGCCGGCGGAGCTGGCACGTCAGGCGCTCGAGACGGTGGCAGAGAAGCTGCCGCGTGAGCTGGTGGAAAACGATCTGCTGAAAAAGATCGCCCGTTCGTGGGCATCGCTGGCTCCGGCGCATCGCCTTGGCCTCGTGATCGAAGATGCTTCGGGACGTTTGGCGTTTCTGCTGCTATCGAGCGGTGTCTGCTGCGTTTTACTAACGATGGTGTCGTTATCGCCCCTCGGATTTGCCTTGGGACTTGTTGCTCCGTTTGCCGTTGGTGCCGCTCGGGATGGCTTTGAGAGCCGGCGCGAGCAACACGATGCAGAAGAGGCAATGCCCGAGGCGTTTACCGCACTTTCCATGTCGCTTGCCTCGGGACATTCGCTGGCCCAGGGCATGCGCTTTGTGGGCGCTCATGCGCAAGAGCCAGTGCATAACGAGTTTTTGCGGGTGGCGGCGGCGATCGATTGCGGCATCTCGGCGACCGACGCGCTCGATGACTTGCTCGTGCGTATCGACGCCCCCGGTCTTTCGCTTGTGACCTTGGCGCTTAAGGTGTCTCAGCGCACCGGCGCTCCGCTTGCCGACTTACTGTCCGAGGCATCGAGCATGGTGGGGGAGCGCATTGAGCTCAAGCGCCGCCTGGATGTTAAGACGTCGCAGGCTCGCATGTCTGCGCATATGGTCGCGGCGATGCCGGCGGGCATGTGCGCGGTGTTGGCGCTGCTTTCGGCAGATTTTCGTCGCGGTCTTGCGACGCCTGCCGGCGCGGGCGCTGTGGTGCTGGGTCTTGCCCTCAACGCCGTTGCCCTGGTGGTTATCCGGCGCATTATGAGGGTGGAGCTATGAGCGCCCTGGTTGCAGTTGCGGCTTGCCTGTGCGCCCTGAGTGTATTTGTCGCGACGGGTTTGGATCGGGTGGATGCGCGCAAGATCGCAGGGGCCTGCAAGCGCGAGGCGGTGCTGGTCGCTGCTGCGGGTTGCTCGGTGGTCGATGCTCTGACCGCGCGAGTGAAGGGCGCGGTTGGAGCGGGCGGCCCGGCGCGAGTGTCGCTCGGCGAAGTGTCCGAGATGATCGATGTTGTGCGCTTGGGTCTTTCGGCCGGTCTTTCGTTTGATGCGGCGCTTGAGATTTTCTGCGCCAACCGCCGGTCAGTGCTGGCTCTTCGCCTTGAGCGCGCCTGCATGGCGTGGCAGGTGGGCGTGGGCACGCGTGAGGACGAGTTGTTGGCTGCCGCGCGCGACCTGGACGTGCGAGCGCTCGAGACCTTTGCCATCACGGTGGGGCAGGCGCTCGCCCTGGGTGCCCCACTTGCCGAGACGCTGGCCGCTCAAAGTCGCGAGATCCGTGCGGCTCATCGCGCTGCGGTCGAGCGCGAGATCGAACGTGCGCCCGTCAAGCTGCTGATTCCCACCGGCACGCTCATCTTGCCGGCGTTGCTTCTGTCCATATTGGGCCCGCTGCTGGGAGCAGGCGGGATGATGTAGGGAGGAATACATGAACACGATGACTGACGCTGCTGGCAAGGTCCAGGGCTGGGCGTTTTGCCGGGCGGCACATGTTCGTCAGCGCGCCAAGGAACTATTGCAGGAGGAGAGTGCACAGGGTACCACTGAGTATGCCATCTTGGTCGGCGTGCTCGTGGTGATCGCGATTATCGCCATCGTCGCATTTAAGGGCAAGGTCCAAGATCTATGGAACGCTATCAGCGAGGGCATCAACAGCCTGTAGAGGGCGAGCGCCCCATCGGGGTGCTGCTGGTGTTTGCTTGCCTGACCGTGGCGATAGCGGTGGTGCTTTGGGGGCTTAACGCCGCGCGGCAGCAGCGTCCTGGGACCGCCTCCGATTTGGGCTCAGATTCGGCGGTAGCGTCTCAAAAAGATGAGATGCGAGATGCGGACGATTCGGATGTCGCTGTCACGGCGCAAACCTTTCTGCGGGCGCTCGACAAGCGGTCTGGCACTGCGACGGATTCGCCTGAGGGCAACGCGATTGCGGTCCGGCTTGCATGGTCCGAGGACCGACCGATGACCGAAGCGGCAGCGGATATGCTGCGTGCCTATCACGAGGTACCCACGGCACAACTTGCTCTGAGCGGCTATCTCGATATCAAGGGCAACGTGTGGGGCGCTATCGTGCGCGACGGACGCGGCTGGGTCGATATGGTGACGGTTGCCGCGGATACTGGCGATGCTTCGTGTCGTCTGCGCGCCGTGCGCCTGGTCCCGCAAACAATAAACTCAAAGGAGGGATCGTGAAATGCATGGCGTTCTGCGTGAGGAATCTGCCCAGGCGACGGTCGAATACGCCATCGTCACGGTGGCGCTGTTATCGATCGTGCTGGCGATCGCGGGACTTTGGCGTGCCGGCACCGATGGGCGCTTGGCGGCGCTGGTTGAGCGGGCGGCATCCCATGGCGTTGCCTCGACGTCGGTTATCGACGCCGCTGCGGCCGCTAAGGACATCGCGTTGTATTGATGCCGCGCGCGAGGACCGGGCGCAGTCTACGGTCGAGGCCGCTTTTTTGCTGCCGACGTTTCTGGCACTCATCCTTCTCGCGCTGCAACCGGTGTGCCTGCTCTATACGCGCGCGGTCATGGAGTCTGCCGCCGCCGAGACCGCGCGGCTCATGACCACGACGACGGCGGAGGACGACGATCTTAAGGAGTTCGCCCGCCGCCGACTTGCCGCAGTGCCCAACGTTTCGATCTTTCATGCCGGCGGGCCGTTGTCGTGGGATATCGAGCTTGGCCGGGCCGGTGCGGGTGGCGTCTCGTCCGTGTCCGTTTCCGGCGAGGTCAAGCCGTTGCCTGTGATCGGTGCGTTTGCGCAGGCTATGGGTGGTACCGCCGAGGGCGGCTACGTTGAGCTCAAAGTCGATGTCTCGTATCAATCGCGTCCCGAATGGCTGGAGGGAGATTATGATTCGTGGATTGCTGCATGGGATTAAGCGTTTCTGGTCTAGACGCGTTTTGACGCACCGTCCGAGCTGCCATCGCAAGCGAGGCGGCTTTATGGGTCGAGCCGGTGTCGATCTGTTTATCGAAGACGGCGCCTATACCACGCTTTCTTCTGCCGTGGTCATCCTAGTGGTGCTCACATTGTTGTTTTCGTCGACCGCGGCGATATGGAGCATGTCGCGTGCCGGGGATACCCAGGTGGCGGCTGATAGTGGCGCGCTGGCGGGTGCCAACGTAGTGTCGTCCTATCACACGGCTGCCACGGTGGTTGATGCGAGCATCTTGAGTCTGGGGCTGGCGGGGTTTGCCACGATCGGGACGGGCCTGGTCGCCATCCTCATCCCGGGTGCCGAGCCGGTTGCCGGCAATATGGTCGACACCGGGATTGAGATCATTAAAACGCGCAACAAGTTTGCCAAAAGCGCATCGGAAGGCTTACAGAAAATCGAGACGGCCCTGCCGTATCTGATCGCCGCGCGTGCCACGCAGGCGGTGTCGGCGCAGGATACCGATAGTGTGACCTATACCGGTACGGCGCTTGCCGTGCCCAGGTCATCCGAGTCGGACTTTGCTGCGCTCAAAGGATCAGAGATCTCGACCGATACCATTAAAGACACATCAGATGATTTAGAGGGTGCGGCCGAGGAGCTGCGGAAGGCTTCTGAGGACACGGCGAAGGCTAAAGAGCGTGCTTGGCTGGCGGATTGTGGTGGGTCTGACAAGGGCTCGGTCGGCAGCTGTTCTTGTATGTGGGAGCGCGCAAAAAGCCTAACGGATCTTTCCGGTGTTCAAAATCCGCATTACTCATCGAGCGTTACGTGGGAGCCTCAAGTTGCCCTTGATCGCGCGAAGGACTACTACCATTGGCGTCTGACAAATGAGAAGCCCCAGGGCTCGAGTGTCGAGATGAAGGCAGAGTCTGCGGCGCGTAAGGCGTTTTATACCTATGCGAACGCGGAGGTCGATCGGGCATATATAACCGAGAACGGAGACAGGGTTTCCTCCTATATTCCGCTGCTGCCGCGCAACTCTGATGAGGTTCGGGCGACGGAACTCTATACCGATGCGGTGTGGCCGACGAGCGTAAACGATGACAAGGCGTATCTGCATTACGGGACGACCTGCCCCAACTATAAGAAAGGGACGCCGAGCGGATTTGCTTCGGTTGCCGATTACGATGGACAGGATAAATGCAGCAAATGCCATTTTGGCGTTTTGTCGCTTGGTGCTGTTGCGGCGCCTTCAACCTCTATCGAAAACGGCTTCGAGTATCACTTTGACAAGTTTAAAGACGCCCTGGAGGACTACGTCGACTGTCGCAACAAGGAGCTCGAGCTCGAGCGTCAGACCGAGGACGAAGCCGACCGTGCGGGCAATGCGTTCGATACCGCCATCAAAGAACTTTCCGGTGAGCGTCCGCGTATCGCTCCGCCCGGTCGCAACGGCGTGGTTGCCTTTGCGGTTTCGGGTGCCATCTCGAGCTCCGATGAACTCAACTCTTCGTTTAACACGGCAGTCAGACTTGGCGATCGCGGTGCCATCTCTGCCGCGGTGCTGGCGCCCGATGGGGCGACGGCGCAAAACAACGTGCTTTCGCGATTTTTCTCGACATTGAAGGAACGCTCGGGCGGCGTTGCCGGCGTGCTCGACGGCGTCATGGATGTTTGGGGACGGCTGCTTGTGGGATACGGTGATATCCAAGGTTCGGCCGACGAACTTATGGGCGAGATGATTAAAGGCCTAGGAGGGGGCAGCGGCGCGTTGGGCTCCATCGCATCGTGGCTCGGCGATACCGTTTCGGCGTCCGTGGCGGCGTTGGGTCTGGAACCGTGCGACTTGCGCCTGCGAAAGCCGGTGCTGACCGATTCCGCCAACGTCATTAAGAGTCCGGGGTCTGACATTGCTGGTTTCTCTCAAGCGCAAGACAAGCTGCGAAGTATTCCGTTGGGCGTGACCGATCCCAAGGCGCTTTGCGAGGCGTTGGAATATCAAGTCGAACGCACCATTAGCGGTACGGTGTTCACGCTTGCGGAGATTCCTCTGCCCGGCGGCGGCTCCATCCCGCTCACCGTCGATGTCGCCACGCTGGTTGGCGCTTTGGGCGGTGGGTCGTAATGAGTATCCGCATGCGTCTGCGCGAGGAGCGCGCCCAAGCGACGGTGGAGATGGCAGTGGTTACGCCCGTTTTGCTGGTGCTGGCACTCATCGTGTACAACGTCATGATCTTTGCCAGCGCTGTCGCGCGCTTCGACCGCGTGGTGCCCGACATCGTGTTGGCGCACGCCGTGGCGTCGGAGGGGGAGGGCGACGAAAGCTCTGCCGATGCCTCGGCGACGGTTCAGACTCAAATTCTGAATGCCATGGAAGGCTATGGCTTGCAGATCGAAGTGTCGAGCGAGCAAGGCGCGGAGGCATCGGATGGTGGCCTGCTCTCCCTATCCGGTACGTTTAGGACCTACACCTGCACCATGCACTATGAGCCGTGGCCGACTTCTCTCAGCATCGCTGGCGTTCCGCTGGGGGCGCCGACAACGTTGTCGCACGAGCGCGCGGTGACGGTCGATCCATGGCGTCCGGGGGTGGTCATGTGACCGCGGTCTCGTCCTACATCGCGTACGCGCGGGCGCTCAACAGGCTGGGTTGGACGCCGGCCGAGTTTGTGGTGGCGGAGTCGTTTGCCGTGCGCCTGCGCGGCATGCTGGGACGGTGTCCGGTTGCCGCCAACGGTCTGCCGCTCGTCATGGCGTTTCCACGCTGCTCTTCGGTCCATACGTGTTTTATGGCCTATCCCATCGACATCGCCTTCATCGATCGCGACGGCAATATCCTCGCGCGCTACGAAAGCGTTCGTCCTTGGCGCACGTGCTCCTGCCCCGGCGCCTGGGCCGTACTAGAGCGTCCTTCAATCATTGTTTCGATCCCTGCTCTCCAACGCGTGCCGGCTTAAGAATTGGCGACAGCGGACTTTCGTCATACGAAATTGGGTAAGATGGAGGAGAAGATGCATGGATGTTGAGATCCATCCCAACGCTAAAAAGCACCTGACGGAAAAGCAGGTGCTTAGCGCTTGGCTTGCGGTTACTGAGTGCATTCGTCGCGAGTCGAAGGACGAGCCGCCGAGATGGCTTGCGATTGGATGGCTCCCAGACGGACGAAGCGTGGAGCTTGTCGCGGTCGAGCTTGTCCGTGGGTGGCTTATCATTCATGCCTTGTCTCCAGTCCAGAAGAAATTTTGGCAGGAGATTGAACAGGCTCGGCAAAGGGGTCGATGATGGGCAAGACGTATACGGCCGCTAATGGTCAGGTTGTAACGGATGAAATGATTGACGCGTGGTGCGAGTCGTACGAGCGCGGAGAGTTTCCGGATGGCGAACACACCGTTGGTGGGATCGTGCATGGACGGCCCCCACTCTCAGGTGAGGGGACGGCAACGCTGTCGGTCAAGATTCCTCTGGGAATGAAGGAGGCCATTCGTCGACGGGCGGCTGCCGAGGGGATGACGCCAAGTGAGTTTGCCCGTGCGGCTCTGAGCGAAAAACTTCTTGCTGCCGGCTGATGCCTCTGACGTGCCGATTTATAGAACCGAGGCTGTGCTCAAAAACTTTTTTAAAATTCTCGGTTGACCGGAACGCGTCCTTGGTTATACTAATCAAGCCTTGAAACAAGGCACACCTCAAATGGCTGGGTAGCTCAGTTGGTAGAGCAGAGGACTGAAAATCCTCGTGTCAGGGGTTCGATTCCCTTCCCCGCCACCTTGAATTGACTAGGACCTCTGCAAAGGGGTCCTTTTCTTTTATGTAGGGTTCTGCGGAAACTGCGTCCCGGAATTTGGCTTCAGAGTGGGATGCGTTTTCCGCTTTGAGGCCGCTTGGGAAAGCGCGACCCGGAATCCGGCGTCAGAATGGGACGTGCTTTCCTTTTGCGGCCTTTGGCGGAAACTGCGTCCCAGATCCCGCGCTCAGAACGGGATGCATTTTCCGGTTGGGCCTGCTAACGGAAAATGCGCCCCATTATTGAGCGATGGAACGGGACATGCTTTCCGGTGCCTGCCTCTGGCGCGCGTACACACCTCATCGCACCATCCCGAGCCCGCCTGTTCCCAGACATTCCTCCCACTTTCGCGTCACTTTACAGACCGTTCGGTCGCCTGTCCGCACACGCGGGTATACTCAAAACGATACTTATCCTATGCAATACGATGCGGGTTCGACCTGCATGATCCGAAGGGGGCAGTGATGGAGAGGATACTCGGCGTTAATCTCTCTGGCTGGTTTATTCCCGAGCCTTGGGTGACCCCGTCGCTGTACGCGGCGACCGGTGCATCCAACGCGGCCGAGCTACAGGAGGCCATGGGTACCGCCGCCTATAACGAGCGCATGCGCCGCCATTACGAGACGTTTGTGAGCGAGGACGATTTTCGCCGCATGGCGCAGATCGGTCTCAATGCCGTGCGTCTACCGGTGCCCTGGTATGCCTTTGGTTCGCAGGAGTCCGATGCGTCCTACATCTCGGTTGTCGACTACATTGATCGTGCAATTGAGTGGGCTGCCAAGTACGACATCCGCGTGCTGCTCGATCTGGCAACCGTGCCCGGTGGCCAGGGCGATTCCAACGATTCGCCCACCACGCCGGAGGCTGTCGCCGAGTGGCATTCGTCCACCAACGGCCGTCACGTCGCACTCGACGTGCTCGAGCGCTTGGCCGATCGCTATGGCGAGGCCGAGAGCCTGCTGGGTATTGAGCTGCTGGACACGCCGCAGATGAGCGTTCGCAAGAGCCTCTTCACCATGACGGATGGCATTCCGGCCCACTACCTGCGCAATTTCTATCGCGATGCCTACGAGCTCGTTCGTTCGTATATGCCCGAGGATAAGATCGTCGTCTTCTCGTCGTCGGGGCATCCCAGCGAGTGGAAGCATTTTATGCGCGGCGCCAAGTACAAGAACGTCTACATGGACCTTCACCTGTACCATTACCGCGACGAGTATGCGCTCGACATCACGAGCCCTCGCGGGCTGACGACGGCGATTTCGCGTAACAAGCGCGAGCTTAAAGAAGCGATTTCGACTGGGTTCCCCGTGCTGGTGGGCGAATGGTCGGGCGCGGCGATCTTTGCCAACTCGTCGGTTACGCCCGAGGGCCGCAATGCCTACGAGCGCGTGTTTATCGCCAACCAGCTGGCTTCGTTTGCGCCGGCTGCCGGTTGGTTCTTCCAAACGTGGAAGACCGAGAAGCGCATTGCAGCATGGGACGCCCGCGCGGCGCTCGGTACGCTCGAGCGCGGCATGATTGAATAGGTTGATATGACGCAAAACAGCGCCCATACGGGCAAACTCTATGTGGTCGGCACGCCCATCGGCAACCTGGGTGACCTGTCCCCGCGCGTTGGCGAGGCCTTTGCCGCTGCCGATGTCATCTGCTGCGAAGACACGCGTGTGACGTCAAAGCTGCTGATGCACCTGGGCATTTCCAAGCCGCTTGTCCGTTGCGACGAGAATGTGATCGCTAGCCGCGCTGCCGGCCTGGTCGACCGTCTGCTGGCGGGGGAGACCCTCGCCTTTGCCTCGGACGCCGGCATGCCGAGCGTGTCCGATCCCGGCCAGGCGCTGGTCGAGGCGGCGCGTGGGGCCGATGTGCCCGTCGAAGTTATTCCCGGGCCTTCTGCTTGCGTCACGGCGCTCGTTTCGTCCGGTATTCCCTGCGAGCATTTTTTCTTCGAGGGCTTTTTGGGCCGAAAGCACGGCGACCGCGTGCGCCGTTTGCAGCGCCTTGCCGTGGTGCCCGGCGCACTCATCTTCTACGAGTCTCCACATCGCATCGTGGCGACGCTCGAGGCCGTGACGGAGGTCTTTCCCCAGCGTGAGGTTGCCGTCTGCCGCGAACTCACCAAGCTGCACGAGGAGGTCTTGCGCGGGCCCGCTGCCCAGCTTGCCGAGGAGCTGCGTGCTCGCGGCGAGGTAAAGGGCGAGATCGCGCTGGTCATCGCGCCGCCGAGCGAGGATGAGGAGGCCGGTATCGTGCCGGTCGGCGCTGCGGCAGCGGATCCCGACGAGGCCCTGCGCGAGGATATCCGCGCCGCGCTCGAGGAGGGGGAGCCCGCGTCTGCGGTGGCCAAGCGCCTGTCTCAGAAGTATTCGCGCCGCAAGCGCGATGTCTATGCCATGGTGCTCGATATGCAATAGATGGAGGATATCCAGCCCTTGCGCTAGAATCATCCTCTGTATGCAACGTTTTTCTGGAGGACAAACCCCATGGATCAAAGCAAGCCTTCGTTCTTTATCACGACGCCCATCTACTACGTCAACGCCGATCCGCACCTGGGCACGGCTTATTCCACCATCATCGCCGACGTTCAGGCTCGCTATCGCCGTTCCGCCGGCTATAACGTCAAGTTCCTGACCGGCATGGACGAGCACGGCGAGAAGGTCGCCGAGGCCGCAGCCAAGCATGGCATGACGCCGCAGGAGTGGACCGACAGCCAGGCTCCGCACTTCAAGGAGCTTTGGAGCAAGCTCGAGATCTCCAACGACGACTTCATCCGCACCACCGAGCCGCGCCAGCATCATGCCGTGCAGTATCTGTGGGAGCGCATGAAGGAGTCCGGTTACCTGTATAAGGGCAGCTACGACGGTTGGTATTGCGTGCCTGACGAGACCTACTTCACTGATACGCAGGTCCAGAAGGGCGACGAGGAGTACGGCAGCGTCGGCCAGCATCTATGCCCCGACTGCCACCGTCCGCTTGAGCGCGTGCAGGAGGAGTCCTACTTCTTTAAGCTTTCCGCCTTCCAGGACAAGCTTCTCAAGCTCTATGACGAGCACCCCGACTTTGTCGAGCCTGCGTTCCGCATGAACGAGGTACGTAGCTTTGTCGAGGGCGGCCTTAACGACCTTTCCGTGAGCCGCACGAGCTTTGACTGGGGCATTCAGGTCCCGTTTGACGAGGGTCACGTGACCTACGTGTGGTTCGATGCGCTGCTCAACTATATGACGGCCGTCGGCTACGGTGTCGACACCGACGAGGCGCGTGCCGAGCTGGCCTATCGCTGGCCCGCGCAGTTCCACATCGTGGGTAAGGACATCATCCGCTTCCACTGCGTCATTTGGCCCGCCATGCTCATGGCCATCGGCGAGGCCCTGCCCGAGCACGTCTTTGCCCACGGCTTCCTGACCGTGCGCAATGCCGAGACAGGCAAGGCCGAGAAGATGTCCAAGAGCCGCGGTAACGCCATCGCTCCGCAGGACGTTATCGACATGCTGGGCGTTGAGGGCTATCGCTATTACTTTATGACCGACGTGGTCCCCGGCACCGACGGCGCCATCAGCTTCGATCGCATGGAGCAGGTCTACAACGCCGATCTGGCCAACAGCTGGGGCAACCTCATTTCGCGCTCGCTCAACATGAGCGCAAAGTACTTTGACGGCTGCGCCCCGGCTAAACCGGCGTCTGCCGACGCGTTCGATAACCCGCTGGCAAAGATTGCCGACGGTTTGGTCGAGCGCTACATGGCCAAGATGGACATGCTCGATTACGGCGGAGCCAAGGATGAGGTCATGGAGCTCATCCATGCCGCCAACCACTACATCGAGGACTCCGAGCCCTGGGCGCTTGCCAAGGGCGAGGCCAAGGCTGACGAGCTGGCATTTGTGATTTACAACCTGCTCGAGGCCATCCGCATCGCCGCCCACCTGCTGATGCCGCTCATGCCCCAGACTTCTGTCGAGGCTCTGCGCCGCCTGTCCTGTGAGGGCGAGGCCGCGAGCGACGACCTCAAGGGCATTTGCGCTTGGGGCCTGCTTGCTGGTGGTCAGCCCGTCGAGAAGGGCGATCCGCTGTTCCCGCGTCTGGCGTAGAGACCGCGCGAGCGTCATATCGGCAATTTGCTGTTTAGCTGTAAGGGCATGGCCGCCACGGTCCATGCCCTTTTGTTTCAAGACGCCGCCATCATGCTAAGGAGGCAACCATGACAACTTCGCCTTTGGCAAACCCCACGGCCACCAGGGAGCTGCTGGAGGAGTTTGGCCTTGCGACCAAGCATCGCCTGGGCCAGAACTTTCTAATCGACAATCATGTGATCGAGCGTATCTGCGAGCTTGCCGAGCTTGCAGGTGACGAGCGCGTACTCGAGGTGGGTCCGGGTTGTGGAACGTTGACACTTGCGTTACTGCAGGAAGCGGCGTGCGTTACGTCCATTGAGGCCGATCCCGAGCTTGAGCCGGTGCTCGATGCCCACGCCGCCGACTATGCCAACTTCCGCTTTATCATGGGCGATGCGCTCAAGGTGACGCCGGAGCAGATTGAGCAGGCCGCCGGTGGTGAACCCACGGTGTTTGTCGCGAATCTGCCCTATAACGTGGCGGCGACGATCATTCTTCAGTTCTTCCAGACGATGCCCACGCTTAAGCGCGCTGTCGTCATGGTGCAAAAGGAGGTTGCCGATCGCATTGCCGCAGTGCCGGGCAACAAGACCTATGGCGGCTATACGGCAAAGCTCGGCCTGTATGCGCAGGTGACGGGTCGCTTTGAGGTGCCGCCGCGTTGCTTTATGCCGGCGCCGCACGTGGACTCGGCCGTCGTGCGTATCGACCGTGTTGACGGTGTGGTGCCCGAAGAACTCGATCGCGAATTTGTGGCCCGCGTGATTGACGCTGCATTTGCTCAGCGTCGCAAGACCATCCGCAATTCCATGAGCGCCAACGGTTTTGCCAAGGACGTGCTCGATGCCGCCTTTGAGGCTTGCGGTATCGCACCCACCACGCGCGCCGAGACGCTTGATGTTGCCGACTTTGTCCGTCTGGCCCAGGAGCTAATCCATGATGCCTAATGCCGAACGCGTGACGTTTACCAAGAAAAAGAAGACGGTTGCTTGTCCCGTGCCCTTGGCACCGCTTGCTGACACGCATGCGCATCTGCTTTCGTTTTGGGGCAAAGAGGTGCCCGAGACACTCGTGCGCGCCAAAGCCGCGGGCATCGACCTGTTGGTGACGGTCTTCGATCCCATTGCCGATAAGCGCAGCGTGACGGACTATAGCGACTGGCTGACGCGCGAGATTCTGCCGATGCAGGATATCCCGCAGATCAAGTATCTTGCCGGCGTGCATCCGTATGGCGCGCCGGACTATACCGACGACGTTCACGCACAGGTCGTTGCCGCACTCGATGACCCCTTATGCGCCGGTATTGGCGAAATCGGCCTGGACTACCACATGGACTATGATGACGATATCGCGCCGGCACCTCATAACGTGCAGATTGACTGCATGGCGCGCCAGCTCGAGCTTGCCGTGTGCCGTAACGTGCCGGTGGAGTTGCACCTGCGGCACGAGGACTCGGATGGGGAGCGCACCTCGCATATGGATGCGTACAACGTGCTTCGTGAGGTGGGCGTGCCCCAGGCCGGTTGTGTGCTGCACTGCTTTGGCGAGGACCGCGCCACGATGGAGCGCTTTGTGAAGCTGGGCTGCTATATCGCCTATGGTGGTGCGGCCACCTTTAAGCGCAACGACGACGTGCGCGAGGCATTTGCGGCGACCCCGCTCGACCGCATTTTGTTCGAGACGGATTGCCCGTATATGGCTCCGGAGCCCATCCGCGGTCTTGAATGCGAGCCCGCAATGATCTCCATTACGGCAAACGCGCTGGTTAACGACCGTGTCGATCGCACTGGTGAGGACGCCGAAACAATCGTGCAAGCCGCTTGGGAAAATGCCTGCAAACTTTTTCAAAAATAGTTCTTGCGTTCGCGATGGCGCTCCGTTATTCTAATTCCTGCACGCGGGCGTGGCGGAATTGGCAGACGCGTACGGTTCAGGTCCGTATGGGGGCAACCCCATGAAGGTTCAAGTCCTTTCGCCCGCACCATTGATTGAAAGAGCTCCCAGCAATGGGAGCTCTTTTTGTTATGCACGATCTCCTTGGACGGGTATCCTAGTACCAACGTGTGCCTATCAGAGGAGAGACCATGCTGTTTTCCGGTATCATCGCCGCCCTTACCAGCCTTTTGATTCCCATCATCATCCTGTTGCTGCTGCTCCCCAACGCCTGTTATGTCGTTGAACAGCAGCACGCCGTAATCATCGAGCGCTTGGGTAAGTTCAACCGTATCGTCAACGCGGGCTTCCACGTGAAGGTGCCCGTGATCGACCGCAAGGCCGCCACGGTGAGCCTGCGCACCATGAAAAACGGTTTTGGCATCGACGTTAAGACCCAGGACAACGTGACCATCGGTCTTGAGGTCTCCGCTCAGTACCACGTGAGCTATGACATGGGCGCCGGCCCGGCAGATTCGGGCATCTACAAGAGCTACTATATGCTGCAGGAGCCCGTCGACCAGATGCGCGACTTCATCACCGACGCCCTGCGCTCCTCCATCCCCGTCTACACACTCGATGAGGTCTTTGCCAAGAAGGATGACATCGCCAAAGATGTCAACGCTACCGTTTCCGAGCAGATGGCCGCCTACGGCTTCACCCTCGTGTCGACGCTCATCACCAAAATCGCACTGCCGACCGAGGTTGAGAACTCCATGAACGACATCAACGCTGCCCAGCGCAAGCGCGCTGCCGCGCAGGAGCTCGCCGAGGCCGACCGCATCAAGCGCGTCACCGAGGCGACCGCCGAGGCCGAGGCTATGGAAAAGGCGGGCGAGGGCATCGCCAACCAGCGCAAGGCCATCGCGCTGGGTATCAAAGATTCGCTCGAGATCATCCAGGAGACGGGTGTCGGCAATGACGAGGCCAACCAACTGTTCATGTTTACGCAGTGGTCCGAGATGATGACGGAGTTCGCTCGCACGGGTAAAACCTCGACGGTCGTGCTGCCGAGCGACTTTTCGCAGTCGGCCTCGATGTTCGAGCAGATGCTGGCCGCCGGCAAAGTTCAAAACGATTCGAAGGAGTAGACGCGCGTGAAATACACCGTCGTTTGCGTCGGTAAGCTCAAGGAGCGCTTTTGGAAGGACGCGTGCGCTGAGTACACCAAGCGCCTAGGTGCCTATGCCAAGGTGGATATCCGCGAGGTGGCCGATATCGACCCGGCTAAGGCGGGCGGCGTGGATGCCGCGCGCGACAAGGAGGGGGCGGCGATTCTTACAGCCCTGCCGCCTCGAGCACATGTGATCTTGCTGGCCATTGAGGGCAAAGAGCGCTCGAGCGAGGAACTTTCGGCGCGGCTCGATGATCTTATGCTACGTGGTAACAGCGACATCGCCTTTGTAATTGGCGGATCGGACGGCGTGAGCGATGACGTGCGCGCACGAGCCGACGAGATGCTCAGCTTTGGACGTATTACCTTGCCGCATAACTTGGCGCGCGTGGTGCTGCTGGAGCAGATCTACCGCGCCTGCAAGATCAGTCGTGGCGAGCCGTATCACAAATAGGTCGGCAATACGAAACAATGGCGTGGGACAATACCTTTCGTTTTGAGGAATGTGTCTGAAAGGACTATGCGATATGAAGATTGGATTTGTCGGTTTTGGCAATATGGCGAGCGCTATGGCCGATGGCTGGATCGCTGCCGGTGTAGCTGCGAGCGACATGTGCGCCTGCGCGGGTCGCTACGACGCACTGGTTGAGCGCTGCGAGGCGCGCGGCATGGTCGCCTGCCACGATGCCGCCGAGGTTGTCGCCGCATCCGATATCGTGGTCGCTGCGGTCAAACCGTACATGATCGAGAAGGTATTCGCCCCGCTCAAGGATGCTCTTGCCAAAAAGGTCGTTCTGTCGGTTGCCTGGACCTGGGACAGTGCCAAGTGGGAGCAGGTCCTGCCGGGCGTCTCGCATATCTCGACGGTGCCCAACACGCCGGTTTCGGTGGGCGAGGGCGTCATCGCCTGCGAGAAGGCTTCGACGCTTAACGACGAGCAGCGTGCTGTGGTGCTCGACCTGCTCGGTAAGCTTGGCGCTGTCGTCGAGCTCGATACGAGTCTGCTGTTCGTGGGCGGCACGGTGGGTGGTTGCGCTCCGGCATTTGTCGCCATGGCAATCGAGGCCCTGGGCGATGCAGCGGTCAAGCACGGTATCCCGCGTGCCGATGCCTATCGCATTGTGAGCCAGATGGTGCTGGGAACGGCAAAGCTGCAGCTTGCAACTGGCCAGCATCCTGCGGCGATGAAGGATGCCGTATGCTCGCCCGGTGGTGCCACCATCAAGGGCGTCGTTGCGCTCGAGGACGCCGGCATGCGCAGCGCCCTGGTCAAGGCAATCGACGCAACCCTTCAGTAAGACCGAACAAGATAGACAGGTTTATTTTGACAGGTTTTCCCTGAGGTTTTGTCCTTTTAGCGAAAAGCGCCCCGCAACTGGCTCGATTCCAGTTGCGGGGCGCTTGCGTTTGCCCAGATAAAACCGACCGAAAAAACCTGTCCCTTTTTGGCAGGTTAGTCCCAGAAGCTGTCTTCTTCGTCCTCGGACTTGGGACCGCGGTCGACATACATCTTATGGGTGCGCTTCTCCATTACAAAGGCAAGAATCGCAAACAGCAGGATGCCGCCGGCGAAAAGGATGGCAAAACCGGTGCGGGTGCCAAACAAAAAGGAAAAAACTGCGTCCATTAGGTGCCTTCTTGTGTAGTTGAGTTGGGTCGTAAACGCTCATAAGTATATACTTGCCCATACATGTACAAGGTTGCAACCTAAATGGAATGTATATCGCCGGAGGATCTAATGCTTGATATCAAGTTTGTTCGCGAGAACCCCGATGCCATCGATACTGCCATGGCTAACCGCCAGACGTCTTGGGATCGCGAGAAGTTCTTTGAGCTCGACGACGAGCGTCGTGCCGTCATCACCGAGGTCGAGGAGCTCCAGGCCACACGCAACGCCGAGTCCAAGAAGATCGGCGCCCTGATGAAGGAGGGCAAGAAGGACGAGGCCGAGGTCGCCAAAGAGGCCGTGCGCGCCGTCAACGAGAAGATTGACGGTCTGGCCGAGCGCCGCACCGCTCTCGAGCAGGAGCAGTACGATTTCATGGCTCACCTGCCCAACATTCCTTGCGAGGCCACGCCGTACGGCAAGGACGAGGACGAGAACATCGAGCGCCGTCGTTGGGGCACCCCGCGCGAGTTCGACTTCGACTTTAAGCCGCACTGGGATCTGGGCACCGATCTGGACATCCTCGACTTCGAGCGCGGTAACAAGCTCTCCGGCAGCCGCTTCACCGTTCTCGGTGGCGCCGGCGCCCGTCTGGAGCGCGCCCTCATCAACTTCTTCCTCGATACGCACACGAGCCGTGGCTTCAAGGAGTGGTGGCCGCCCATCGTCGTCAAGCGTCAGACCATGTTCGGTACGGGTCAGCTGCCCAAGTTCGAGGACGACGCCTATCACGTCTCGGGTGACAACTTCCTGATCCCTACCGCCGAGGTCGTGCTCACCAACTTGCACGCCGGTGAGGTCCTCGATGCCGACACCCTGCCGCGCCGCTACACCGCCTTCACCCCCTGCTTCCGCGAGGAGGCCGGTTCCGCCGGTCGCGACACCCGTGGCATCATCCGTCAGCACGAGTTCGACAAGGTCGAGATGGTCAAGTTCGCTAAGCCGGAGGAGTCCGACGAGGAGCTCGAGAGCATGACCGCCGAGGCCGAGTACCTGCTGCAGCAGCTGGGCCTTCCGTATCGCGTGATTAGCCTGTGCACCGGCGACTTGGGCTTCTCTGCCCGTCAGACCTACGATGTCGAGGTCTGGCTGCCGAGCTACAACGCCTACAAGGAGATCAGCTCCTGCTCCAACTGCGGTGACTTCCAGGCACGCCGCGCCAACATCAAGTATCGCGACCCCGAGAACTTCAAGGGTTCGCGCTACCTGCACACCCTTAACGGTTCCGGCCTGCCGGCTGGTCGTACCATGGCTGCTATTCTGGAGAACTACCAGAACGCCGATGGCACCATCACGATCCCCGAGGTTCTGCGTCCCTACATGGGCGGCCTCGAGAAGATCGAGCCGGTCGCGTAAACTAGCTGCATAGGCGATTTGCGAGGGCGCTCCTTTTAGGGGCGTCCTTTTTGTGTGCGGCTATACCATGCCGTGCGGACAGCTCAATAGAAAATACACGAACAAACGTTCTGTATACATGCATCCACCTGCTATGCTTTTGCTAACTAAGAGCAAGAGAAAGGGGATGTGATGGAGCTGTTCGACGAGCGGGTTGTTTTGTTCCAGAGCGATGAGGGCGGGGAACACCTGCTGGCAACGTGCGAGCCGTCGGGTATGGGTGGCTTGGTGGTTCGGCAGACGAGTGAGGGACCATTGACGCAATGGTGCTATGAAGAGTCGCCGCATGTGGTCGAGACCTTTGTGACGCACGAGGGGCTTGTGGCCCTGGAGCATTTCTATGGGGTCCGGACATCTAACCAGGTTGCTCGCATGTTGAGCATCTCGTTTGCCGATTATGATTGTGCCCAGCGGGTGAGATCGCTCCTGAGGGAACTTGATGCTAAGTTTGACGTGATCGAAAAGCCAATCGATCGTACGGGGAACGGCGGTATATGCGGAGCAGCGTGACAAAACTGCGTTCCACAAAAAAGTTGGTTGATTTTCAATCTCAACGCAACAGCCTGAACGGACCCCGCGTTTCCGCAGC